>NZ_SZWS01000034.1:17663-34274 GCF_005281245.1 Citrobacter sp. wls826
AACACGCTGGCATGTGTGATTACGGTGCAATCGGCTTCGCCTTCCCATGCCCCCAGCACATCGACCTGGCGCTCACTAAACACCAGCACTAACGGTGTTGAAAATCCTTTTAGCTCAACACGCAGCACTTTGCCCTGTAAACGCGTTCTGGCTGACTTGAGCGCAGGAGAACGATACAGAAAGGTGTTAAGCAAATTTTCAACGCCGGCGGTCACTAAGGGTTTTAAAGGCATCCCCAATCTCCTGTCAGAACTTGTAACCACGATGCAGCGCAACGACACCTGCCGTCAGGTTGTAGTAATCAACGCTTTCGAACCCGGCATCTTGCATCATTGCTTTTAAGGTGTCCTGATCGGGATGCATGCGGATGGACTCCGCCAAATAGCGATAACTGTCTGCATCGCTTGCCACCATAGAACCAATGCGCGGCAAAACGTGGAAAGAGTATGCGTCGTAGGCTTTGCTCAGCGGTTCGATAATCGGCTTGGAGAACTCCAGCACCAGTAGACGTCCGCCCGGCTTCAACACGCGATACATAGATCGTAATGCTTTGTCTTTATCCGTTACGTTGCGCAGACCGAAAGAGATGGTGATGCAGTCAAACGTGTTGTCTGGGAAAGGTAATGCTTCCGCATTCGCCTGAACGTACTCAACGTTACCCACGACGCCGATATTACGCAGCTTTTCGCGACCCATTTTGAGCATTGAGTCGTTGATATCCGCCAGCACAACTTTGCCAGTTTCGCCTACCATGCGAGAGAATTTCGCCGTCAGATCGCCCGTACCGCCCGCTAAATCGAGAACGGTTTGCCCGCGACGCACGCCACTGCAGTCAATGGTGAAGCGCTTCCACAAACGATGAATGCCAAATGACATTAAGTCATTCATAACGTCATATTTAGACGCCACAGAATGAAAAACGTGGGCCACCATGTCAGCTTTCTGCTCTTTAGCGACGGTCTGAAAGCCAAAGTGCGTCGTTTCTTGTGAATTATCCACCATCTCAGTGCCTGCTCATCCAAAAAATGTTCAAGAAGTGTAACAGATTGGGCCAATTTGCCCTACCCTTCTGCCCGGTTCAACTACCCCAAACGGACTAGTTTGATTGCTGGTTTACCGCTTCATCATCAGGGTAAGGTTCATCCTGCTGCGTTTCAGGGACCGAACGCAAGCGGTACTCTTCATCCTGCGTAGTGGCTTGTTCAGCCAGTTCAGGATTAATCTCGCGCTTAATTTCCACGCCTAAACTGCGAAACGCTTCTGCCTGCGACAGGACGTTTCCACGACCTGAAGAGAGTTTTTTCATCGCCTGTCGGTAGTTATCCTGAGCTTTATCCAGGCTTTGGCCAATTGCCGACATATCATCCACAAACAATCGCATCTTGTCATAAAGTTTGCTGGCCCGATCGGCAATCTGTTGCGCATTACGACTCTGATGCTCGTAGCGCCACAAGTTGGCAATCGTGCGCAATGCCACCAACAACGTGGTAGGGCTAACCAGCATAATGTTATTTTTAAGGGCTTCGGTAATCAGTTCAGGCTGTCTATCGAGCGCCAGTAAAAAAGCAGGCTCAACGGGGATAAACATCAGCACATAGTCAAGTGTGCGCAGCCCAGGAAGCTGCTGATAGTCTTTGCGCCCCAGCAGACGGATATGGTTTCGTACCGAGGCGATGTGCTCCTGCAACGCGCTCTCGCGGGTGTATTCATCTTCAGCATTAAAATAGCGTTCATAGGCGACCAGCGTCATTTTCGCGTCGATCACCACATCTTTGCCCTGCGGTAACCGGACGATGACATCTGGCTGCATCCGCGAACGGGCATCGTTCTCAATGCTGACCTGGGTTTCGTATTCATAGCCTTCGCGCAGACCGGAAGCCTCAAGCACCCGCGTGAGTACGACCTCGCCCCAGTTGCCCTGCGTTTTGTTATCGCCTTTTAATGCCCGCGTCAGGTTTACCGCTTCCTGCGCCATCTGCGCGTTCAGTTGCTGCAGATTACGAATTTCGTGCGCCAGAGTATGGCGTTCTTGCGCCTCTTTACCAAAGCTATCCTGAACCTGGCGTCGAAAACCGTCCAGTTGTTCGCGAAGCGGTGTAAGCAGACTGTTCAGGCTTTGGCGATTTTGCTCATCTACACGACGGTTGCTGTGCTCGAAAATACGGTTCGCCAGATTTTCAAACTGTTCGCTCAGACGCTGTTCGCTGTTGATCATCTGGCGGATTTTATCTTCCGCATGCTGCTGCGTCGCTTCCAGTCGGGTAGTGACTTCTCGAAGATCGGCTTCCAGAGAGGTGTTGATGCTGTGCAGGCTGCGCAATTCGTTATTGAGTAGTTCGCACTCATCGCGCCAGTGGGCTTCTTGTGAGAGCTGCTGGCGGGCGGCGCTTAGCGCAATATCCAGTTCGCGTCGTTCTTCGATGAGGTCAGCACGGATCCGATCGGCGTGCGCTTTTGTTGCCAGCCACCCCACCAGCAGCCCTGCGGCTAACGCCAGCACGGCACTCATCATAATTGAAATATCCACAACGCCCCCTTACAGCAACGACTTACCCGCACAAAATAGAATTGTGCTGTATAAACGTCCAGTTTAAAAGGAATTTCCTGCGAGGCACTACGCAAAATAAAAAGGCCGAACGCGTCGGCCTTTTTGAATAGACGGGAGAATTACAGTAAACGACGCGCAGCTTCCACCACGATTTTCACCGCGTGGCTTTCTGTTTGTTTCATCGTTTCCGCATTAGGGATCTCTTGCTGAGTACGGTTCACGATAACACCCGCGACCATACCGGCATGCAGACCCTGGCTTGCGCACATGGTGAGCAGCGTAGCAGATTCCATTTCGTAGTTCATGACGCCCATAGACTGCCACTCTTCCATTGAGCCTTTGAAACGGCTCACTACGCGACCAGAGAAGGTGTCATAACGCTCCTGGCCCGGATAGAAGGTATCAGAAGACGCGGTAACGCCTACGTGGGTGGTGGCGCCGATAGATTTCGCCGCTTCCACCAGCGCGGTGGTGCACTCGAAGTCCGCGACGGCCGGGAATTCCATTGGCGCGAAGTGCAGGCTTGCACCGTCCAGACGGACAGACGCCGTGGTGACCAGTACATCACCTACGTTGATATGTGGCTGGATGGCGCCAGTCGTACCGATACGCAGGAAGGTACGAATGCCCAGCTGTGCCAGTTCTTCTACGGCAATAGAGGTTGACGGACCGCCGATACCGGTAGAGCACACGATCACGGCTTTACCATCCAGCTCAGCACGCCAGGTAGTGAACTCGCGATGAGATGCCAGCTTAACCGGCTTATCCATCAGCGCGGCGATCTTTTCCACACGCTCCGGGTCGCCAGGGACGATAGCGAGCTGAGCCCCTTGTAAATCGTTCTTAGTGAGGCCGAGATGAAAAACATCAGACTTAGACATAAAAACTCCTCTGTGAATCGGTTTTGTCAGAAGAAGCAAAAACACACTTTACCGAAGGCATGAACATATTTTCGTGACAGTCATCACTATGATGTAAATCAATTGCATTCCATTACCATAAAATAGTGACTTGAATCACATAAATGATGCGATGTAAGGAAGCCCTGCACAAAAGATAGACCGTTTAAGGCAATGTGGTTCGTTGCATGTGTCTATAGTTAACAATGCGCTTTTTGGCTGAATATTTAAGGGTACGGAGAATACCATGACAACACGACAATCTGGCTTTGCACCTGCTGTATCTCCACCGACGTCTACCACGGTTCACACTCCGGATAACGCCATTATCGCCGGTGTAACGTCCATACCTTCACAAGGCGATGATATGCCAGCGTATCACGCACGACCAAAACAGTCCGATGGCCCGCTGCCTGTGGTCATTGTCGTGCAGGAGATTTTTGGCATTCATGAACACATTCGTGACGTTTGCCGCCGTCTGGCTCAGGAAGGGTATCTGGCTATCGCACCAGAGCTCTATTTTCGTGAAGGCGATCCCAATGACTTTGCCGATATCCCCACGTTGCTCAGCAGCCTTGTCGCCAAAGTGCCTGACTCTCAGGTATTGGCCGATCTGGATCACGTCGCCAGTTGGGCTTCTCGTAACGGAGGAGATGCCCACCAGTTGATGATCACCGGATTTTGCTGGGGTGGACGCATCACCTGGCTGTATGCAGCTCATAATCCGCAGTTAAAAGCGGCGGTAGCGTGGTATGGCAAACTGGTGGGCGATAAAACCCTCAACTCACCGAAACATCCTGTTGATATCGCGACCGATCTTAACGCCCCCGTTCTGGGACTTTATGGCGGCCAGGACACCAGTATTCCGCAAGATACCGTTGAAACAATGCGTCAGGCGCTGCGTGCCGCCAATGCAAAAGCGGAAATCGTGGTCTATCCCGATGCCGGACATGCGTTTAACGCCGATTATCGTCCGAGCTATCACGAAGAGTCCGCGAAAGATGGCTGGCTGAGAATGCTGGAGTGGTTCACACAATACGGCGGGAAGAAATAAACGTTAATTGCCCGGCGGCAACTACGCCTTACCGGGCCTACAACTCTTGCTATTTCCTGTAAGCCGGGTCAGCGCTTGCGCTTCCCGGCCACCGGCACGGAATTACGCCTGACGCAGGTTCTGCGCGGCTTTGACCATGTTCGCCAGCGCGGCGCGGGTTTCCGGCCAGCCGCGCGTTTTCAGGCCGCAGTCCGGGTTGACCCACAGACGCTCGGCCGGAATACGCTGCTCGGCTTTCTTCAGCAGGGCTTCAATCCACTCCACGCTCGGGACGTTCGGCGAGTGAATATCGTATACGCCCGGCCCGATTTCGTTCGGATAGTCGAACTCTTCAAACGATTCCAGCAACTCCATATCAGAGCGTGAAGTCTCAATGGTGATCACGTCCGCGTCCAGCGCCGCAATGGAGTCCATAATGTCGTTGAACTCGCAGTAACACATGTGGGTGTGGATCTGGGTTTCATCCTTCGCCACCGCCGCGTTAATGCGGAAGGCTTCCACGCCCCACTCCAGATACGCCGCCCAGTCGCTGCGGCGCAGTGGCAGACCTTCGCGCAGTGCCGGTTCGTCAATCTGGATGATGCCAATACCCGCCGCTTCCAGATCCGCTACCTCATCACGCAGCGCCAGCGCAATCTGCTTAGCGATGGTTTCACGCGTCACGTCTTCACGCGGGAATGACCAGCAGAGAATGGTCACCGGACCGGTCAACATGCCTTTTACCGGTTTGTCGGTCAGCGACTGGGCATACTTCGCCCACTCCACGGTGATCGCTTCCGGGCGGCTGACATCGCCAATAACCACCGGTGGTTTCACGCAGCGAGAGCCGTAGCTCTGCACCCAACCATTCTGGGTAAAGACGAATCCGTCCAGGTGCTCGCCAAAATATTCCACCATGTCGTTACGTTCGGCTTCACCGTGCACCAGCACGTCGAGCCCCAGACGTTCCTGTTCAACAATCGCCTGTTTGATATGTTCCGCGATACCGGTGCGGTAGTTACCGGCATCCAGATTGCCCTTTTTGAAGTCCAGACGCAGGCCGCGAATTTCCGTGGTTTGCGGGAATGAACCAATAGTGGTAGTCGGCCATGCCGGCAGATTAAAGCGGGCACGCTGCGCTTCGGCGCGAATCGGGTAAGCGTTGGCACGTTGGCTGTCCTGGGCGGTGATCGCCGCCAGACGTTTTTCCACTGCGGCGTTGTGTACGCGGGTAGAGTGACGACGAGCCTGGATCGGTGCGCTCCACGCCACAATTGCCGCCGTATCACCGCTGTTCAACGCATCACGCAGCAGCGCCAGCTCGCCGCATTTTTGTAGGGCGAAGGCAAACCAGCTCTTCACTTCTGCATCAAGGCGGGTTTCCACGCTGAGATCGATTGGGCTGTGCAGCAAGGAGCAGGAAGAAGCTACCCACAGGTCACGTTTCCCGACGATATCTTTAATTTGCGCGTATTTTTCGCTGAGATCGGCACGCCAGACGTTGCGACCGTTCACCAGCCCCGCTGACAGCAACCAGTCGGCAGGCAGACGCTTGTGCAGCTCGGCCACATCATCTTTACCGTGCACGAAGTCAACGTGCAGCCCCTGCACCGGCAGCGCGGTAATGGTATCCAGGTTTGGCGTTACGCCTTCGAAGTAGGTGGTCAGCAGCAGCTTTACCTGACCCGTCAGCGCGTCATACGCCGGTTTGAAGGCGTTCAGCCAAACCTGAGGCAGCTCCAGCACCAGAGCCGGTTCATCAATCTGCACCCACTCAATACCGCGTTTCGCCAGCTCAGCCAGCACCTGCTGGTAAACCGGCAGAATATCGTTCAACAGGCTCAGGCGGTCAAACTGTTCGCCCTTCACTTTCCCCAGCCACAGGTAAGTTACCGGTCCCAGCAGCACAGGTTTCACCTTGTGACCGAGCGCCAACGCTTCATCCACTTCATCTAACAGTTGGGTCCAGGTCAGTTTGAACTGCTGACCTTTGGTAAACTCTGGCACCATGTAGTGATAGTTGGTGTTAAACCATTTGGTCATTTCTGCCGCCGCCGCGGGCTCCCCGGTTGGTGCGCGGCCACGGCCAATGCGGAATAAGGTATCGATATCGACCGAGCCGTCTTTATTTTGATGACGAGCCGGAACGTTGCCGAGCAGCAGGCTGGTGGTCAGCACGTGATCGTACCAGGCAAAATCGCCCACCGGCAGCAGGTCAACGCCCGCCTGCTTCTGCTGATCCCAGTGACGGGCACGCAGCTCGCGGCCAACGGTTAGCAAATCTTCACAGGAAGAATTTCCCGCCCAGTAGCTTTCTTGCGCTTTTTTCAGCTCGCGACGCAGGCCAACGCGAGGGAAACCGAGGGTGTGATTAAGTATTGTCATTTTTCTTCCTCTAATTATATGTAAATCCTATTTATTTTTAATTTAGGGAGGGTGGCAAGTTTATTCATCCCAGGAGCTTACTGAAGTAAGTGACCGGGGTGGAAAAACACAGCCAACGCACCATAAATTTAAAAGACGAAGGATTTTAGCCATCCAGATGTTTACACATCCATAATTGACAGTTACTGTATATTCCTCAAGCGCAATTTGTTCATGCCGAAGTGAAGGACTTTCATGATCGAGATTAAACACCTGAAAACGCTCCAGGCGTTACGGAATAGTGGTTCGCTGGCGGCCGCAGCGGCGACGTTGCATCAGACCCAATCCGCCCTCTCTCACCAGTTCAGCGATCTGGAACAGCGCCTTGGCTTTCGACTTTTTATCCGTAAAAGCCAGCCTCTGCGCTTTACGCCGCAAGGCGAAATTTTGCTGCAGTTAGCAAATCAGGTGTTGCCGCAAATTGGTCGTGCGCTGCAGGCCTGCAACGAACCGCAGCAAACCCGGCTGCGGATCGCTATTGAATGCCATAGCTGTATTCAATGGCTGACGCCCGCGCTGGAGAATTTTCGTGCCAACTGGCCGCAGGTGGAGATGGACTTTAAATCCGGCGTGACGTTCGATCCGCAACCAGCGCTACAACAGGATGAGCTGGATCTGGTGCTGACATCCGACATTCTGCCGCGTAGCGGACTGCACTACTCGCCGATGTTCGATTTTGAAGTCCGCCTGGTACTGGCGCCGGACCATCCGCTGGCCAGCAAGACGCAGATCACGCCGGAGGATTTAGCCAGTGAGACGCTGCTTATTTACCCGGTGCAACGGAGTCGACTGGATGTCTGGCGGCATTTCTTGCAGCCTGCGGGCGTTAGTCCGTCGCTGAAGAGCGTGGATAACACCCTGCTGCTGATTCAGATGGTTGCAGCCAGAATGGGTATTGCAGCTTTACCGCACTGGGTGGTGGAGAGTTTTGAACGCCAGGGCCTGGTGGTGACCAAAACCCTGGGTGATGGATTGTGGAGCCGGCTGTACGCCGCCGTGCGCGATGGCGAGCAGCGACAGCCAGTCACGGAAGCGTTTATTCGCTCAGCGCGGAATCACGCCTGCGATCACCTGCCGTTTGTACGGAGTGCGGAACGACCCACTTTCGATGTACCCACAGTGAAGCCACTATCACAGCCGCACCAATGATGAAGCTTGGCCAGTGAGGCTGTTGATGCCAGATAGCCAGGTTAACCAGCAGCCCGGCCGGCACATGCATATTGTTCATGATGCCCAGCGTCCCCGCATCCACCTGGGTCGCGCCATAGTTCCACATAAAGTAACCAATGCCGGACGCTGCCACGCCAAGAAAGACCAGAATTCCCCACTGTAGGGTAGTTGCAGGCATTTTCTGCGCATTCCCCAGCATGAACCAGGCCACGACCGCCACCATAAAGGCCCCCATGTAAAACCAGGCAAAGGCGTTGTGCTGCGGCATTGGCCGCGTTTCCATCAGACGCTTGTAGCCCACCATGCCAATGGCAAAGCTGATATTGGACAACTGCACCAGCAGCAGGCCGGTCCAGAAGTGGCTGGTCACCTGATCGTAACGAATGATCCCCGCACCAATCACCGCCAGCAACGCACTGAAGGCGTAGCTCCAGCGCAGACAACGTCCGCTCATCAGGTCATAAATCAGCGTAATGTAGAGCGGCGTCAGCACGGTAAAGAGCAGCAGTTCTGATACCGTCAGGTACAGATAGGCGTGAAAACTCAGCATATACATAATGCCAAGCTGCATGGCGCCCACCAGCATATACAGCGCGATGGTTTTTACGCTATGCCCACGGGTACGTAAAAACGGCAGGAACACCAGCGCCGCCAGCCCAACGCGCACCAGCACCGCAAAATAGCTATCGACATGACCGGCAAGGTACTCGCCAAACAGGCTAAAGGAAAAGGCCCACAGAATTGTGGTAATGATGAGTAACGCCACAATGGATGTCTCTTAACAAAAGGTACGCCCATTGTAGCGAAGTTTTAAGTTGACATCTGGTCAACTAACGAACAAAAACATTACTGCAAAAACAGCTCACGCAGATAATGCGGCACGGCATCGTCGGCATTAAGACCAATGACTTCCAGTTCCGGATGCAGATCCTTCAGGCGCTGGTGAGCGTTGCCCATAATGCAGCCTTTACCTGCCATGGAGAGCATTTCCGCATCGTTCATTCCGTCTCCAAAAGCGATGCAATCTTTCAGGCTGTAGCCCATCGCTTTCGCTACCGCTTCAAGCGCATGACCTTTCGATACGCCGCCAGCCATGACTTCCAGGCAGGTAAGCGTAGAGAAACTGACGTTCACGCGGTCGCCCCAGCGGGCGTTAATCGCCTGTTCCAGCGGCAGCAGCCTTTCGTGAGAATCAGTGGTGAAAAACACCTTACTCACGCCTTCCGGCTCCAGTAGCGCAGGTTCAAACAGTGAATAGTTAAACACTGCTTCTTTGAAGAAGCGCATTTCGTCCGGGCGATGGCGGTTCATAAACCACTCATCATCACGATAAACGTTGGTCACGATGTCCGGGTTTGCATTCACTACGCCAAACAGGTCGCTGGCAATGTCGCGATCCAGGTTATGCGAAAACACCAGATTCCCGTCAGAATCATGCACCCGCGCGCCGTTGGACGTGATCATGTAGGTTTTAATGCCGAGGTTATCGCGAATTTGCCCCACATCAACATGATGACGGCCAGTCGCAAACACGAAGTTAACGCCACGAGCGGTCAATAACTTCAGCGTCTCTTTGGCATAAGGGGACAGAGTATGGTCGGGAGAAAGCAGCGTACCGTCTAAATCAGACGCAACAACCTGATACATAAGAAAATTCAACCTCTAGGCAAAGCGGGTTCCGCTGGATGAGTTATGCTTGTCGAAAAATTCGACAATAGCGTTAAGCGCGACTGAGCGCATTGCGTCCTTTTCAAAAAGGATCTCATGGTACGCGCCTTTGATGACCAGCGGCTGCCCCCCTTCTACGGGATGGCCCGCTGCGGCGCGGAGTTCACAAAAACGATCGTGCATGCGGTTATCTACCACACGCTCTTCTTCGGCCTGAATCAGCAGCGTCGGCGTCGCGTCGTCTCCTGCTCCAGCCAGAACCTGTTCGCCTGCCAGAATACCTTCACGTACCCAGTGGTAGGTGGGGCCGCCAACGCGCAGCCGTGGCTCATCCGCATAGAAGCGTAGATTGCGCCGATAGCGCTGTCGACTATGGGTTAACGCATTCATACCGAATGGCAGCGCCCGCCAGCGCCCTGTACCCATCGCATAACCTTCGCGGATCCGCGGATGCCCTTCAGCCCAGTCCAGAATGTGGCGTACCATCCAGTCGGGAAAGCGCATCACAATACCAAACATCGGCGCGCAAAGCGCGATGGCATCACACTGATTCGGGTGGCGCTGCAAGAATAACGTGGCTATCGCACCGCCCATTGAATGCGCCAGTATATAGCGCTTTCTCCACGGACCGGGTAGCACTTCCTGCTGCCAGAAGGCGGTTAAATCGTCGACATAGTCATTAAAGTTATCGACATGACCGCGATGCGGGTCCGAAAGCATACGCCCGGAACGCCCCTGGCCACGGTGATCGATAATGAGGACGTCAAAACCAGAATGAAACAGGTCATACGCCAGTTCAGCGTATTTCACGTAGCTTTCAATGCGTCCAGGACAGACGACGATGACGCGATCGTTTTTTTCTGCGTGAAAACGCACAAAATGGACGGGGATATCATCCACGCCCGTAAATTCCGCTTCTTCCCGCTGACGCCAGAAATCTGTCAGTGGCCCCATGGAAAAAGCAGCAAACGCGTTTTCTCTTGTTTCCCAGTCTTTTTGCTGCTGAAACATCGGGTATCCAGCCTCGCTGACCAAGTAAAATCGTTTTTTTCGCCGTCGCTGACACAACCTAACGGCAGTAGCGTATTGTGGCATAAAAATAGACAATCCGGGAGTTTCTCATGACCTTTGAATGGTGGTTCGCCTACCTGTTGACCTCTATTATTTTGAGCTTGTCTCCAGGCTCTGGCGCAATCAACACCATGACCACCGCCATCAGTCACGGTTATCGCGGTGCCAGCGCGTCGATTGCTGGTTTGCAGACAGGACTTGGCATTCATATCGTTCTGGTTGGCGTAGGACTGGGAACGCTATTTTCACGTTCGGTTATCGCATTTGAGGTGCTGAAGTGGGCGGGGGCGGCCTATCTGATTTGGCTGGGTATTCAGCAATGGCGGGCGGCGGGTGCTATCGATCTGAACACCATGGCGAATACGCAATCGCGCAGCCGCCTGTTTAAACGCGCTGTCTTTGTTAATCTGACCAACCCCAAGAGCATTGTTTTCCTTGCCGCCCTGTTCCCGCAGTTTATCCTGCCACAGGAACCGCAGTTAATGCAGTATGTGGTGCTTGGCGTCACGACCATCGTGGTCGATATCATTGTGATGATCGGTTACGCGACGCTGGCCACGCGCATTGCTGGCTGGATTAAAGGGCCAAAGCAAATGAAAGCGTTAAACAAAGTGTTTGGCTCGCTGTTTATGCTGATAGGCGCCTTGTTAGCCTCGGCACGGCATGCCTGATGAAGGTGCCGGAGGCGCTTGCGCTTATCCGGCCCGGAAGAAACTTAACGCGAAATAATCAGGTGGATACCGAAGCCCGCAAACAGCGCACCGGCAAAACCATCAATCCACTTCGCCAGACGCTGATAGCCACGACGCATTTTCGGCAGTGCAAACAGGCTGGCGACTACGGTAAACCACGCCAACGTTTCCACGATGATCAGGGCAAAGATCCCCCAGCGTGCGCCCGTTCCCACGTTATCGCCAACGAACAATGAGAACACGGAGCCAAAATAGATAATGGCTTTAGGGTTCGCCAGGTTGGTCAGCAGCCCCTTCAAAAAGCTGCGTCCGCTCTGCGCCAGCTCAACCTGCGGAGTGGGAGTCGCAACATCCTGTTTTTTAAACGCGCCGCGTAGCATCTGATAACCCATCCAGCACAGATACAGCCCCCCGCCCACCATAATAATGGTGTGCAGCCAGGCCATTTTTTCGATAATCAGATGCAGGCCGAGCAGCGCTATGCCAGCCCAGACCATGACGCCACAGGTAATACCCAGCACGCCCATCATGGCTTCTTTGCGCGAACGGCTAACCGCGGTTTGAGAAACAAAGAAAAAGTCGGGACCAGGGCTCATCAGCGCAACGATATGCACCAACGCAACGGTGAAAAATAGCGTTAACATAAAAATGACTCGCGGGGGAAATAGTTCAGTGAGTCACCATCCTGGCACTTTTTTGCCTGGCTGACTACTCTTCGTCGTCACCATCAACGTGCGCGCGAATAAGCGCCATAAACTCTTTGCCAAAACGCTCAAGTTTACGCATCCCCACGCCATTAACGCTCAGCATTTCGCTCGGTGAAACTGGCATCTGCTCAGCCATTTCAATCAGCGTGGCGTCGTTGAACACCACATACGGCGGGATATTTTCTTCATCAGCAATGGCTTTACGCAGCTTCCGCAATTTGGCGAACAGTTTGCGATCGTAATTGCCACCGAAGGATTTCTGCATCGCTCGCGGTTTCAGCGCCACAATTCGCGGTACCGCAAGCTGTAGCGCAACATCACCACGCAGTACCGGACGCGCGGCTTCGGTTAGCTGTAACGCGGAGTGATGAGCAATATTCTGCGTCACCAGCCCAAGATGAATAAGCTGGCGGATAACGCTTACCCAATGTTCATGGCTTTGCTCACGACCAATGCCATAGACCGGCAGCTTATCATGGGCCAGCTCGCGAATTCGCTGGTTATTCGCTCCGCGCAGAACCTCCACGACATACCCCATACCAAAGCGTTGATTAACACGGTAGATAGTCGACAGCGCTTTGCGCGCATCCATGAGTCCGTCGTACTGTTTTGGCGGGTCGAGACAGATGTCGCAGTTACCACACGGCTCCTGACGCCCCTCGCCAAAATAGTTCAACAGCACCAGACGACGACAGGTTTGCGCCTCGGCAAACGCCCCCATCGCATTGAGCTTATGCCGTTCGATATCCAGCAGTTGCCCGGCGGGTTTCTCTTCGAGGCAACGGCGCAGCCATGCCATATCAGCCGGATCGTAAAACAGCATTGCTTCCGCAGGCAGGCCGTCACGCCCGGCGCGGCCGGTTTCCTGGTAATAGGACTCGATGTTGCGCGGAATATCGAAATGCACCACGAAGCGTACGTTAGGTTTGTTGATTCCCATGCCAAACGCCACGGTCGCCACAACGATTTGCAGGTCATCACGCTGGAATTTCTCCTGCACTTCCGCACGTACGGCGTTTTCCAGCCCGGCATGATAAGCCCCGGCGCTAATGCCTCGGCTTTGCAGACGCGCGGCGGTGTCTTCTACTTTAGCGCGACTGTTACAGTAGATAATACCGGACTTACCGCGCTGCTCTTGCACGTAGCGCATCAGTTGATCGAGCGGCTTAAACTTCTCCATCAACATGTAGCGAATATTCGGGCGATCAAAGCTGCTGATCTGAATTAACGGGTCGTTGAGCCCCAGCAGACGCACAATATCCAGCCGGGTTGTCTCGTCCGCGGTCGCGGTCAGCGCGACAAACGGCAGAGTTGGGAAACGCTGACGCAACTGCCCCAGCGCGGCGTATTCCGGGCGGAAATCATGCCCCCACTGCGAAATACAGTGCGCTTCATCAACCGCCAGCAGCACCGGGTTCCAGTGCGCCAGATTTTCAAGGAAGTTATCCAGCATCAGGCGTTCGGGCGCAATGTACAGTAAGCGAATCTGCCCGCTACGACAGCCTGCCATCACCTCAAGCTGCTGCTCACGACTTTGGGTGGAGTTCAGACACGCTGCCGCCACGCCGTTGGCAAGCAGTTGATCGACCTGATCTTTCATCAGAGAAATCAGCGGAGAAACAACAACGGTGAGGCCGTTAAGCAATAATGCGGGAATTTGATAGCACAGGGATTTTCCGCCACCGGTCGGCATAACGACCAGGCAGTCGCGACCAGCGATCACGGTATCAATGATTTCTTCCTGACCAGGGCGAAACTGTTGGTAGCCAAAGGTTTCCTGCAAAACCTGTTTAGCGCCCATTTCCAGATTCAACACTTCCGCCTGCGCCACATTAACCCCATTAGCCTGAAATAAAAACAGGCGCTATTTTCAGCGCCTGAGAGAGAAACTGCAATGATTAAAATACTCTCAATACCTGTCAGAAGATATCGTTAAGCATTACACCCACGCCAACACGGGTCTGATTGAAGTTGTAGTCAATCAGTGATTCGCCGTAGCCGCTGTAGACCTGGGTATAAAGACGCACATGCTTGGTAATGGGATAACTGGCCCCCAGCTCTGCGCCGCCGTAGCCGGTATTCCAGTTGTACTGACCTTTCACACTGATCACCGCGTCACCCAGGTGATAACCCATTTTTAACTGATAGTAGCCCATATATTTGGTGATATCAGGGTTATCGTCAGTGCTGCCGATAACGTACCACGGCTTAACTTCCACCAGCCAGTTACCGTTTTCAGCCATCAGCCGGGTGTAAAGGCGGTTCCAGCTACGTGAGGTGGGGTCGGATCGACCATTGGAGTCATGGTTATAGCCCATTTCGACATCGCGGAGCGTCCAACCGGCAAAGCGATAGTCGGTGGCGAAACCGAGGAACAATTGCGGTTCATAGTTGGTTTCGCGAAATGGCGCAGACTCTTCACTGTTCGAAAGCTGCCACCAGGACTTCTGGGTATAGGAACCGCCGAGTACCGAGTTCGGGCCTAATATTCCGCGCCAGAGCGGAAACGCCAGGCTTAGCTGAAACTTAACCTCATCTTTGCGCGCATTTTCGGACCAGCTATAGCTGCTGATCGCCTCTTTATTCATGTCGCTGGTATTGGTGTAGATGAGATAGTTGGTCTCATAAGGATAAAGCGTGAAAGGGTTGTCATGCTCCTGCAGCATGTTGGCGATGATACTGCCGCGAACCGCCGGTGCATCATGAATCTCTTTCACTGTCGCTTCCTGCGCATACGCGGTCAACGGCAGCATGACTGCTGGTAGTAACCATCCCAGAATCGCCCGCATCGGTAATGTTCTCCTGAACCAAAATATTGATGAATTGTATAATTATCTGGCAAGTATTCTACATACTTAGCGAGTTCCTCGTTAGTTATCCCGTCCTAAAGTAGAAAACAACAAATAATAAGCATAATATCAACATTTCATTAACCATTGAGATGTAGGGATCGTATGTCTGCCGTACTTACTGCTGAGGAAGCGCTGAAGTTAGTGGGTGAAATGTTTGTCTATCATATGCCGTTTAACCGGGCTCTGGGTCTGGAGCTTGAACGCTATGAGAAAGAATTTGCTCAATTAGCCTTTAATAATCAACCGATGATGGTCGGTAACTGGGCGCAAAGCATTCTGCATGGCGGCGTGATCGCGTCGGCGCTGGACGTTGCCGCCGGGCTGGTGTGCGTTGGCAGTACGCTGACCCGCCATGAGACGATCAGCGAGGACGAACTGCGTCAGCGAATGTCACGTATGGGAACAATCGATTTGCGCGTTGATTACCTGCGCCCGGGGAGAGGAAATCGCTTTACCGCTACCAGCAGCCTGCTGCGGGCGGGGAATAAAGTCGCCGTTGCGCGCGTGGAACTGCATAACGAAGAACAGCTTTATATTGCCAGCGCAACCGCCACTTATATGGTGGGGTAAGTGCCCAAAAAAAGGTAAACTGCTGTTACATTTCTGAAATGAGTTTTCCCGATGGATGCTAAACAAACGCGGCAGGGCGTGTTACTCGCTCTTGCTGCTTATTTTATTTGGGGTATCGCTCCTGCCTACTTCAAGCTGATTTACTATGTCCCGGCGGATGAGATCCTGACGCACCGCGTCATCTGGTCATTTTTCTTTATGGTGGTACTGATGAGCATCAGCCGCCAGTGGTCGGGCATCAAAACGCTGCTACAAACGCCAAAGAAGATCTTCCTGCTGGCGCTCTCTGCAGTGCTCATCGGTGGAAACTGGCTGCTGTTCATTTGGGCGGTCAATAATCATCATATGCTGGAAGCCAGCCTGGGCTATTTTATTAACCCGCTGGTGAATATTGTGCTGGGAATGCTTTTCCTCGGCGAGCGCTTTCGTCGCATGCAGTGGCTGGCGGTACTGTTAGCCGCCTGCGGCGTACTGGTACAGCTGTGGACCTTCGGATCGCTGCCAATCATCGCGTTGGGCCTGGCGTTCAGCTTTGCTTTCTATGGTCTGGTACGCAAGAAGATTGCCGTCGAAGCACAAACCGGCATGCTGATCGAAACCCTGTGGCTTTTACCTGTTGCGGCTATCTATCTGTTTGGCATCGCGGACAGCCCAACCAGCCATATGGGTCAAAACCCCATGTCACTCAATCTGCTGCTGATTGCTGCAGGTGTCGTGACCACCATTCCGCTGCTGTGCTTTACCGGCGCGGCGACCCGCCTGCGTCTGTCCACGCTGGGTTTCTTCCAGTATATCGGACCCACGCTAATGTTCCTGCTGGCCGTCACTTTCTACGGTGAAGTTCCGGGAGCGGATAAAATGGTCACGTTTGCGTTTATCTGGGTAGCGCTGGCAGTTTTCGTGATGGATGCGATTTATACGCAACGACGGGTACGTCGGAGCTGAAGAAGTGCCGGATAAGGCGTAACCGCCATCCG
>NZ_SZWS01000034.1:34341-46953 GCF_005281245.1 Citrobacter sp. wls826
CTTAAAGTACAGATACGGTGCCAGACCCGCGAGCATCATAAAGACAATCGCCCCTGGGTAACCGAAGCTCCAGTGCAGTTCCGGCATGAACTCAAAGTTCATCCCGTAGCTGGAAGCCACCAGCGTCGGCGGCAGGAACACCACAGAGACCACCGAGAAGATCTTGATGATGCGGTTCTGCTCGATATTGATAAAGCCCATCGCCGCCTGCATCAGGAAGTTAACCTTCTGGAACAGTGATTCGTTGTGCGGCAGCAGGGATTCGATATCGCGCAGAATCTCACGCGCCTGTTCCAGCTGACTCCCCGGCAAACGCGCTTTACGCACCAGGAAGTTCAGTGCGCGCTGGGTATCCATCAGACACAGGCGGACCTTCCAGCCAATATCTTCCAGTTCCGCCAGCGTCGAAAGCGCTTCGTCATATTCATCACCCTGACGCCCTTCCATGATCACACGGCTGAGTTTTTCCAGGTCGCTGTAGATGTTTTCGATCTCATCCGCCAACTGTTCAATTTTAGTTTCAAACAGGTCGAGCAGCAGCTCGTAGGCATTGCCATCCACCATCGCCTGATTACGCGCACGCATGCGGTACAGGCGGAATGCCGGCAGCTCGCGCTCGCGCAGAGTAAACAGGCGACCTTCGCGAATGGTAAATGCGACGGTTGAGTTACCCGCGTGATCGTCGGCATCTTCATAGAAGAAGAAGGAGTGAATGTGCAGACCGTCTTCGTCTTCAAAAAAACGCGCAGATGCTTCGATGTCTTCCAGTTCAGGGCGCGTAGCCAGATTCTGGCCCAAGTCCTTTTGCACACGGTTTCGTTCTTCGTCATCCGGCTCGACTAAATCGACCCAAACCGAACTGGCCAGGTGCTCGATTTCGTCTGCCTCAAGGCGAGTTAAACGATTGTTTTCCAGTTGAAATGCGCTCAGCATGACCGGGACTCCCAATGCAAAAAATTATCGGACAGTTCGGAGGGCACACAGAAACAAATTGGGTTTCAGACCATTAAACAGCCTGACTCAGCGCGACGGGAAAAAACAGAAGGTCGCTGACAACCGCGAAGGCTATCAGCAAAAAGGGATAGCCTTAGGAGTTGATCCTGGATGACAGGATAATGAGCCAGTATCTACTGGGTGTGTCCAAGGCGAATGTCCTCTTAGCGTAATCGTGCGCGCATGTTACGCCAGCAAAATTTTGACGTCAACACGCAACAGATGGCGAAAAAGTAATAATTTCCCCTTATACAAAAAGGTTAGCAGAGGGGAATTATTTATCTATGATTTCAGAATATTAACCGACAGATAGCGGGATGGCGGCTTCGCCTCGTCCGGCCTGGAAATCAAAATGTTACCCGGTCTGTAGGCCGGATAAGACGCGCCAGCGTCGCCATCCGGCAAAGCCAAACCGATCAAACCGTTTCCAGTCTGGCGTAGGCTGCCACCAGCCATTTGATCCCTTGCCCCTGGAACGCGACCTGCAAACGACTGTGCTCACCGCTTCCTTCCAGATTGACGATGGTGCCCTCACCAAACTTAGCGTGGCGCACGCGCTGGCCGAGCTTGTAGCCGGTATCATTTTCCGCCATTGGCGTGCCCATCCGCTGATGGCTCACCGGGCGGCTAACCGTGGCGCGCAGGCGAACCTCTTCAACGCACGCTTCCGGCAGTTCGCCGATAAAGCGCGACGGACGGTGGTAAACCTCTTTGCCGTACAGACGACGCGTTTCGGCGTAGGTCAGCGTCAGCTTTTGCATCGCGCGAGTCACGCCTACGTAAGCCAGGCGGCGCTCTTCTTCGAGGCGCCCACCTTCGTCCAGCGACATCTGGCTGGGGAACATGCCTTCTTCCATACCCACGATAAATACCTGGGGGAACTCCAGACCTTTCGCCGAGTGCAGCGTCATCAGTTGTACCGCATCCTGCCAGGTATCCGCCTGCCCTTCGCCTGCTTCCAGCGCGGCGTGAGACAGGAACGCCTGTAGCGGCATTAAGTCTTCGTCTTCTTCGTTGTAGCTGAACTGGCGCGTTGCCGTCACCAGTTCGTCTAAGTTTTCGATACGCGTCTGACCCTTCTCGCCTTTTTCCTGCTCGTACATCATGCGCAGGCCGGAGTCTTTAATCACCCGGTCAGTCTGCACGTGCAGCGGCATATCGGCGGTCTCCTGCGCCAGCGCATCGATCAACTCCATAAAACGCTGTAAGGCGCTGGCGGCGCGACCCGCGAGGGCTTTTTCCTGCAACAGCTCACGACAGGCCTGCCACAACGTAAGCTGGCGGTCACGGGAGGTCTGACGCACGACATCTAATGTACGATCGCCAATCCCGCGGGTTGGCGTATTCACCACGCGTTCGAATGCAGCGTCGTCATTACGGTTAGCGATCAGGCGCAGGTAGGAGAGCGCATCTTTGATTTCCTGGCGTTCGAAGAAGCGCATCCCACCATAGATACGGTATGGCATGCTGGCTTGTAACAACGCCTCTTCCAGCACGCGCGACTGGGCGTTGCTGCGATACAGAATGGCGCACTGTTCCAGCGCACCGCCGTTGTCCTGCCAGGTTTTGATACGATTGACCACAAAACGCGCTTCATCGAGTTCGTTGAACGCGCAGTACAGTGAGATTGGTTCGCCGTCGATGCCATCGGTCCACAGCTTTTTACCCAAACGCCCGTTGTTGTTTTCAATCAGGGCGTTGGCCGCACTGAGGATGTTGTTGGTCGAGCGGTAGTTCTGCTCCAGACGAATGGTTTCTGCGCCCGGGAAATCCGTGAGGAAGCGCTGGATGTTTTCCACCTGCGCCCCGCGCCAGCCGTAGATCGACTGGTCATCATCGCCAACGATCATCACTTTGCCGGTATCGCCCGCCAGCAGGCGGATCCAGGCGTACTGAATGTTGTTGGTATCCTGGAATTCGTCCACCAGGATATTGGTAAAGCGTTCGCGGTAGTGCTGCAGGATATGCGGCTTGTTGAGCCACAGTTCATGGGCGCGCAGCAACAGCTCGGCAAAATCCACCAGCCCCGCGCGGTCACACGCTTCCTGATAGGCCTGATACACTTTCTGCCAGGTTTGCTCTACCGGGTTGCCATAGCTCTGCAGATGGTGCGGGCGCAGCCCTTCGTCTTTCTGGCTATTGATAAACCACATCGCCTGACGCGGCGGCCACTGCTTCTCATCAAGATTCATCGCCTTGATCAAACGCTTGAGCAAACGCAATTGGTCTTCGCTGTCGAGGATCTGGAAATCCTGCGGCAGGTTCGCATCCATATGGTGCGCGCGCAGCAGACGGTGCGCCAGACCGTGGAATGTACCCACCCACATACCGCCCTGGCTGGTTCCCATGATCTGGCCAATACGGTGGCGCATTTCCGCCGCCGCTTTGTTGGTAAAGGTCACCGCCATAATGGAGTATGGCGAGTTGTTCTCTACCGTCAGTAACCAGGCGATACGGTGCACCAGCACGCGAGTTTTACCACTCCCCGCGCCGGCCAAAACCAGCATGTTGCTGCGTGGCGCGGCCACCGCTTCACGCTGTTTATCATTAAGGCTGTCGAGCAGGTAAGAAACGTCCATTGGCACCGCCGCGTAAAAGTAGGTAAGGCGGATAAGCGTAGCGCCATCCGCCAAAAAGCTGGGTATATATACAGAGTTCTGCTGGTGATTATATCAGCGAGGTCAGAGATGCCAACTGTGAAATTTCGATATGCGGCAGCAAACGGCTGTCTGCGGTTTGCATCAGGTCGGCATTTTCCGGTTTGATCCAGCAGGCCTGCATACCGCAACGGATGGCCCCCGCCACGTCTGTCGTCAGGTCATCGCCCACATGCAGAATCTCAGCCACAGGCATTTTCAGTTTATCCGCCGCCAGCGCATACATGTCGCTGAACGGTTTTGATCGCCCGTCGGGACCGGCGCGCAGCACAAACTCAAAGTAATCGCCCAGGCCGAACAGTTCTGGCTGTGCGTTACCGTTGGTGATCGCCACCAGCGGCCATTTGCGGGCCAGCGCCTTCAGCGTGTCATGCGTCGCCTGCGGGACGTCAATGCGGCTACGCCATTTGGCGAAATTCATCATCGCCGCATTCGCCCCCATTCTGGCTTCTGCTTCTGACAATCCCGCCTCCAGCATAGCGCGCTCTACGGCGCGGTGACGCCATTGGGTAACGTCATGGTAGATTTCCGGCTCAGCGTCGCGAACGGCCTGACGTAAGCGCTGTAGGTCGCTATTTTGCAGCGAATTCAACGCCGGATGGTAATTCTGTACAAACGCGAGCGCTTCCTGCTCGGTGCGTGTGATAACGGGACGGTTATCGTAAAGGGTGTCATCAAGGTCAAAGGTGAGCGCAGAAATGCGCCCCAAAGGCCGGTAAAAACGCATTATTTCCCCCGTTTGGCGCGTGGATGCGCCGCATCGTACACTGAAGCCAGGTGTTGAAAATCAAGATGGGTATAGATTTGGGTAGTGGAGAGATTAGCATGTCCCAATAACTCCTGTACCCCGCGCAGATCGCCGCTCGACTCCAGCATATGCGTCGCAAAAGAGTGGCGCAATTTGTGGGGATGTACGTGGCTATTCAGCCCCTGTTTGATCCCCCATTCCGCAAAGCGTTTTTGTACATTACGCGCAGAAATGCGTTTGCCCAGTTTTGACAGGAATAACGCATCGTCATCGCAGCCAAATAGCCCCCGCAGGTCCAGCCAGTGCTCAATCCACGCCACTGCATTGCGGCCAATTGGCAGGCGACGTTCTTTACTGCCCTTCCCCATCACCCATACTTCGCCGGTGTCGAGATCGAGATGTTTAATATCCAGCCCAACCAGTTCAGACAAACGCAGCCCTGCGCCGTACATCACTTCTAACATTGCCCGGTCGCGCACGGCGAGGGGATCGTTGAGGTCGATATCCAGCAGACGATTAACGTCGTCGACATCGATATTTTTAGGTAGATGACGCGGTGCTTTCGGCGCGGAAACACTTTTTGCGGGATTGGCTTTCAGCTCGCCCTGATTAACCAGCCAGTCAAAGAAACTGCGCAATGCGGAGAGACGCAGCGCCAGGCTCGCCGGCCCCAGCCCTTTACGACGGCTGCGCACGGCAAAACTGCGTACCATCGAAGCGTCACATTGTTGCCAGCTTTGCAGACCGGTCTCTCCGGCTAACGCAATGATGGCATCAAGCTGACGCTGATAATTAAGCAATGTGATCGGGCTAAGCTGGCGCTCAACGCCCAGATAGCGTAAAAAGCGTGCCACATCCTGAGAAAGGGGTGAGTCGGTCATACGCGTTCAATCCAGCGCTCCAGCAGCTCCGGCAACATCAGCGAGATTTCCTGCAGTAATTGCGTACCTTGCCCCTGCTGGTAATGATTAACGTCGCGACTGCTGAACAGCATCACGCCCAGGGATCCATCTTGCCCCAACATCGACATCGCCACCGAGCCTATTGCTTTCGCTTCGGGCATCATGACCAGAAGTTCCGGGCCATTGAGCGGTCCAAGATAGTGCAGTGACTGGCCCAGACGCTGAATACGCAGCGGTTCAAAAGCCTGACGGCTTAATGCCAGATGAGTGAATTTTGATGGCGCACCAAGTCGCCAGCGATCCGGGAACAGACGAACCGTCGCCCCAGCCAGCCCTAACTCACGCGCCCAGCGATGAAATCGCATCAGCATGTCGTCAAGACTGCTGGCCGATACCAGCCGTGCTTGCAGATTTAACAGTCGATAGAACAGGCTTTCATTGGCGTTGGCTTGTTCCATCAACAACGCCATATTCTCTTCCAGCACGTTGATATGATTACGTGCCCGCGCCATATGCCATTCCACTAAAGAGACCGTGCCCCGCACCGGGTGCGGAACACGCATCGCTTCAACTGCCTGGGCATTACGGATAAAAAACTCAGGATTACGTTGCAGGTAATCGACGACCGCCCGGTCGTCCAGCTCCATGAGCGTTTCCTGTAGTTCTTCCCCTGGTTGCTTCATAAGTGAATAAATCCGTCGTAGACATGTGCCGCCGGGCCAGTCATATACAGCGGATGACCCGGACCTTTCCAGGCGATATCAAGTCGACCGCCCGGTAATTCCACCCTCACTTCTTCTGCCAGCAGGCCCTGCTGGATACCAACCGCAACAGCGGCGCACGCACCGCTGCCGCAGGCCTGCGTTTCACCCGCGCCGCGCTCATAGACGCGCAGCCGGATATGCTCGCGCTTTACCACTTGCATAAATCCGATATTGGCGCGTTCAGGAAAGCGTTCGTGGCTTTCCAGAACCGGCCCCAACGTTTCTACCGTGGCCGTATCAACATCATCAACCTGAATTACGCAGTGCGGGTTCCCCATTGAAACCACGCCGCACAATACTGTCTGTTCAGCCACGCGCATAATATAGGTCTTCTCTGCTTTGTTGGCGCGAAACGGAACCTGAGCGGGTTCAAAATTGGGTTCACCCATATTCACCCGTACCAGCTCGTCGTCGGTTACGGTTAATACCATACGACCATTAGCGGTACTGACGCGAATATCACGCTTATTGGTCAGCCCTTTCAGGCGAACAAAGCGGGCAAAACAGCGGGCGCCATTGCCACACTGTGACACTTCACTACCGTCGGCATTAAAAATACGGTAGTGGAAATCCAGCTCCGGATCATACGGAGGTTCAACCACCAGCAGTTGATCAAATCCAACGCCGAGATGCCTGTCGGACAAGCGGCGGATCAGCTCTGGTGAGAAAAAGACATTCTGCGTTACCGCGTCGACGACCATAAAATCGTTGCCAAGGCCATGCATTTTAGAGAATTGCATCATTCACTCCGTTCACGCGGGTACAGAAATATACATCTATTCCTGCCGTCAGTAATTCACCTGAGAAGGCCCGTCACTAATCCCACGATCGTTTTTCTCTGGCGTGGTGGATTGCGATTGCGGCTGAACGCTCTTGGTCGGAGGCGGCGCGGTTTTATCTGCTGGCGGGAAATAGAGCGGGCCTTTTAGCCCACAGCCCGTCAGGCTGAACAGAGTAAAAATGACAGCGAGTGGCTTTAACACGTTTTTCATTATCGATTGCCTGTAAAGTTCATGCTTTCTGTTTTCTATCATCGCAGGAGAAGGCGTAAAAGCAAGAGTTAGCCTGTAATCTGCAACGCGTTTTGTTTCAGGTTATACTGCCGTCATCACGAAAAACAGGATAAGAAAATGAACGACAGTGAATTTCATCGCCTTGCTGACACCCTGTGGATGACCATTGAAGAGCGTCTGGATGACTGGGACGGCGACAGCGATATCGATTGTGAGATCAACGGCGGCGTGCTGACCATCAGCTTCGAAAACGGCAGCAAAATTATTATTAACCGTCAGGAGCCGCTGCATCAGGTGTGGCTGGCGACCAAACAGGGCGGCTACCACTTTGACCTGAAAGGCGACGAGTGGATCTGCGATCGTAGCGGCGAAACGTTCTGGGATCTGCTAGAACAGGCGGCGACACAGCAGGCGGGTGAAGAGGTGAGCTTCCGTTAAGTTTTATTGCCGGATACGCTTCGCTTATCCGGCATCATGCTCACGAGAAATACTGCTGCAACAGCGGAGTGTCGTTTTCCTGACTGACGGGCGGCACGGCGCTAATCGGCTGGGTACGGAACGGGATCACCTGCGCGCGCCCATCGGTTTTCACAATCTGATAGAACTGCGGCAGGTTAAAGTTGATGAAGCTGGAGCCGTAGGTAAAGCGATCGTGCGACGACGAGTAGAAACGGCTGACATCGCGTACCAGCTCCTCTTTGCTACCTTCGCAGTGGTGATACACCTCAGCCCGATTACTCTCATCCAGAATGTAGATATTAAAGCCCTGCTCATCACCCGTTTCTTCGAAAAAGAACTGAATGATCCCTTCGCTGGCAAAACCGTCAACCACTGACGGAAGTTTCACATGATTGGTCTCAACCTGAACGGAAAGCCCGTGCAGTTTGTTATGTGAAATCGCGCCATAAAATTCAATCGCGTTTTCCAGCTTCTGTACCGAGACATTCAGGCGCTCGAAGAACAGACCCCACGTCTGACCAGAAACGCGCAGCGCTTTGAAGCGTCCGGTTTCCTGACGGGTGCTGGAGAGGCGCAACTCGATGCACTCAGACACCAGTTGCTGTACACGGGTGCGAATTAAACCGCGCAGATGCTGGCTATAGCAGAAGACCTCGACGCTATCCGGCGGCGCGGCATCCTGGTGCATTTTGCCGAGAATCGTTTTTAACGCTTCAATCATCGCCTGCTCACCGTTGAAGTGCAGCGTACGCACTTCATTCCACGAGTTGCGGTACAGCAGGTCGACGCTACCCACCAGGCAATTTTGTTCTTCACCAAAGCTGAAGACGTCCAGCTTACGGAAATCAAAATGTACCACCTGATTGCGAAATGCTGCCGTCGGGTCATATTCAAGGTTAACGATAATCGCCAGGTGGCGAATCTCGCACGGGCTATAGAGCGCTTTCGGCGTTGGCGCTGGCAGTCGCAGCGGGAAGTGGTGCGACACGTCGGCGACCATTTCTTGCAGCTTCGGCAAATCAACAATGCCGTTGCCCTTAATAAATAAATGCGTACGCGAGGTCAGCAGGCCGTTGAACCAGGCCCACGCCACCAGTTTATTGAGGTAGCGGTTATATTCCAGCGGCTGATGGCTGATGATCGAGTCCATGTTAGGCGCGCGGTTATAGAGATACCAACCCGAACGGTTGGCACGGCCCGGCGGCACATGGATAAAGGTCAGATTCGGTTCCGAGAGATCCGGAGATATCTGCGGGTTCACCAGCGTTACTTTACCTGGCAATGCTTCAAACGCGGCATACAGCTTACGGGTCAGCACGCCGATATCCTGCGGGCTGGCGCTCACGCTGAGGTTATTTCGGCGGGCAAAACGGATCAGGTTACGATAGCTCTGCATCATCGCATCGAGCAGTTCGTTATGCGCTTCGCGTACCTGGTCAATCTTCCAGTTAGCGCGGTTATCCAGCATGGTCAGACGGGCGTCATCCCAGCCCCACTCTTTCACTAACTGACTTAATACTTCACGACGCCAGCCCACACAGGCGCGCTCGCGGCTCAGTTTCTCACACACTTTTAAGTAGAAACATCGACGCACTAAATCCAGACGAGTCGGGTCTTCGATCGCCGTGAGGTACTCGGTAACGCGCTCCAGCATCATGCAGTAAGGGTCGAGACCAAAAGAGACGATCTCGCCATCGTGCAGGCGCTGTTTAATATCTTTCGCCAACAGGCGTGGATTGGGGTATTCCCAGGAATAAGCTTCCAGCAGCAGCGTTTTCAATACCGCTTTGTACGGGGAGTCGATACTCTTGTACAGCTGCCAGAGGCTGGCGCCAAAGTACTCTTCGGCGGAGAGCGAACTGAGTCCGCCGAGATCCAGCCATTCGTTTGGCGTTAACACCCCCTGTGCGTAAAGCGTCATGACGTAATCGTCGTAATGCTCTTCTTCGTCGCCCGGCACCATATTCCACAGAATACGTTTACCCGCGAGACGCACAGCGGTGCGATAGAATTCATCAAGCAACAGGATATGCTGCGTCGAGCCACAGTCTTCACCACCCAAACTGCCGCTTTCATTGTGGCGGAAACGGTTTTCATCAATCAGGAAGAAGCTGACTTCCACGCCCAGCGAGGCGGCCCAGCTTTCCAGCAGGCTACATTTACGCTGCAGCAGCTGGCGCTCTTCGCTATCCAGCCAGGATTGATGGCAGACCCAAATATCAAGGTCAGAGGAACAGCTTTGCCCTACCGAAGAGGTGCTGCCCATTGAGTAAACGCCGGTGATAGGCAGTTCGCCCTTGGGAGGATCCTGCGGTGACATACCGCGGTACAGTTCCAGTTCGTTCAGGTAGTGGCGTTGGGTTTCATCAGGCGTGTAAAGGCATATGCCTTTGGGAACGTTACCATCAAGGTAACCCGGCATCAGCGGATGGTGGTAGTGCAATAATGTCGGCAGCAGACTGTATACCTGCTGGAAGGCAGGTCCCATGGCAGCAAGCGCGCGATCCACACGCAGTTGATTTATGGCATCCAGTCTCTGTTTCAGAGTCTCAATATAGAGGTACAAGACGTATCGCCTGATGTTGCTATCCGTCATGTTGTCGATTGCTGCGGCACAAGCGCTCACAATAATCGTCATCAATTCGGATAAACCGTATGTCAAAAATAACCGTTACCTGTTTTTTCGCCCATATTTTTTTATGCTGTACAGCCGAAAAAATGGTCTAAAACGTGATCAATTTAACACCTTGCTCATTGACCGTAAAGAAAGATGCGCTACATACAAGTGTAGCACCGTTCGTTACGTGTAAATTCCTTCATACGGTCGGGAGGTTTCTCGTCATTATTCACTGCCAGTGATGATGCAGCGCCTTTTCCTCTCACTCACGTTTGAGCGTAACGCTGACATCCCTTTGATAAGGATGTTAGGATGGTCAATGATTGATAATGACGGTAACAAGCATGTTAGACAATGTTTTGAGAATTGCCACACGCCAAAGCCCCCTTGCGCTCTGGCAGGCACATTATGTCAAAGACGCCTTAATGGCAAACCACCCCGGTCTGATCGTGGAACTGGTTCCGATGGTAACCCGTGGCGATGTGATCCTTGATACCCCGCTGGCGAAAGTCGGGGGGAAAGGGTTGTTTGTTAAAGAGCTGGAAGTCGCGCTGCTGGAAAAACGCGCCGATATCGCCGTGCATTCTATGAAGGATGTGCCGGTTGAATTCCCTGACGGTCTTGGACTGGTCACCATTTGCGAGCGAGAGGATCCGCGTGATGCTTTCGTCTCAAATAAGTACAACACGCTGGATGAACTCCCGGCAGGCAGTATCGTCGGGACATCCAGTTTGCGTCGCCAGTGCCAGTTGGCAAAGCGTCGCCCGGATCTCGTCATCCGTTCACTGCGCGGTAACGTAGGTACGCGTCTGAGCAAACTGGATAACGGCGATTATGACGCCATTATTCTGGCGGTCGCCGGATTAAAACGTTTAGGTCTTGAGTCGCGAGTCCGCACCGCTCTGCCGCCGGAAGTCTCCCTACCCGCTGTCGGGCAAGGCGCAGTTGGCATAGAATGTCGACTGGATGATATGCGCACTCAGGCGCTGTTAGCGCCGCTCAACCATGAAGAGACGGCGCTGCGCGTCAAAGCCGAACGCGCCATGAATACCCGCCTGGAAGGGGGATGTCAGGTCCCTATCGGCAGTTATGCAGAACTCATTAACGGTGAGATTTGGCTGCGGGCGCTGGTCGGCGCGCCTGACGGTTCGCAGATGGTATGCGGAGAACGTCGCGGCGCCGCGCAGGAAGCTGAACAGATGGGCATCTCTCTGGCTGAAGAGCTGCTGGAGAACGGTGCGCGCACCATTCTGGCTGAAGTTTACAACGGAGAAGCCCCCGCATGAGTATTCTGGTCACCCGCCCGTCTCCCGCAGGGGAAGAGTTAGTGAGCCGTCTGCGCACACTGGGGCAGGTGGCCTGGAGCTTTCCGCTCATCGAGTTTTCGCCCGGTCGGGAACTGGCAACGCTTGCTTTCCGACTATCGGCGCTGACGGAAAACGATCTGGTCTTCGCCCTCTCGCAGCACGCCGTCACCTTTGCAGATGCCGAGCTTCAGCAACAAGGGAAAAGCTGGCCCTCCCTTCCGCGTTATTTTGCCATTGGTCGCACAACGGCGCTGGCGCTGCATACCGTTAGCGGTTTCAATATTCACTACCCTCTGGATCGGGAAATTAGCGAAGTCTTGCTACAATTACCTGAATTACAAAATATTGCGGGAAAACGCGCGCTGATATTACGCGGCAATGGTGGCCGTGAGCTGATAGGTGAAACCCTGACAGCACGCGGAGCTGATGTCGATTTTTGTGAATGTTATCAACGCAGTGCAAAATATTACGATGGTGCAGAAGAAGCGATGCGCTGGCAATCTCGTGGTGTGACCACGGTGGTTGTCACCAGCGGAGAGATGCTACAACAGCTCTGGTCGCTCATTCCGCAGTGGTATCGTGAGCACTGGTTACTACGCTGTCGGCTGCTGGTCGTCAGTGAGCGTCTGGCGCACCTCGCCCGGGAACTGGGCTGGCAAGATATTAAGGTCGCTGATAACGCCGACAACGATGCGCTACTACGCGCATTACAATAACTCTCATAATGGGATGCCATAATGACGGAACAAGAAAAATCCTCCGCCGTGGTTGAAGAGACCAGGGAGGCCGTGGAAACCACGTCACAGCCAGTCAATACTGAAAAAAAGAGTAAGAACAGCACTGCGCTGATTCTGAGCGCTGTGGCGATTGCTATTGCGCTGGCTGCAGGCGTTGGGCTGTACGGTTGGGGGAAACAGCAGGCAACAACGCAGACAGCAACCAGCGATGCGCTGGCGAACCAGCTTACAGCGTTGCAAAAAGCGCAAGAAAGCCAAAAAGCTGAGCTGGAAGACATTATTAAACAGCAGGCAACGCAGCTGGATGAAGCCGCTCGCCAGCAAGCCGCGCTGGTCAAACAGCTTGACGAAGTCCAGCAAAAAGTCGCCACTATCTCCGGCAGCGATGCCGGGACGTGGCTGCTGGCGCAGGCTG
>NZ_SZWS01000034.1:46991-48985 GCF_005281245.1 Citrobacter sp. wls826
GTGAAACTGGCCGGTCGCAAATTATGGAGCGATCAGGACGTTACTACCGCTGCGGCGCTGCTGAAAAGCGCTGACGCCAGTCTGGCGGATATGAATGACCCAAGCCTGATTACCGCCCGTCGCGCGATTACCGACGATATCGCGAGCCTCTCTGCGGTGACTCAGGTCGACTATGACGGCATTATCCTGAAAGTGAATCAGCTCTCTAACCAGATTGATAACCTGCGTCTGGCCGACAACGATACCGACGATTCGCCGATGGATTCCGACAGCAGCGAGCTTTCCAGCTCGATCAGCGAATGGCGCGTCAATCTGCAAAAAAGCTGGCAGAACTTTATGGACAGCTTTATCACCGTTCGCCGTCGTGATGAAACCGCCGTCCCGCTGCTGGCACCGAACCAGGACGTTTACTTACGTGAAAATATCCGTTCTCGCCTGTTAGTGGCCGCCCAGGCCGTGCCGCGTCATCAGGAGGAAACATATCGCCAGGCGCTGGAAAACGTCTCCACCTGGGTGCGCGCCTACTACGACACCGACGATGCAGCCACCAAAGCTTTCCTTGAAGAGGTAGACCAACTGAGCCAACAAAGCATCAGTATGGACGTACCGGAAACGCTGCAGAGCCAGGCGCTTCTCGACAAGCTCATGCAGACCCGCGTACGTAATTTACTGGCACAGCCTGCCACAGCGCCGGTTGCAGCAGCTCCTGCGCCTTCAGCTGAAACTCCGGCAACTGCGCCGCAAGGAGAATAATGATGCTAAAAGTATTATTGCTCTTTGTGCTATTGATCGCCGGGATCGTTGTCGGTCCAATGATTGCCGGTCATCAGGGCTACGTACTGATCCAGACGGATAATTACAATATCGAAACCAGCGTGACGGGGCTGGTGATCATTCTGATCGTCGCAATGGTCGTCCTGTTTGCGATTGAATGGCTGCTGCGCCGAATTTTCCGCACTGGCGCGCATACCCGCGGATGGTTTGTCGGTCGGAAGCGTCGTCGCGCCCGTAAGCAGACGGAGCAGGCGCTGCTCAAGCTGGCAGAAGGCGATTATCAGCAGGTTGAAAAGCTGATGTCGAAAAACGCCGATCATGCAGAACAGCCGGTAGTGAATTACCTGCTGGCGGCAGAAGCTGCTCAACAGCGCGGTGACGAAGCTCGTGCCAACCAACACCTTGAGCGTGCTGCCGAACTGGCCGGAAATGATACGATCCCGGTAGAAATCACTCGTGTTCGCCTGCAGTTGGCGCGTAATGAAAATCACGCCGCGCGCCACAGCGTAGATAAACTGCTGGAAGTGACGCCACGTCATCCGGAAGTGCTGCGTCTGGCTGAACAGGCCTACATTCGTACCGGTGCATGGAGTTCGTTACTGGATATCATTCCATCCATGGCAAAAGCGCACGTGGGTGATGACGAGCACCGCGCGATGCTGGAACAGCAGGCATGGGTTGGTCTGATGGATCAGGTTCGCGCCGATCAGGGCAGCGAGGGGCTACGTGCATGGTGGAAAAACCAGAACCGTAAAACCCGTCACCAGGTTGCCCTGCAGGTGGCAATGGCTGAACATCTGATTGAGTGTGACGATCACGATACGGCGCAGCAGGTCATCATTGATGGTCTTAAACGCCAGTATGACGACCGCCTGGTGCTGCCGATCCCGCGTCTGAAAACCAACAACCCGGAACAGATAGAAAAAGTGTTGCGCCAGCAGATTAAAGCCGTCGGCGATCGCCCATTACTGTGGAGCACGCTGGGCCAATCGCTAATGAAGCACGGCGAATGGCAGGAAGCCACGTTCGCCTTCCGTGCCGCTCTCAAACAGCGTCCAGATGCCTATGACTACGCCTGGCTTGCTGACGCGCTGGACAGACTGCATCAGCCGGAAGAAGCCGCCACCATGCGTCGTGATGGCCTGATGTTGACGCTGCAGAACAACAATCCCCCACAGTAATTCCTTCTTGCCCGGTGACGCTTCGCTTACCGGGCCTAC
>NZ_SZWS01000033.1:0-9444 GCF_005281245.1 Citrobacter sp. wls826
GGGGGGGGGCACTGAGACTGTTAAGTCAACAGCCTTTAACATATCAGGGTATACAGAAATTCATGGGGAGGGTGCTCTGCAAGAATTTAAAGAATTTATGCTGGACAATTGCTCGGAATTGTTTGGTTATGTTAACGAGATTTTGCTATCAAAAAAAACAATTGATATTGAGCGGGATTTAATAAAAAATCATGAAAACTTACAGGGATTGCTACAAAAAATAAAAGATTCCATGTCCATGGATTAATCCCATCGCAAAGAGTATGATGGTATATATTGGTGAGATTACCTCTCCTGATGGTTGCTGCCTTTTTCGCTATCAGGGCAGATATCACACATCCGTTTTACCATTTCTGATTGTAAGTACATAGTGTTCTACGAACAAGACCATTAGGGGTTCATATAATACTGAGGATTTATCAATAATTTCCAGGGGTTGTTGTAATAATGCCATTTGTTGTTCTGGTTTTGTGATGGCTGGTTTTCTGTTCTCCGGGGTTGAGATGGCGAGAATTATTTTATAAATATCATTTGCATAATCATTAACATCCTCTTTAGGTGAGAGATTTGTGATTGCAATAATAAAATCTTGTACGAAAGGTTCAATATAAGAATAATTAATTCCTGTGTGGTTGAAGGTTGTTGGGCTAGAGTCAACTGCTAGAGCCACTTGCTGTAACTTATTACTTAGCGGAATAGCGTCCTCTGATAAAACATTTCTCAAATGTATTGCCTGTTCTGCAATGGGGTTGTTAATTAAAAATAAATTTTCAATCATTGCTGTTTCCCATATCTGTTTTTTTATTCTTTATTGCCATCAAATTATTATTCATGGACTCAATTAACTCTGAATAGGCTTTTTCGGAAATACATGAATTCTCAAGCTCCGATTTCTTGAAAGTAGTGTTGTAATAAGGAAGTAACGAGTTAAAATAATCGCTAGGTCTAAACTCAATAATGTGCTTATTGTTTTTTACGATAAAGCAAAAATCCTCAGAATAAGAAATATCAACTTTCCCGTCCCAACATGACTCAAGTTTCATTGATATTTTCGACGATAAGAAATGGCATCTTTTAGGAATAACAATATAAATAACATCCCCCTCCAGATGTTGACTATTTAACCATTCATCAAACAAGTGTAAAATTGTATCTGGTTGCTGTGTTGATGCTTCTAATGCTTTTCTGATAATATCCATTATGTCTTTCTGAAGCGTGTGAAATACTTTTTGGTAATCAAGAAAATATGATGACATTACGGTTATCAATTCAAGAAAACCTTGTTCGAATCCTTCGGCGATTGCATTAACTTTCAGGTTGTTGATATTGCTTTCGGCATCCTTGTAAATTTTTGTTAATTTTTTGCGAAATTCTTGTTCTGTATTTTTTTTTTGGGTACTTTCAGAAATTCTGGCCTTGGGTAGAAGAATATCATTAATAAGACGGGAGTTGGAGTTCGGTATGATTTTCTTTAACATAATTTAAAACCTTTGCTAAAATGACTATATCAACAGAATGATTGACATCATATCCAATGATATTTTCCGGAAACATTAATTCAAATCGCAATTTCAGTTGCTTGGGTAAGGATTCTATCCAAACACCAAGAGCACGATAACCTGTACTAATAATTGTAAGTTTATCAGGAATGACCCGATTTTTTGAATGATTTTTTATTGTAAAAACCTCAGAAAAAATAAACTCCGCCACCCATTTGGGCTGAGTGAAAATATACCCTCGCCAACATAATGACTCGCTTAGCAAATAGCATCCAGTCAAGTAGACAATATGAGGAAATAAGCGCCAATTTTTTATCCATAGGTTAACAGTTGGATGTGTCAAAACCTCGGGGGAGAGATTAACATCAAGCCCATAATAGTCAACAATGAATTCGTTCATATATGTTCTGGCCAATGAGTTTTTATAAATCTCCCTATTAAATTCCATACGCTGATGATGGAGATAAGATATCGGATCATTTAATATTTGAAAGAACAATTGAATATCCATAACACAATCTCAGCAAAAAAATGTGGGTGGCGTCATCTTATAGATGCAGGTGTAAGTACAACAGAAATATCATTATATTCAACCTCCGAAAAACTGTTTTTCAAAAATCTTTTAATGGACGCTATCTTTTGTTCAGATGGTTCCATTGTGTCAGGATTGTAAATTACTAGTGCGGAAACATGCATTTTATTTTCTTTTTTTCCAGGAGTGTCTTTAACCCCATCATAACTCACATGAATTCTGGCATTGTATACTCCAGCAATCAGCTTTACTGATTGCTCCAATCGTTGTTCAATACCTGAATAAAGTCTGGCTTTTTCTGCAATCGGAGAAGAGACCAGAGAATCAGATGGAAATAATTGTGATATTTCAATATCTGGCCGAGAAGGCAATCCATAAATCCTCATTAACTCAACTGCGGCAGGGAAATCATCATTATTGACACTAACAGTGTAACCGTCTTTTCCGGTAGAAAATTTTTCTCCCATTATATAATTCTTTTTAAGAACGGCTAAAATTTCATTTGCTTGCTGCTGTGTCAATCCTTCCAACAAATCCTGCTGCTTACAGGAAGTAAGTAGCAGGATCAATGAAAGCATTCCAATAATACGCAACGCTATCATTTTTATCATTAATGTGAAATTAATGTGGTAACTGCATCAACTGCCTTTTTAGTCAATGCACTGGTTAAAGATATTTTAATGTTTCGTTCGGAGATATCATTTTGAATTTTCAATAATTGTTCTGGAGACGATAATAAATTTTGATCACTTAATCTTTCAAACACCCCAATTTTTGATATCTCATCATCAACTGCAGCAGTTGAAATAGCATCAATCATACGCTTTTCAAGAGATATTACACCAGCACTTTGTTCAGAATGGTGAATATCATTATCATTATAGACATTAAATGCTATACCAATTCCATTAACTGACATAAAGATTATACCTCTTAACCCAATTAAAATTAACGGAAGTTTTGTACAATGCTTGCATCAATATCTTTATATGCTTTCACAGTATTTGACTGGGCATTGCGATAGATATTATACTCTGATAACTTACTTTGATACTGCGCAAGTAATGCTGGATCTGATGGACATTCAGCCAAAGCTTTCAGAGCATCAACAACATCATTGGCAAGCGTATCTACACCCTCATCAAATTGATGACGAATAGCATCCAAGTATCCATTCCAGCCCCATGTTTGTTCTGTGGGTTTTAAATCAGGATAATCAGCCATAAACATACTCCATTATTTTAACAACCATATATTGTCACTTTTTTTCACGAAGGTAACACCATCTATTTTACCACCAGAATAAACCTGTTCTTCTTCATCTTGAAGGAGAAGATTGAATCTTATAATTGACGCCCCCCATTTTTGATAAAATGACGAAACAAAGTTCTGAAAATTGTATAATAGGGAGTCATCAATGCTCATCTCTACAATAAAACTCACCATAACATCATTTTTTTTTATGCTATAATTAACTCCCAACTGTTCGAGCCCCGAACGAGCACTTTCAATGACGGCGTCATCATCAACAGTGGTTATTTTAGCATCATTAATATATGGCATGATATTTTTTACCAATATACTAAATTCAGTTTTATTTTTTATGGATGAGGCATGTTTGGCGCTGACGATAAAACTAGGTTGCTTAATTTCGTTAAATGAAATTTTATACAGCACCAGTTCAGGATATCTCTCGGAGAGAATCTTTCTTACTCGCTCCTCTTCTTTGGAATACGTTGTTATATTATAACGATCTTTATCCTTCAAATTATCAGCATACCTTTTTAAGGAAATGGCTTTTTCTTGATTTGATGTAAAAACATAAAATTTTTCGTCTGTGCCGGTAATGACAAAATATTCATCAACATGAGCACCAGATAAACTCTTGACTTCTTCTTTTTCGGACGAAGAAGAAGTCATGGAATCGGATAAATACAAAAAAAACAAAACTCCCGTTAAAAACAGAACACTAGATAACAGTGTTATTTTCCAGCTATTGATGCGCCATAACCAGAACTTCTTCTCACTATTTTTAACTTCATTTATTCCTAGTGCCTGTTTAGACCATGGCGTTTTTTTTTAGCCACGACCAGTTTTAACCCGTCAACACTGAAAGGCACGTTAAGTTCTACCTGATATTCATTGCACTTTTCTTCTCTTAACTCCCGAATGAAAATAGTGAATTCATGATCAGTATCTTGCTCGCTAACGACAACCTCAAAATTAAAATCTATCCCCACAGAAGGGAGGAACACAACTTCCTCTGGGAGGATTAGTTCGGTTTGATGGTAGCCATCCTCATCTAAAGAATAGTTCTTCGTGACAAAAAGATTGCTATCTTCATAAAGAGGAAACTCGCACCCATTCATGGGGGTGTTCAGTATTCTTAATTTTGCTACCTTATCTTCGTCTTTTACTTTTTCCAAAATTAAAAACTCTTGCTTTAAGCTGCGTTGTGTCTACAGTCAAACTAATGATTTATTATGACGGTATCAAAAGTAACACACCTTATACGTGTAATCATGATTAATTTATGATTAATGATGGTAATAAATGCAAAATCTGCGTCACTATGTAATGAACGAAGCCGAAAAACATTAAGAGCACGTCGATTTTTACATCAACACTGCTGAGGCAACGATGACGGGTAATGCATCGATAGTGGCACACCTGAAAAGCAATAAATGCTGAGTGACTGGGGGGCGGGTACAAACATCGACGTTAAGTCAACGTCATTAAATCCCCCCGCTAAGCATTGCGTCCTCCGTAGGGCTCACGAAAGCCAGTTCACGCCCCCTCGGCCAAATATAAATGGATATGGACATCGATGTTAAACACACTTTTCCAATCGACAAGGATGGGCTAAGTCTAGCAGTTCAGGCGGCCGCAAGCGCGCCATACTAATACATCAACGCAAGCGTAAGTGAGAACACAAGAGCGGCGGGGTATACTTTTAACCATCTTCATGATGGTAACGTAGGCGTCTGGACTTCTCCACATAATCGTCTTTATTTGAACGGATGTGATATTTCGGAAAAGATATCAGCAATTATATACGAGATAACGGACAATAGGAATCTGAGTACTCAGAAAAGGCGTCCTTTATCAGATGAATTTATTGAAAGGTTGATGGGAGAGTTTTCTGGCTCTCTTTATGCTACTGACCTGGATAAGGTACTCGCCACTAACTTCAAACTGCCGTCTGGTCTGGAAAAATCATGGGCCAGCCATGATGTGAAAGCAACGTATATAAAGTGCGCGGGTTAAATGAGTACTTTTTGCAATCAGGGAGGGTAAATAATCATGATATAATGTATCACATCGAATAATTGTCTGAATTGCATGATATACAAACAGAAATAATCAGGAGAAATGACGATGCCAGGAATATCAGATGTGCTGAACGCAAGTGTGCGGGACAGAATTAGCAGTTACCAGACTCTGGCAGAAAAAGCGATCAAAATTGATGGAAGTAAAACAGGAGTGTTTGCTGCTCTGGAACGGTTCTTTTTTAAACTGGACTTCTTACTTAAGTATGGCCATCTTCCTACCCTGGAGGATAAGGAGGGAAACAACCTGCCGCCTGAGCTTCAGAAACTGAAGGCTTTTCTGCAGGATGCAGAACCGGGCAGCTCATGCACCCTGCAGCGTAATGAAACTGAAAGGTACAGCTTCAGCTGGCAGACTGGTAAGAAACTAGCTGTGACCAAGGAGGTATTTTATCCTTCTCTGGTAGGAGCCCGTTGCGCTTATGCCAATGCAGGGAGATGGAGAGCACAGACACTCGCAGACGACGTGAACGTGGAGTTGGTGCAACTGGCGTTAAAGCCTGTTACTGACTCGAACAATGTTATCAACGGCAAAAAAGACCTTTTGGGAAAACCCATCCAAGCGTCTACTGTCATTGGAGAGTTTTCTTGTAACGAAAAAATAGATAATTTCACTGCACTACCGGATAAATATCTGATTTTTAAAGCACCGGTAAGTCCTGAATTGTTATGCAAAAAAATCAACTACGCTGCAGAACAGATTAACCAAAAAAAATACAACTATACTTTAGTTCGGAAATGCGCGCCGGACTTAATGGATTCAAGACCATGGTTTGATACATGTATTAAAGACATTACACGAGCAGGAAGTATTTCCGTTAACGGAATTGAATTAAAACCAGAAATGTTCAAAAAAATAATACACGCCATTTGTGGTGAAATACCTTTGGGTGCAAGTGGAAATATCACACACATTAATACCTCTCCCTTAGACGATGGAACAGTTAATGATATTCTTTCAGAACTTGAAAATGAAAATATAATGAATGGGATTAGACCTATTTTAAAATCTCCACAATTCCCTTTTGCTGTTCTGGCCGGAGTGTCTCAGTCACTATTCACGCAATTACACGGGGAATTTCTAGCAGGGCAGTCCCAATTCGTTCTTAAGATGGAGGAATATATCCCAGGCTTCACGACGAATAAACTCATTTCCAATACAATGCGTAATATGTTTTCTGGGCATCTTGATATAAGCATGAACGGTGAACAAGAACTGCAATGTCAAGTATCAATGATCACGCTATCTGCGGTTAATGTAAGTAAATCAGAGGTTGTCATCAATCCACGCAAGACAGGTATGTTTTTTTCTGTTCCAACAAATATCGGCACGGGCTACGACCAAATGGATATTGAAAATGATCTGGAACAGAAGTTGCGTGGCATATTGCCAGGTATGTATGTGAAAGTTGCAACATTGTAATGCTTATCATCAGATAATTATCTGATGATAACGGTGATGATCTGGCTAGAAAAGGAGTCTTGCGGCAAGGACGCCCGTACATTATAAGGAACGGGATTCGTATGTAATAGTGCTCTAAATAACTGTGCGGAATGGCAGAGTGACAGAAAAAACAGGAATCTCTCGGGCGACGTACTTCAGGTTAAAAAGAACAATAAAAAACGATGCTAAAATAGCAAATTTTTCTAAATAAATTCAATTAATTACCTAAACAAGGTGAGACTTTTAGAGGAAATGGGCCCGGAACCCAATTTGGGTCAGAGATGGACATCTCAATTTAGCTACTGCAATGAATGTTATTACAAGCTTAAAATGTCACCTGATTTTCCCAGTATCAAATGTCACTTTTATGTGGTTCATCAAAGTTATTCCTCTGCTTAATTCTGCATAATCATGTCTTTATATAGTCAATGGAATGGAAAGGTAAATGGCTGATATGACATCAATTACTGCAGGATTAAATGCAGTTAAGCTGGCTTTCAATATTGCAAAAGATCTTAAGGATGCGACAGCAGCATTCAATGAGGCTGAGTTTCGTCTAAAACTCAGCGACCTGTACTTAAGCCTTAGTGAAGCTCGGATGAATCTTGCTGATGCTCAACAAGAGATAAGTGGACTGCAAAGCGAAATTGCATCCCTTAAAGCACAACTTAATAGTGTTGACGAATTAGAGTTTCGGGATGGTTTTTATTACAGAGTCTCACCTGTTGATGGAAAGCCAAATGGCCCTTTCTGTCCAAAATGCTATGAAGGATCACCCAAAAAGCTATCCTCCGTAATGGCTGCCACAGGGATACATTCACACTTCGGCAGTAAGTATTGCCATGCCTGTCAGAGCCACTACTGACGAGTTAAAGCAGGCGAGGGGACATTAACGCTTAAGGCTGGCTCGAAACTCTTCCGGGTTAGCCAGCACGGGATTAATGGCCCTCAATTGCTCCTGAACCCTGGCCTGTGCGCGTCGTTTAGGCATCTTTTTGCTCCGATCACGCTTACCATCGCGTTCGAGTTCATCCATTTTGCTTTGCGCCAGCTTCAGAACAGCCCCAAGACGTTTGTTATCAACGATTTGTCCCTGTTCGACACATTCCAGTTTGTCGAACACCTGATATTTGAGTGAACGGTAACCGTATTTGAATGCCAGCGTGCCGTCCGGATAGTCGTAGGTTGTTATTTTTTCGCCAGCGATGCGAGTATTTTCTTCAGTAGGTTCAACCAGATATATCATTTTGTCATAGCGGAATGTCAGCGTTTTAGACAGCTTACGCTGTTCCTGCCAGGCAAAAATATCATCGAGCTCTTCGTCGCTTTCAGCCACGGGTCGGTGCAGATCTTTGGGGTATTTTGCTGGTCTTGCGAAGCGACGATTGAAGTCAGCGATGAAGGTATCCAGCCAGGCGTTGGCTGTTTCGATACTGCTGATTCCCTCGAGACGCATCTCCTTGATAAGCCGGTCCTGAAGCGTCTGATTTGCTCATTCCACACGGCCTTTAGCCTGTGGACTGTTGGCACAAATCAACTCGATCCCAAGTTCAGAAAGTACACGACAAAACTGGGTGACTCCGGTCGTAGTGGAGCCACCATTATTTACCCTGAAAATGCCGTGCTTATCGCTGTAAAACGCAAGTGGTTTGCCATGTTGTTCAAGATACTCTCGTGTAGCCATCATGTAATCAAAGGCTGATTCAGTCTCACCGAAGCGGAGGTGCATCAGGCGGCCAGTAGCATCATCAATGAAGACAAGCAGGCAACATTTGGGTGCGCGTCCTTCAAACCAGTCAGCGGAGAACCATCAATCTGAACAAGTTCTCCGAGGCAGTCACGCCGGTATCTGGGTTGATGAACACGGGGTCTGCGGCGTGAGTATGGAACCCAGAGTCCATCTGCCGTCATCCATTTTCTGAGCGTTTCAACAGACACCGTGATGTTATGGCGTTCGCGCAATTTTTCTGCGGCAAGCGTTGGTCCAAAGTCGCTGTAGTGATCGTGAAGTAAAGAAAGTACACGCAGCTTCAGTGACTCAGGGAGTCTGTGATTACCAGGGCGTCCACGGCGAAGGTTTGCCTGGCCAGCGGGACCTGATTCACGAAAGCGGTTCATCAGACGCTGCGTCTGACGTTCGGTCAGAGCAAGTTGGTGCGCGGCATCACGACGGCGCATACGCTTTTCGACAACTGACTGAATGACATTGATCCGGCTGAGTTCTTTATCTGACATGGTCACAAGTATCCTGATGTCTCCATAGCCTGAGGATTGGATCCTTTATGCCAGAAAAAGTGACATCACTAAATGGGTTAAAAGTGACATTAGAATATTGCAGTTACAACGTTAGTGCGCATAACGCGCATTATGTTAAATTCAATTTGATACGTACTCAGCTAAGTCCCCATGTGGCCCACGTTTGGCCATTGACCTCCTCTGCTCATTACAATCATGAAAGCCTGAGAAACAGAGTTCGTTCCTGCAGTTGAGATGCTTTGAATCCGTGGTGAAGATAAAAACGTTTAGCTTCGTCTGTGAGCGTATTCGAGAACAATTTCTCCGCTGAAAATTTCCGCCAATTGATGAATGCTACCTATCGCCCTACGTTTCTCCCCGTAGAATGCTTGTCTTCGGTATTTG
>NZ_SZWS01000029.1:0-8285 GCF_005281245.1 Citrobacter sp. wls826
AAAAAACCCGCGAAAGCGGGTTTTTTCGTTTTATGCGATTGCTCCGGACTTACGGCATCTGCGAAGCGCGTCCCAGATAGCTGTCCCAGTCCTTCCACACGGGCTGTAACCCTTGCGCCATTAGTGCTTCAGCAACGGCTTCTGGGCGACGGGCGTCGTGTGGGGAGAACTGTTCCAGTTCAGGATGGTTATCGGCATAACCGCCGGGCTGTGTTTTTGAGAAGGCGCTGACGTTGTTGATCGCCAGCGGGATCACATGATCACGGAACCATGGCGATTCGCGGGTGGAGAGCGACAGCTCAATTTCTGGCGCCAGTAAACGAAACGCGCAAATGGTTTGGACCAACTGTCGCTCGTCCATGATCGATGCGGGTTCAACGCCACCGGTGCATGGGCGCAGGCGAGGGAAGGAGATGGAGTAGCGGCTCTGCCAGTAATGCTGCTGCATCCACAGCAGATGTTCAGCTACCATATAGCAATCGACCCGCCAGCTGTCGGACAAACCAATCAACGCGCCAAGACCGATTTTGTCGATCCCTGCGCGGCCCAGCCTGTCCGGCGTTTCCAGTCGCCAGAAGAAATCCTGCTTTTTCCCCTTCAGATGGTGGCGAGCGTAAATCGCCTCATGATAGCTCTCCTGATACACCATCACGCCATCCAGTCCCAGCGTCTTCAGCTCCGCATATTCAGCCTCTGACAGCGGCTGAACTTCCATCTGCAACGAGGCAAACTGGCGGCGAATGGTGGGCAAATGGCGACGAAAGTAATCCATTCCGACTTTTGCCTGATGTTCACCGGTGACCAACAACAGATGCTCAAAACCCAGCTCACGGATAGCGGTACACTCTCGTTTTATCTCATCTTCGTCCAGCGTTTTGCGTTTGATACGGTTGCTCATGGAAAAGCCGCAGTAGGTGCAGTCGTTGGCGCAAAGATTCGAGAGATACAGCGGAACATAAAAGCTGACCGTGTTGCCGAAGCGCTGCCGGGTCAGGCGCTGCGCTCGCTGTGCCAACGGCTCCAGAAAGTCGGCGGCGGCAGGGGAGAGCAACGCCATCAGATCGTCGCGACTAAGCTGTGAAGTGTTGAGGGCGTGCTCCACGTCAGCGGCGGTTTTACCGTTGATACGCAGGCGGATGTCATCCCAGTCAAGCTGGCGCCAGCGGTCGCTGAACGTTTTCATACGAAGGCCTCCAGGAATCCGGTTAACGGGCTGGTGGCGCTTGCCTGCGAACTTTTGCTTCCTGGTACCGCCTGGCGCGCCAGAAGGCCCGCTTCAACCGCCAGACGGAAGGCGGTAGCCATCGTGACCGGGCAGTCGGCCACGGCGATTGCCGTGTTGACCAGCACTGCGTCGGCACCCATTTCCAGCGCCTGTGTGGCGTGGCTGGGGACGCCAATACCCGCATCAACCACCACCGGTACGGTTGCCTGTTGGATAATAATCTCCAGCATCGCTTTCGTTTCCAGTCCCTGATTAGAACCGATGGGCGCGCCGAGCGGCATTACCGCCGCGCAGCCGACCTCTTCCAGCCGCTTACACAGCACCGGATCCGCGCCGCAGTAGGGCAGCACCACAAAGCCCAGTTTCACCAATGCTTCCGCGGCTTTTAACGTTTCAATCGGATCCGGCAATAGCCAGCGGGCGTCCGGGTGGATTTCTAATTTTAGCCAGTTTGTGCCCAGCGCTTCACGTGCCAGCTGGGCGGCGAAAATAGCCTCTTCCGCGGTTTTCGCCCCAGAGGTGTTAGGCAGTAGCGTCACCCCCGCGTCGATAAGTGGGGCCAGAATGGCATCGTTGTGCTGGCGCAAATCCACGCGCTTCATCGCCAGCGTCACCAGTTGGCTGCCGGAGGCGCGAATCGCCTCGACCATCAGCTGCGACGAAGCAAATTTTCCGGTGCCGGTGAACAGATGTGAATCAAACGTTTTGTCGGCAATACGTAACATATCAACCCCCTGCAATAACCTGAAAAAGCAGGATCTGGTCGCCTTCCTGCACGATTTGCTGCTCCCACTGCTCGCGCGGCAGGATCTGCTGATTGAGCGCCAGCGCCGCTCCCGGTTTAAGTTGATTTAGCGCAGTGAGCAGCCCGCTGACGGTTTGTCCCTCGGCGCACTGCATCGGCTCATCATTGAACTGAATCTGCATGTTGTCCTCCGCAGACCGGGCAGCCGCTGGCACGACGCAGCGCGAGGCTGCGCCACTGGCTGGTTTTACCGTCGAACAGGCGTAGCTCCCCACTGGGAGTTTCAATGCCGCTGAGTAATTTAATCGCCTCCAGCGCTTGCAAGGTGCCCATCACGCCCACAACCGGGCCGACGATGCCGGCGGTGCGGCAGTTGCGTTCCGGCTCTACATCATCCGGCCACAGGCAACGGTAACAGCCTTGTTCCCACGGTGGCGTCAGTAGCATTAGCTGGCCGCCAAAGCCCACAGCGCTGGCGGTGATGAGCGGAGTGTTGAGCATCACGCAGGCGGCGTTAATTTCCTGGCGCGTCGCCATGTTGTCGGTACAGTCGAGCACCACGTCGGCACGCGCTACCGCATGCCGGAGCGCCTCACCGGTCAGCCGCTGCTCAAGGACGACCAGCTCGCTGTCCGGATTAAGGCGTGCCAGATGTCGCTTTGCCGCCTGTGCTTTCGGGCGGGCGATATCATCGGTGGTGAACAATATTTGCCGCTGCAGGTTGCTCAGATGAACGTCATCATCGTCCGCCAACGTCAGCGTGCCGACGCCCGCTCCCGCCAGATACAGTGCCGCAGGCGAGCCGAGCCCACCTAAACCGACGATCAGCACATGGCTATCGAGCAGCTTTTGTTGGCCCTCAATGGCAATGTCGCCGAGCAGGATCTGGCGGCTGTAGCGCATAAAATCGCGGTCATTCATCGCCGGCTCCCGCAATGTCCAATAGCTGCGCCGTGGCTGCCTGCCAGTCTGCGGCGTGGGTTATGGCGCTGACCACGGCAATGCTGCCAACGCCGGTCGCCAGCACCCCTGGGGCGCGCTCAAGGCTGATGCCGCCGATAGCGACAGTGGGGTAATCCGCCAGTCGTTTACTATGGCTTGCCAGCTGCGTGAGACCCTGCGGGGCCGACGGCATCTGCTTGGTTTGCGTCGGGAAGACATGACCCAACGCGATATAAGAAGGCTTAGCAGCCAGCGCTACGTCTATCTCCATATCATCGTGAGTGGAAACACCCAGGCGTAGCCCCGCCGCCTGAATCGCCTTCAGGTCGGTGGTTTCGAGGTCTTCCTGGCCCAGATGCACGCCGTACGCGTTGTGCTTAATTGCCAGGCTCCAGTAGTCGTTGATAAACAGGCGAGCATCATAGCGACGCCCCAACTCTATGGCGGCAATGACGTCGGTTTCGACCTCTTCATCACGTTTATCTTTAATGCGCAGTTGGATCGTGCGCACACCTGCCTGCAGCAAGCGTTCAATCCATTCAACGCTGTCTACCACCGGGTACAGCCCGAGGCGGAACGGCACGGTCGGGAAATCAGGCTGGTACATCACGCCTCCTCTTTTTTGAGGTAGATTTCGCCGCCTTTGGCGCGGAAGTTCTCCGACATATCCGCCATTCCGATTTCAATGGTTTGTGCGGCGGCGTAGTCGCGGACCTCCTGGCTGATTTTCATCGAGCAGAACTTCGGCCCGCACATGGAGCAGAAGTGGGCAACCTTGCCGGACTCCTGTGGCAGGGTTTCATCGTGATAGGCGCGGGCGGTGAATGGGTCGAGTGCGAGGTTAAACTGGTCTTCCCAGCGGAATTCGAAGCGCGCTTTCGACATGGCGTTATCGCGGATCTGCGCTCCCGGATGGCCTTTGGCTAAATCAGCGGCATGGGCGGCAATCTTGTAGGTAATCAGCCCTTGCTTCACGTCTTCTTTGTTCGGCAGGCCAAGGTGCTCTTTTGGCGTGACGTAGCACAGCATCGCACAGCCAAACCAGCCGATCATCGCCGCACCAATGCCGGAGGTGAAGTGGTCATAGCCCGGCGCGATATCTGTCGTCAACGGCCCTAAGGTGTAGAACGGCGCTTCATGGCAGTGCTCCAGCTCTTCGGTCATATTGCGCTGGATCATATGCATCGGCACATGACCCGGGCCTTCAATCATCACCTGCACGTCGTATTCCCAGGCGATTTTGGTCAGTTCGCCCAGCGTATGCAGCTCGGAGAACTGCGCCTCGTCGTTGGCATCCTGAATCGAGCCTGGACGCAGGCCGTCGCCGAGAGAGAGCGAAACGTCATAGGCGGCACAGATTTCGCAAATCTCGCGGAAATGTTCAAACAGGAAGTTCTCTTTGTGATGAGAGAGACACCATTTCGCCATGATCGAACCGCCGCGCGAGACAATACCTGTCAGGCGTTTGGCGGTCATCGGCACGTAGCGCAGCAGTACGCCCGCGTGAATGGTGAAGTAGTCGACGCCCTGTTCGGCTTGTTCGAGCAGCGTGTCGCGGAAGGCTTCCCAGGTGAGATCTTCGGCGATCCCGTTAACCTTCTCCAGCGCCTGGTAGATCGGTACGGTACCGATCGGCACCGGGCTGTTACGTAGGATCCACTCGCGGGTTTCGTGAATATAGCGGCCGGTGGAGAGGTCCATCACCGTATCTGCGCCCCAGCGGGTCGACCACACCAGCTTCTCCACCTCTTCTTCAATGGAGGAGGTCACCGCCGAGTTACCGATGTTGGCGTTCACCTTCACCAGGAAGTTGCGGCCGATGATCATCGGCTCGGATTCCGGGTGGTTGATGTTGGCAGGAATAATCGCGCGGCCCGCAGCGACTTCATCACGCACGAATTCCGGGGTGATGTTTTCCGGCAGGCGAGCGCCAAAGTTCATCCCTGGATGCTGATGGCGCAGCACTTCACTACGAATGCGCTCGCGGCCCATGTTTTCACGGATGGCGATAAATTCCATCTCCGGGGTAACCATCCCCTGACGGGCATAGTGCAACTGGGTAACGCGCTTGCCGGCTTTGGCGCGTTTTGGCGTCAGCAGGCCGCTGAAACGCAGCTCGTCCAGGCCATCGTCGGCCAGACGTTGTTTGGTATAAGCGGAGCTACGGTCGTCTAATTCTTCGCTATCATTACGCGCCGCAATCCACGGCTGGCGCAGTTTCGCCAGACCCTGCTGAACGTTAATCGCCACATCAGGATCGCCGTACGGCCCGGAGGTGTCGTACACCGGCACGGCTTCGTTCTCTTCAAACTGCGGGTTGTCTTTCGTACCACCAATCAGCGTAGGACTTAGCTGGATTTCGCGCATCGGGATGCGAATATCCGCCTGCGAACCGGTGATGTAGATGCGTTTTGAGTTAGGAAAGGCGGTACCTTCCAGCGTGTCGATAAAGTGTTGGGCTTGGGCGCGCTGTTCGCGGCGTGATGGTTTAGTAGTGGCAGACATAGCTCATTCCAAATAAAAGTAAGGATATGGCTTGTCAGACGACGGATGAAGCAAGAGAGACGAACGCCAAAGGGCGATACGGTTGTAGATTGACTCTTGTTCCCTTCGCAGGTTTTAACCTGATCAGGTTCCGCGGATCCCGAATTAACGGTCTCAGCCTTTTCCACTCATGCTGCTGTGGAAAATAAGCACTCCGACAAGAAGTAACCTCAAAAAGAGGTAATGAATGTAAATTACGCGTTAATGTCGCAAATCTCAAGCAGGACGTTTGATCATGCCACTCTCGTGCATCGCATCAAAAACCAGCATGATCAGCTTATCTTCCAGCACGAACCGGGCTTCCAGCGCCTCGCCGATATCCGATAAGGCCTGTTGAAATTCAAGGAAGTTATCGTGATCAATGGCGGTCTCCAGACTGGAATCATAGTAGTCCATGATCAGTTGCGTATTGGCTTCCAGGAGCGGCCAAATTTTTGTGGCTTTTAAAAGCTGCCCGTTCCCTTCCAATTTATGGAGAATACGTTCATAAATACTGAAGTGTCCGGTGGAAAGGTAATCGACCAGGCTCTGGCAAAAATCATCCAGCGCCTTTTCATTGAGCCGCATGTACGATTCTTTGCCAGGCTTAATGCCAACCAGATTGTAGTAAGCCACGAGCAGGTGCTTACGTACATGTAGCCAGCGATCAACCAGTTTGTTACTTCCTCCGACGTGCTCCGTCAGGCTTTCCAGCTGGTTTAGCATGATTGACTCCGCAAGATGGTGTTTAGGAACGGCTCACCCGTAAATGTAAAAATAATGTAAACAACATGCCTGTGAAGCAAAGGTTGCGCAAGAGATATGGATCGTATAATTGAAAAATTAGATAGCGGCTGGTGGATTGTCAGTCATGAGCAAAAGTTATGGTTGCCTCATGGCGAACTGCCTTACGGCGACGCAGCAAGTTTTGATCTGACCGGGCAGCGTGCACTTCCTATAGGCGAATGGGAAGGGGAGACGGTCTGGCTGGTGCAGCAGCAGCGTCGGCACGATATGGGGTCTGTGCGCCAGGTCATTGACCAGGATGTTGGCCTGTTTCAACTGGCCGGACGCGGTGTACAACTGGCCGAGTTCTACCGCTCACATAAATTCTGCGGTTACTGCGGTCATCCCATGCACCCGAGTAAAACGGAATGGGCGATGCTGTGTAGCCACTGTCGAGAACGCTACTACCCGCAAATTGCCCCCTGCATTATCGTCGCTATTCGCCGTGACGACACTATCCTGCTTGCCCAACATGTTCGCCATCGTAACGGCGTGCATACCGTGCTGGCGGGTTTTGTCGAAGTGGGCGAGACCCTCGAGCAGGCGGTGGCGCGCGAAGTCATGGAAGAGAGCGGCATTAAGGTGAAAAACCTGCGCTACGTCACTTCTCAGCCGTGGCCGTTCCCACAGTCTTTGATGACCGCATTTATGGCGGAGTATGATAGCGGCGAAATTGTTATTGACCCGAAAGAACTGCTGGAAGCGAACTGGTATCGCTATGACGATTTACCGCTCCTGCCCCCGCCGGGCACCGTCGCGCGTCGATTGATTGAAGATACTGCCGCCCTCTGCCGGGCAGAGTATGAGTGACACACATGTTACACTGGCGTGAAATAGCTCAAGGAATGGAAAAATGACCGAACTGAAGAACGATCGTTATCTGCGTGCGCTGCTGCGCCAGCCCGTTGATGTCACTCCGGTATGGATGATGCGCCAGGCGGGCCGCTATCTACCGGAATATAAAGCCACGCGCGCCGAGGCGGGCGATTTTATGGCACTGTGCAAAAATGCCGAGCTGGCCTGCGAAGTCACGCTGCAGCCGCTGCGTCGCTATAAGCTTGATGCGGCGATCCTCTTTTCGGATATCCTGACGATTCCCGATGCGATGGGACTTGGGCTGTATTTTGAAGCAGGAGAGGGCCCACGCTTTACCTCACCGATCGTCAGCAAGGCTGACGTCGACAAACTGCCGATCCCGGACCCGGAAGATGGACTGGGTTATGTGATGAATGCGGTGCGCACTATCCGCCGTGAACTGAAAGGCGAAGTGCCGCTGATCGGCTTCTCCGGTAGCCCGTGGACACTGGCGACCTATATGGTCGAAGGCGGCAGTAGTAAGGCCTTCACCGTGATTAAAAAGATGATGTACGCCGATCCAAAGGCGCTGCATCTGCTGCTTGATAAGCTGGCGAAGAGCGTCACTCTGTACCTGAACGCGCAGATCAAAGCGGGCGCGCAATCGGTAATGATTTTCGACACCTGGGGCGGTGTGCTGACCGGTCGCGACTATCAGCAGTTCTCCCTGTACTACATGCACAAAATCGTCGACGGCCTGATGCGCGAGAACGAAGGTCGTCGCGTACCGGTGACGCTGTTCACTAAAGGCGGTGGTCAGTGGCTGGAAGCGATGGCGGAAACCGGCTGTGATGCGTTAGGTCTGGACTGGACCACTGACATTGCCGATGCGCGTCGTCGTGTAGGTCATAAAGTGGCACTGCAGGGCAATATGGATCCGTCCATGCTGTATGCGCCGCCAGCCCGCATCGAAGAAGAGGTGGCGACGATTCTGGCCGGTTTTGGTCAGGGTGAAGGCCATGTCTTTAACCTGGGCCACGGCATTCATCAGGATGTCCCGCCAGAGCATGCGGGTGTCTTCGTGGAGGCGGTACATCGGTTGTCGGAACAGTATCACCGCTAAGGAGTCATTATGGATCTTGCGTCATTACGCGCACAGCAGCTTGAACTGGCCTCTTCAGTGATCCGCGAGGATCGCCTGAGGAGCGATCCGCCGGATCTGATCGGCGGGGCGGACGTTGGGTTCGAGCAGGGGGGCGAAGTGACGCG
>NZ_SZWS01000029.1:8331-11302 GCF_005281245.1 Citrobacter sp. wls826
GGTCTTACTGAAGTACCCCACGCTGGAACTGGTTGAATACAAGGTGGCGCGAATCGCCACCACCATGCCCTACATTCCTGGCTTTCTCTCCTTTCGCGAAACACCCGCGCTGATGGCCGCCTGGCAGCAGCTTTCGCACAAGCCTGATCTGCTATTCGTTGACGGTCACGGGATTTCTCACCCTCGCCGTCTGGGCGTGGCCAGCCATTTTGGCCTGCTGGTGGATGTCCCGACGATTGGCGTGGCGAAAAAACGGTTGTGCGGCAAGTTTGAGCCGCTCGCCGCCGAACCTGGAGCGTTAGCGCCGTTGTTGGATAAAGGCGAACAGCTGGCATGGGTTTGGCGCAGCAAAGCACGCTGTAACCCGCTGTTTATCTCTACGGGTCATCGCGTGAGCCAGGACAGCGCGTTAGCGTGGGTACAATGCTGTATGAACGGCTATCGTCTGCCGGAACCAACACGCTGGGCAGATGCGGTGGCATCCGAACGCCCTGCTTTTACGCGGCTTGCAGCAAAAACGCCCCATATCGGGTAAACTGCCGCTAATTTCCGTATTTGAGAACTCATCATGTTACAAAATCCGATTCACCTGCGTCTGGAGAAGCTGGAAAGCTGGCAGCACGTCACGTTTATGGCCTGTCTGTGCGAACGCATGTACCCCAACTACGCCATGTTCTGTAAGCAAACCGAATTTGGCGATGGACAAATTTACCGCCGAATTCTGGATTTGATTTGGGAAGCGCTGACGGTTAAAGACGCGAAAATCAATTTCGATAGCCAGTTGGAAAAATTTGAAGAGGCTATTCCTTCAGCAGACGATTACGATTTGTACGGCGTTTATCCGGCGATTGATGCCTGTGTGGCATTAAGCGAACTGATGCATTCGCGTCTTAGCGGTGAAACGCTGGAACATGCAATTGAGGTTAGTAAGGCTTCGATTACGACGGTTGCGATGCTGGAAATGACCCAGGCTGGTCGCGAAATGACCGATGAAGAGCTCAAAGAGAACCCGGCCGTTGAGCAAGAATGGGATATTCAGTGGGAAATTTTCCGACTTTTAGCCGACTGTGAAGAACGCGATATTGAGCTGATAAAAGGGCTTCGTGCAGACCTGCGCGAGGCTGGCGAGAGCAATATTGGTATAAATTTTCAGCAATGACACCATAAAACGTGATTTAACGCCTGATTTGTCGTGCCTGAAGGCTTCCCATCCGCCCCCGGTCTGGTCTACATTTGGGGGGCGAAAAAAAGTGGCTATCGGTGCGTGTATGCAGGAGAGTGCTTTTCTGGCATTTCCGTCGCACTCGATGCTTAGCAAGCGATAAACACATTGTAAGGATAACTTATGAACAAGACTCAACTGATTGATGTAATTGCAGACAAAGCAGAACTGTCTAAAACACAGGCTAAAGCTGCTCTGGAATCCACTCTGGCTGCTATTACTGAGTCTCTGAAAGAAGGCGATGCTGTACAACTGGTTGGTTTCGGTACCTTCAAAGTGAACCACCGTGCTGAGCGCACTGGCCGCAACCCGCAGACCGGTAAAGAAATCAAAATTGCCGCAGCTAACGTACCGGCATTTGTTTCTGGTAAAGCACTGAAAGACGCGGTTAAGTAATTCGCGTGGCAGTGAACAGTTTTATCGAAGGGGCGGTTTCGCCCCTTTTGTCCATCTGGCGTCATTCGCTTTGGCTTTCAGGTGTGCTGTTACTGTCTGCCTGTAGTCGCCACTCTGAGCTTCCTCCGTTCACGGCCAGCGGCTATGTTGGCGATCAGGGGGCGGTACGCATTTGGCGTAAAGATTCCAGCGACGATGTTCACTTGCTCTCGGTATTTAGTCCGTGGCGTAAAGGCGATACCACCACCAGTGAATACCGCTGGCAGGGTGATTCGCTCTCGCTGATAGAACTCAACACTTACAGTCAACCACCGGAACATGTCCGTATACGCTTCGATGACCGGGGCGAACTGAGTTTCATGCAGCGTGAAGTCGATGGGCAAAAGCAGCAGCTTTCCAGCGATCAAATTGCGCTTTACCGCTATCGTGCCGATCAAATCCGCCAGACCAGCGATGCGTTGCGTCAGGGACGGGTGATATTGCGTCAGGGACGCTGGCATGCGAATAACACAGTCACGACCTGTGAAGGTGAAACACTGAAGCCCGATCTGGAATCGTGGGCGATAAACCACATTGAGCGCCGCCAGAGCCATTCATCTGTAGAAGTGAGTGTGGCATGGCTGGAAGCGCCCGAAGGGTCGCAGCTACTGCTGGTTGCTAATGAAGATTTTTGTCACTGGCAGCCTACTGCCAAAACCTTCTGAAAACCTGATGCCAGGACATCGGGCCAGATAAGGTGAGGCCGCCATCCGGCAAAAACCGTTTACCAGTGGCCCATTCCCATATGGCCGCCGCGATGGTTACCGCCACCGCCGCACCCGCCGTAGCCCATTCCCGCTCCGCGAGGTACGCCTGCCTGGGCCATTGCGACATCGCGTTTAACGCGCTGCTCATCCAGTGACTGATTCAACGCCTCCATCTCCTTTGCCACGGCATTAATTTTTGCTGTGTCTGGCGAGCTGGCTGTTAGCAACGCGTTGTACTCATAACGTTTAGAGGTCAGCTGTTGGCGCAAGGCGTTGGTCTGCGAGTAGTAATCATCATAGATTTTCTGCGCGGTAGCCTGCTGCTCAGTGGTCATTGGCGTACCGCCTCGTTGCTGCATTCCATCACCATATCCCCAGTGATTCTGCGCCAGCGCCGGCGTAGAGCCCAACGCGATAAGAGAGAGTGCAATCAGCGCCAGTTTGTTGTTCCGTTTCATGGGTCGTTCTCCTGTTGGTTAGATTACATTTCCTATTGCATCTTCCGTGCCAAAGCGGCAATCCCGGTCCCGCGGGCGTTGTAGTCGTGGCCTTTACAGGGCGACGAGTAAAAATGACTCGCCAGAACGCGCCGGCGGGTCATTTTTAC
>NZ_SZWS01000029.1:11383-17394 GCF_005281245.1 Citrobacter sp. wls826
TCACGGAGAAAAAATGGCATGATTTCTGCTGTATACCTGCAACGATGAAAGGAACAGGTGGGATAAAGGGAGAGCGTATGCGTCTTTATAAGGACACGGCGGCCAAGTGGTTGAGCCGACTCTTGCTGGCGGCAATCCTGATTTTGGTCGGTTGGTTTTCGATTATGACCATTCGGGACTATGGGCGGGAAAGCGGTGCCGCGCGGCAAACGCTACTGGAAAAAGGCAGCGTGCTCATCCGCGCTCTGGAGTCTGGTACGCGCGTAGGTATGGGGATGCGCATGCATCATGCTCAACAGCAGACGCTGCTGGAGGAAATGGCCGTACAACCAGGCGTGCTATGGTTTGCCGTCGTTGACGATCATGGCGTCATTATTACTCATAGCAATTCCGCGATGGTCGGTAAAACGCTCTATTCACCGGATGTCCTGCGGCAATTAAGCCCCGGGGAACAAGAAAGCTGGCGGAATATTGACATGCCTACGGGGGACGGTGAAAAAACACCGGTCCTGGAAATTTATCGTCAGTTTCAGCCTATGTATGGTTCAGGACGTCATGGCATGGCGCGCTGTGCCAGCAATGACGGACAGCTTATTACCCCCGCACAAACCATATTTATCGCTTTTGATGCCAGCGATCTGGCTGCGACTCAGGCAAGAGAGTGGCGTAACACCCTGATTGTCCTGTCTGCGCTGGCGGCCGTGCTGCTGGCCACTGTGCTGACGTTCTTCTGGTATCAGCGCTATCAGCGCTCGTACAAAGAACTGCAGGATGCGATGAAGCGTAAAGAAAAACTGATGGCGCTCGGGCATCTGGCTGCCGGGGTCGCGCATGAGATTCGAAACCCGCTTTCATCGATCAAAGGTTTAGCGAAGTATTTTGCCGAACGAACTCCGGCTGGTGGCGAGTCGCATGAGCTGGCACAGGTGATGGCGAAAGAGGCGGACCGTTTAAATCGGGTGGTGAGCGAACTGCTGGAGCTGGTGAAACCTGCGCATCTGACGCTGCAACAGGTGGATCTCAATGAGGTCATCACCCACTCATTAAACCTGGTGAGTCAGGATGCGGCAAGCCGGGAAATCCAGCTACGTTTTTCGGCCAGTTCCACGCTGCCCGCTATTCAGGCCGATCCCGACCGACTGACTCAGGTTCTGTTGAATCTGTATCTGAACGCCATTCATGCGATTGGTCGTCAGGGCACGATTACGGTTGAAGCGAGTGAAAGCAGCGGCGATCGCGTTAAAATCGTGGTTATTGATAGCGGGAAAGGGATTGCCGCGGAACAGCTGGAGGCCATTTTTACGCCTTACTTCACGACTAAAGCGGATGGAACCGGCCTTGGGCTGGCGGTAGTGCAGAACATAATTGAACAGCACGGTGGTACCATTCATGTGGCAAGCGTTGAGGGCAAAGGCGCAACCTTTACCCTCTGGCTGCCAACCAACGCGAAACAACAGGATTAACAAGGATGACGCGCGGAAAAATCAATATTCTGGTGGTAGATGACGATATCAGCCACTGCACCATTTTACAGGCGCTGCTGCGCGGCTGGGGTTATGAGGTCGCGCTGGCCTATAGCGGGCAAGCGGCACTGGAACAGGTGCGTGAACGCGTATTTGATTTAGTGCTGTGCGATGTGCGTATGGCGGAGATGGACGGCATCGCAACGCTGAAAGAGATTAAAGCGCTGAATTCGGCGATTCCGGTATTGATCATGACGGCGTTCTCCAGCGTGGAGACCGCCGTTGAGGCGCTGAAAACCGGGGCGCTGGACTACTTAATCAAGCCGCTGGATTTTGATCGCCTGCAGGAGACGCTGGAAAAGGCGCTGGCGCATACGCGGGAAACGGGCGCTGAACTGCCGTCGGGGTCGGCTGCGCAGTTTGGCATGATTGGCAGCAGTCCGGCGATGCAGCAGTTGATCAATGAAATCGCGATGGTTGCGCCCTCGGATGCAACGGTGCTCATTCACGGAGACTCCGGTACGGGGAAAGAGCTGGTGGCCCGGGCGCTGCATGCCAGCAGTGCCCGCCGTGATAAACCGCTGGTGACGCTGAACTGTGCATCGCTTAATGAATCGCTGCTGGAGTCTGAACTTTTTGGACATGAGAAAGGCGCGTTTACCGGTGCGGATAAGCGGCGGGAAGGGCGCTTTGTGGAAGCCGAAGGTGGCACGTTATTTCTTGATGAAATTGGCGATATCTCACCGCTAATGCAGGTGCGTCTGCTGCGGGCAATCCAGGAGCGAGAAGTGCAACGGGTTGGCAGCAACCAGACTATTGCGGTTGATGTCCGGCTGATCGCTGCCACACATCGCGATCTGGCGGAGGAAGTGAACGCCGGGCACTTTCGTCAGGATCTCTACTATCGCCTGAACGTCATCACTATTGAAATGCCAGCGCTGTGCCAGCGTCGGGAAGATATTCCGCTGCTGGCCGAACATTTTCTCCAGCGTTTTGCCACACGTAATCGAAAAGCGGTGAAAGGCTTTACTCCGCAGGCGATGGATCTGCTGATCCACTATGACTGGCCGGGCAATATCCGTGAGCTGGAAAATGCGATTGAGCGTTCGGTGGTGCTGCTAACGGGGGAATATATTTCCGAACGCGAGCTGCCGATGGCGATTGCCGCGACACCGATAAAAACGGAATACAGTGGCGAGATCCAACCGCTGGTGGATGTCGAAAAAGAAGTGATTCTGGCGGCGCTGGAAAAAACGGGCGGCAATAAAACCGAAGCCGCCCGTCAGTTAGGTATTACGCGCAAAACGCTGCTGGCTAAGCTCAGCCGTTAGTTTTGCTCACGTTCGATGGCGCGCCAGCCGATGTCGTTACGGCTGAAGCTGCCGTCCCAACGGATGTCGGTCATCAGGGCGTAGGCACGCTGCTGCGCCTCGGCAACGGTGTTGCCCAGCGCGGTGGCGCACAGGACGCGACCGCCGTTGGTCAGCACGCGATCGTCAGCAGACAGTTTGGTGCCCGCGTGGAACACTTTACCGTCAGCGACTTCTTCCAGCGGCAGGCCGTGGATCTCATCGCCAGTATTGTAGTTGCCCGGATAGCCGCCCGCGGCAATCACTACGCCCAAAGAGGCGCGTTCGTCCCACTCAGAGGTTTTCTCATCCAGCTTGCCGTCACAGGCGGCAAGGCACAGCTCCACCAGATCCGATTTCATACGCAGCATGATCGGCTGGGTTTCCGGATCGCCGAAGCGGCAGTTGAACTCGATAACCTTCGGGTTGCCCTGTTTGTCGATCATCAGACCTGCGTACAGGAAACCGGTGTAAGTGTTCCCTTCCGCCGCCATGCCTTTTACGGTTGGCCAGATGATGCGTTCCATGGTGCGCTGATGAACGTCGTCAGTCACCACCGGTGCCGGTGAGTAAGCGCCCATGCCGCCGGTATTCGGACCGGTATCGCCGTTGCCCACGCGTTTGTGGTCCTGGCTGGTGGCCATTGGCAGCACGTGCTCGCCGTCAACCATCACGATAAAGCTCGCTTCTTCACCGTCGAGGAACTCTTCGATAACGATACGGTGGCCCGCATCGCCAAAAGCGTTACCTGCCAGCATGTCATGAACGGCGGCTTCGGCTTCCTCCAGCGTCATCGCGACGATAACGCCTTTACCAGCGGCCAGGCCGTCGGCCTTGATAACGATCGGCGCGCCTTTCTCACGCAGATAGGCCAGCGCAGGCTCAATCTCGGTGAAGTTCTGATACTCCGCCGTCGGAATGTTATGACGGGCAAGGAAATCTTTGGTGAAGGCTTTGGAGCCCTCCAACTGCGCTGCGCCTTCGGTTGGGCCGAAGATTTTCAGACCGGCGGCGCGAAACGCATCGACCACGCCAATCACCAGAGGCGCTTCCGGGCCAACGATGGTCAGATCGATCTTCTCATTCTGGGCAAAGCTCAGCAGCGCCGGAATATCGGTCACGCCGATTGCCACGTTTTGCAGCGCAGGTTCCAGCGCGGTGCCCGCGTTGCCTGGTGCGACAAATACCGTTTCGACTTTTGGCGACTGCGCCGCTTTCCAGGCCAGCGCGTGTTCGCGCCCGCCGTTGCCAATCACTAATACTTTCATCGTCTGCTCCGTGGATTAATGGCGGAAGTGGCGCATGTCGGTGAACACCATCGCTATGCCGTGCTCGTCGGCGGCAGCAATGACTTCATCATCACGGATAGAACCGCCCGGCTGGATCACGCAGGTCACACCGGCGGCAGCGGCGGCATCAATCCCATCGCGGAACGGGAAGAAGGCGTCGGATGCCATAGAGGAACCTTGAACTTCCAGACCTTCGTCGGCGGCTTTAATTCCGGCGATTTTTGCGGAATATACGCGGCTCATCTGGCCTGCTCCTATGCCGATAGTCATGTTCTCTTTGGCGTAAACAATGGCGTTGGATTTTACAAACTTAGCTACTTTCCAGCAGAACAGCGCATCGCGCAGTTCCTGTTCGGTCGGCTGACGTTTGGAAACTACGCGCAGTTCACCTTCGCTCACCATACCCAGGTCACGATCCTGAACCAGCAGACCGCCGTTAACGCGTTTGAAGTCCAGGCCCGGCACACGTTGTGCCCACTGACCGCAGGTCAGCACGCGGACGTTCTGTTTGGCTGCGGTGATTTTCAGTGCGTCTTCGGTTGCGGATGGCGCGATGATCACTTCCACGAACTGACGGGAAATGATGGCTTGAGCAGTTTCGGCATCCAGTTCGCGGTTGAAGGCGATGATGCCGCCGAACGCGGAGGTCGGGTCGGTTTTATAGGCGCGGTCGTAAGCATCGAGAATAGAGGTACTGACTGCCACGCCGCACGGGTTAGCGTGTTTGACGATCACACAGGCTGGCTCGTTGAATTCTTTTACGCACTCCAGCGCCGCATCGGTATCGGCGATGTTGTTGTAGGAAAGTGCTTTGCCCTGTACCTGCTGCGCGGTGGCAACGGACGCTTCTTTAACATTCTCTTCTATATAGAAGGCAGCCTGTTGGTGGCTGTTCTCGCCGTAGCGCATATCCTGCTTCTTAATGAAGTTCAGGTTCAGTGTACGTGGAAAGCGACCAGCGGCTTCTTTGCTTTCGCCGTGGTAGGCCGGAACCATGCTACCGAAGTAGTTGGCGATCATGCTGTCGTAAGCGGCGGTGTGTTCGAAGGCTTTAATCGCGAGGTCGAAACGCGTGTCGAGGGTCAGAGAACCGTCGTTGGCATCCATCTCTTTAATAATGGCGGCGTAGTCGCTGCTCTTCACAACGATAGCCACATCTTTATGGTTCTTGGCAGCGGAACGCACCATCGTCGGGCCGCCGATATCAATGTTTTCTACCGCATCTTCCAGCGAGCAGCCTTCACGGGCAACGGTATCGGCGAACGGGTACAGATTAACAACCACCATGTCGATAGGTGCGATGCCGTGCTGTTCCATAATCCCGTCGTCCTGACCGCGACGACCAAGAATGCCGCCGTGGACTTTCGGATGCAGGGTCTTTACGCGTCCATCCATCATTTCCGGGAAGCCGGTGTAATCGGAAACTTCGGTCACTGGCAGGCCTTTCTCAGCCAACAGGCGCGCAGTGCCACCTGTAGACAGCAGCTCCACACCGCGTGCGGAAAGTGCCTGAGCGAATTCGATGATACCGGCCTTGTCAGAAACACTGAGCAGAGCGCGGCGGACTGGACGACGTTGTTGCATGGTAAATCCCCTGGATTTGACTATTACAGAGAGCGTTAGGTGAATTCTTGGCTAAAAACTCAGCTAACGCCCCTTACGGGGCATCCTTGTTGTGCGGGGGCATTGTAACGAAAACGTTTGCGCAACGCTCGCGAATTTTTAATTTTCGATTTTGACCTCTTCTTTTTCCGTTGAAGGATGCTTATATAAACAGAGAAGTGCACAAACGATCGCGTGGTTTGTGGATAACTCTGTGTGTAAATGGGTATAAGGCGGGGTTTTGCTGTGGAATGCAGCGGTCAGTCATTTTTCTGCAATTTAAGGGTTGCGGGCCGCAGGAAACTCCC
>NZ_SZWS01000028.1:0-4058 GCF_005281245.1 Citrobacter sp. wls826
ACGTTGCGTGGGGGACGAGAACAGAATTAATGAGTGACGGGAGCAGATTTTTGACGTAAAGAAGTCACCTGCTTTTGCTTGTCCAGCTTATCCACCAGCGGTTGCACAACCTTCTCTCCCTGCTGGCCAAAATATTGATACAACGTATCGGAAGCGCTTTGCGTCAGCACCATGATCTCAATGCGACGGTTCCCGGCACTTTCCGGATTTTTCGCATCCAGCAGCATTTGGTCCGCCATCGCGCTGACCTGCATGACTTTATTCTGCGGCATTCCGGCATCCTCCAGCACGCGTCGCGCCGACAAAGCGCGGTCGCCGGAGAGGTTCCAGTTGTTGTAAATGTTACTCTTATAGCTCATCGCGTCTGTATGCCCGGTGATGATTATCTTGTTATCCAGCGAGTCAAACACGGGGGTCAGTTCAACCAGCAGCGATTTAAAGAACGGCATAATCCTGGCGCTACCGCGCTCAAACATATTGCGATTCTGGTCATCTTTAATCAGTACGCGCAGCCCCTGAGGAACAATCTCCATCTCGAGGTTAGTTTCCATATGCGCATTGCGGGCGATAACGTTAATGTCGGTCGCCAGTTCGCCCAATTCGCGGGCTGATTTTTGTTTCAGCAGCACCGCTTTTTCATTCACATCCAGCGCCTTTTTCGCGTTCTCTTCCGTAATTTTCGCCGTCTCCTGTGGGTTGACGGTTTTATCGAGTTTGTTGCGCGTGACGTTTTTCTTCTGCGCTCCCGGCGCTATCGGTTGCTTGCCCAGCTTATTTAACGGCGCCATACCGCCACCGTTAAAGATTGACTGACCATGCAGCGCCGCCACGATATTTTCGCGGTCAGCTTTACTGACGCTGTTCACAATCCACAACGTCATAAACAACGCCATCATCGCCAGCGTAAAGTCAGCAAATGCCACCTTCCACGCTCCCCCATGATGACCTGCATGATTCTTTTTGATTTGTCGGCGGATAATGGTGGTTTTCGCGCCGCGATCGCGACGATTTGGCCCCTTCCTCATGCTTATTCTTGCTCCAGCATCGCATTCACCCACGCATCCAGATTAGCGAATGTGGGTTTGGAAGCCAGATGAAGAAGTTTACGTCCCGCATCAACCGCCAGCAGCGTCGGCTTACCGCCCGCTTGCGCCACCAGCACGGTACGTACACATTCGAGCAGCGAATGTTCCGCCCGCGCCTGCTGTTCCATGGCGTTTGCCAGCGGATCCATCACGCAATAACAGATGAAGACCCCTAAGAATGTCCCCACCAGCGCCGCCGCCACTTTCAGGCCGATAAGCGCAATGGAACCATCGATTGACTGCATGGTGATGATGATACCCAGCACCGCCGCGCAAATGCCGAAGCCAGGCATCGCCTCGGCGGTACGCTGCAGAGAGCGCGAAGGGGTTAACAGCGATTCTTCCGCGGTATCCAGTTCCTGATCGAGGATCCCTTCCAGCTCATGGGCATCAATTTTTCCCATCGCCATCAGACGGAAATTATCGGCGATAAAGGTCACCAGTCGTTTCTGGGTCAGTACCAGCGGGTATTTCTGGAAAATGGTACTCTCTTCCGGCTGTTCGATATGCTGATCCAACATACGCAGACCGCCGTTCTGCACCATTTCCAGCAGTTCATACAGGCACATCAGCAACTGACGCTGGAACTCCGGCCCCATTTTCTTTTTGCTGACCACGCCTTTGATCTGGTGAGCAATCTCTTTAAGCACATGCATTGGGTTACCGATAATCATCGCCCCCAGACCGGCCCCCACGATAATAATAATTTCTGCCGGCTGCCAGATAGCAATTAACTGTCCGCCAGCCTCAAAGTAGCCACCAAATACGCAGCCTAAAACCACCAATAAACCAAAAATCTTTTGCATTACGTCCTCCGCATGTTGATTCGGAATTGTTAATCTGGATATAAACAATCACGAATCTTGTGCGTGATTTTTTTATTCATTTGACAAATTCGAGCTTCAGTCAGCCCTAATACCAGCGCGATTTCTTTTAAATTCATATCGTGCTGGTAATACATTGAGAGCACCAGTCCCTCCTTTTCGCTGAGTTGGCTCAGGGCATAACCCAGCATTTCCTGCGTGACGAATTGTTCTTCAAGCCCCCGCCCTTCGAGCGGCGCAATCGGTATATCGCCATTCAGTAATTCATCCAGGCTGGCCAGCGACTCGGCACCTTCCAGCTGTTGATATTCCTGATAATCTTCAGACGACAAACCCAACCGGGAAAGCTCTTCCCATGAGGGTTCATGCCCGAGCTGAGTACGCGCATCACGAATCAAATCTTTAATCTGATGGTATTTTTGTCGTAGCTGACGAGGCCGCCAGTCGAGGCTGCGCAGCTCATCGAGTATGGCTCCGCGGATACGATGGACGGCATAACCGGCAAAGCCCTCATCCGGTTGACCATAGCGGCGAATCGCATTCAGCAATCCCATCAGCGCCGTTTGCTCCATATCCTGCCTGTCCATAACGCAGGTACATTGCGGCGCAAGTTGACGCACCACTTTGCGCACCAAAGGAAGATAAGCCTGTAAATAATGGCTCTCTTGCTTTGGCGTTAGCACGGGCGTCGCATTAAAATCTTCTGACTCGTAAGCATCCTGGATCATGTTATTTCCTGGCTTGTCGCTTATTGAAACACGACTTTTTTCACCAATATGTCCTTATACGGTGTCGCCATTTTGCGTTTCGCTAATTCAATTTTCAGATTTTCAAAAACTTTCTTTCTGATATCGGAGATCTTCAGCGCCCGAATCTCTTCATATTTCATATTCGAGAGTTCATCTACCGTAATACTTTGATAGAGCGGTTCGTCTTTCTTAATTTTTTCAGCGTCTTTCTCTGAATCAACGACCATTACCAGCTCTGCCACCATGTATCGGTCTGTCCCTTCACTATCATGAAGCGTAACCACCGTTTCCGGCAGAGAGACAAATATGCTGCTGCTCTCATCCTGATTTTCTTCGGGTATCTCAGCGGGTTTTGCTGCCTTAGCTGTCGCACCTTTATTCATAAAATGATAAATACCCCATCCAGCCCCACCAGCAATACCCAGAGCAACGACAGAGCTGATCACACACGCAATAACAATTTTCTTCATCTTGCTTTTACACTTTGATCAGAACGGATTCGTTCTGTTGAAATTGAGGTTCGTCGTTAAGCGTTAGCGCCGACGTCACCTCGTCCTGTTGATGGCCTGACTGCTGTTGTTGCTGTTGCGATTGTCCCTCGGAAGAGACCTGAACATTCACTTCCATGAAGTTCTGCGCCGTGAGGTGCTGGCGTAAGTTCTCGCTAAATTGCTGCAACGAGCGGCAGACATCGCTCTGATTTGCGCCGATGTGCACCATCAGCTTTCCTGCGTCCAGCTGCACGGCAATTTCCAGTTTGCCCAGCGATGGCGGGTCTAGACGAATGGTCGACACCTGCTGTTGCTGACCCAACTGGAACTGAATTCTGTCTTTGAGCAGCGCGGTGAGCTTCTCGCCGAGCTCCTCTGTTGACAGCGTGGTAGGCGCGGAAACTTGCGTCGACACCACGTTGTGGTCGCTCAGGGCATTTACCGGCTGATTTCCCTGCGCCGCCGTATTGAGCAAACTTTGCGACGCAAGCGATGGGTTAACCGTTACGCTATCCGTTTTTCTCACCGCCATCGGGCGAGGAACGGCGTGATCCGCTGACTTCACCCGGGCGGAAATTTGCTGTGAGGTCGAAAGCGAGACAGGTTCAGGCGCGATCGCGCGCAGATCCTGGGCGGAGAATGTCGCCAGTTTGGCCTGCTGATCCGGGGTTGCCTGGGGCAAATTCTCGGTGATCGATGCCAGTAACGTTTGCAGCTTTGGCGACAGTGACGATAAATCCGTGGCGTGCTGCTCAGCCGACGGCATGGATTGTTTTCCTTGCCCGGCCATCGCGCTCGCCAGTTGACGCAAAAGCGCAGACCCCGCCCCCGTAGTTTGCGCCTGCGTCAGCATTTTCAGCATCTCACCGTCAGGCTGCTTCTGCGCCGCCGCAGGCGTTAACGGCTGTG
>NZ_SZWS01000028.1:4092-14078 GCF_005281245.1 Citrobacter sp. wls826
CGGTTGCGCCAGTAACATCGCCAGCAATGCCTGCATGGCCGCAGGATCTGCATCATCGCGTTGATGCTCAGGCAACGACGCCTGCTGTTGGTTTATTTTTGCGCCGATCAAACGTTCAGCCACCGCGTTAAGCCCGGCCTGCGGTAAAGAAAACGTGCTGCCGCTCGTTGACGTTGTTGGGGCCGAAATAGCCGCCTTTTCCGGTGTGGCCTCTGCCAACGCACTGGCCGAGGCCAGTAATACAGGATTCATGCCTTCTCCGAAATTAAATTAACCATTGAGTACGCCAACATTCCTTCCTGGTTTTGCTGATGTTGATCCATGCGCGCTTTGAGTTCTTCCGCACGCTGCGTTCGTCGGGCAATCAGCACCTCAAACGCCGCATGCAGGGTGTCTTTGACCTCTCGCAACGCGGTGGCATCGGTTTCCCAGGCGGCATAGTCATGAAAAACGCGCATCACCTGCTGATGCAGGCCGGGTAATCGGCGCCAACGCTTTCGATCCAGCGCCTCGTTCATCTCTTTTACCAGGGCATAAAGCTGCTGTTGCTGACGCTCTCTTTCCATCGTCTTATCCCAGCTTTGCCGACAGACCTTCCCAGCCTGTGCGTAGATTGGTCAGGATGAGGATCACTTCATCAATTTTTTCCAGCGACAATTCGCCGCTGGCTTCATACAGGCGGTAGACGCAGTGGTCATACAGCCGGGACAAATTCACCACCAACTCGCCGCCCGTTTCAAACTCCAGCGAGCTGGTTAAGGCGTTGAGAATATCGATGCATTTGTTGATGCTTTGCGCCTTGCGCTCATAGCGTTTGTTCTCAATGTGGCTTTTGGCGCGTTCCAGCTCGTCCATCAGCCCCGAAAACAGCACCAGCACCAGCTCTAATGGCGATGCTGCTGCGGTACGCGCAGCAAGATCCATCTCTTTGTATTGCGAATAACCATCCTGCGTGTCGTACATGTTGATTCTCAATCCTTCTCTTAAATCAGCCGGTTACATAAACGCGGCCATACTCATTTTCATGGTGTACGTTTCCACCAGCGTATTGGTGTACTCTTCCACATAGCGCTCGTAGTTGGTGTTATAGGTTTCAGTCAGCTGATCGCTTTCGTCCTGAATTTTGCTCTGCTGGTCATCAATGTTTTCCTGGCGCAGGGCGATGATGCCGTTGCTGGAATCCAGATAGCTTTCCATCAGGTCGTCCATCTGCGCGACCATGCTGTCCTCCCCGACAAAAATAGCGGTCAAACCGTCCGGGTTTTCTTCCATTGCTTCGCTGAACTGAGTGGAGTCAATTTGTAAGTGACCGTCGGAATCCAGCGTGATGCCATAATCAACAATCGACACGCCACCGTAAGACGCGTGAGCAATATCATCCATCTGATTTGCCAGCGAATTCATCCCGGCGTCACCCGCAAAAACCCCGGACGCCGTGTCGTCATCGCCATAGCTGGTCAGTGAATCGATGGTGTCGACCAAGGTGTTGTAGGCATCAACAAAGGTCTGCACTTTGGCCTGCGATCCGCTGGAGTCTTCCGCGACGGTAAAAGTGGTCACATCGTTAGGATCATCAGGATCGCTAACCTCAGAAAAAGTCATCGTCACGCCGGGGATCACATCGTCAAAGGTATTGGTGCTGCTGGTGATCGCAGGGCCATCCTCGTTACCGAGGTGAATAATGGCGTCCTGCGCTTGCGTTATCTGTTGTTCACTGGAGGATTCCGCCGTAGCCAGATCGGTGTTACCCGAAACGCTCACCGAAAAACCGCTTTGCTCACCGGTGGTATCAGAGGTCAGCATGATGGTGGTCGTGCCGTCGGTCTTAACCAATGCCGCCGACACGCCTGGGTTATCGTCCGAGTTATTAATCGCATCAACCAGTTCACTGGCATCAACACAGTTATCGCCATCCTCGTCGACCGTAGACAGGTCAATATCCATGGTTGTGCCGTCATCCATGGTTATCTCAAATGAACCCATCGCGGCGTAAGTATCGTCGCTCATGCTGAACGTGGTTTGTTGCCCCTGTGCTAACTGCGAAACATAAAATGAGTAGGTCCCCGCCTGTGCCTGCGAGTTTGCCGACACCGTATTCGACTCATTATTTGTGGTGGCGGAAAACGTCAGTGGGCCGTCGGTGTCGCTGTTCAGCGCATCGATTGCCGTCTGAAAATCAGTCAGCGCGCTACTGAGCGAGTCCAGACCGCTGCTCTCAGCATTCAACTCGTTCTGTTGGTTCTGCAGATTCGTCGCCTGGGTGGCAATATCGGCGTAGGCAAATTGTTGTGCTAATTTTTGGATCGGACTCGTATAGCTCATGATCAATGACTCCGTGCAACGTTATTTATGTAAAAGCAAAATACATGCCAATAATTTTTACAATTAAAATTCAGTGAGTTAACTTAGTAGCGGAAATGAATTTTCCCTTCCCCAGGAAGGTTTCCAGGTAAAAGCCAGGTCGCTGAAAGCACAACACCGCCGGGTGGCGGTGTTGGAAATGACGTTAAGTCAGGAATTACTGCAGCAGGCTGGAAACCATGCTGGACATGCTGTTGGACTGCTTCAGCATGGTGATGCCGGTTTGCATCAGCACCTGTTGCTGGGTCATGTTGGACGCTTCCGTCGCGTAGTCGGTATCCATAATGTTACCGATCGCCACTTCAGTGTTGTCCTGCATGCTGGTCAGGTTAGCGGCGGTATCGTTCAGACGGTTGATAGATGCACCCAGTTTGGACTGGATCTTAGACACGTCGTCCATTGCAGTCTGGATAGTAGTGATCATCTGGTTTGCAGAACCAGAAGCGGTCAGCTCAGTACCACCGGAAATGCCTGCAGTACCGGTCGCATCTAACTGATCAGCTTCGAAAGAGTTGCTAACGCTTTTTAAATCGGTAACCAGAGAGTCCAGTTGGCTGGAGATATCAACGGTCATGGTGTCAGAAGATTCAGCACCAACCTGGAAGGTTACCGCCCCCTGGAACAGACCGTCTTTGCCGGTGTTGCTGGTACCGGAAACACCGAACAGGTTGGTGCCGCCGTAAGTGGTGTTCTGCAGCATATCGGACATCTGCTGACCCAGTTCGTCGTATTCGTCCTGCATCGCCTGCAAATCTTCGTCGCTGTAGGTTCCGTTCGCTGCCTGAGTGGACAGGTCTTTCATACGGCCCAGTACGTCGGTCATTTCGTCAAACATGCTGTCTGCAGTTTGCAGCATCGCAGTCGCGTCCTGAATGTTGCTCAGCGCAACGCCCATACCGCTGGACTGCGCAGTCAGACGGTTGGCAATCTGTTTGCCCGCAGCATCATCTGCAGAAGAGTTAATACGGTTACCTGTCGCCAGACGTTCCATAGAAGTAGACAGTGATGCGCTGCTTTTGTTGATAGCGTTAACAGCGGACATTGATGCGGTATTAGTATTAATCGATAACATGGTACTGCTCCTTGGGAATAATCGTTTTCGTTTCGATACTCTGTAAAAACGACCACCCCTTCGGAAAACTTAAAGCGCTGCAGAAAAATTTTTTACGCCTTGCACAACATCGTTAACGCGAGAGATAAAACGTCTCCCACCTCTATTTTAGCTTTCCGTGCTCCTCACCAAAACAATCACTGCATAAGGAAGATCTCAATCAAGATTTAATTAAAAGATTATTAGAAATATCTAATAACGACCCGATCGATTACGCACCTTCTATGTTAACCTTATGATAAAAATAAGATTATGCTTAGATAAAAATGTTTTAAAGAGCCTGGTTATAACTTTATTTTACATTTGGTTGCAAATGCCCTGTATTTTTATATTGTGAGTCTCAGACACTTTCGCTACATTTCCAATCCTCTTTTGCACAGCATAAAAAACACTCAATACCGATTTACCTGCTGTTTCTCAGGCAGAAGACATCTCAATTTCTCCAGAATTTTAATGCACTGATTTTTAACGGTGTGACACCAGGGATATAAAAATCTTGCGCGGGTATAATAAACCATGAGTATTGTAGTCAACAATTGGCGGATGGACTCTTCGCTTAATGCGTTAATCCACTGTGAAACAGGTGAGATACGTCGCCTGGGCGAATACCATTTTATTCTGTTAGAGACATTAGCTAAAAATGCCGATGTTGTTTTATCTCGTTCATTTTTAATGACCGCTGTCTGGAAGAATCGCATCGTCGGTGGAAATAGTCTGCCGACAGCCGTTCACGCCCTGCGCGTCGCTATTGATGATGATGGTAAACAACAAGAAATTATAAAAACCATACCAAAAAAAGGGTATTTGTTTAATAAACTCTATCTAACTGAAATCATTGCTCCTAATGAAAATAAGGTTGATGACCGCGCCAGTGAGGTAACCGAAGAGAATGCTGAGGTAGTTGAAACCCTCGCGTCTGAGGAGCAACTGCCATCAACAACAACAGAAAAAATAACTTTAAATAACAGTTCATTACATGAAGTCAGCAAGAAAAAACTGGCAACCAAACATCATCCTTATCGGGCTGTTCTGATTACCTTGCCCGTTATCGTTGTCGCTCTGTCGCTGTTTGCACTGATCTCATATTTTAAAGCGCCGTCATCCACTAAAACGGAAGAAACTCCACAACTGGTTAAAGAAACGCTTGAAAATGCCAACCGTATTACGGTCTATCAACTTTACGATCCAGGTGAGAATAAGAAATCGTTATCGCTTGTTTCAAAACATATTCTTCCTGGTATAGAGCAAATCAATCAACTGTTGGTCGCGCATAGCGCCTCGATGACCCTTTATTATCGGGTCTCGTTGAACAAACTCGCACTTGATATTGTGATGAGCAATCAATGCAATGATAGCTGGCAGTTAGCACTAAGCTTTGATAACTGGCTAAATAAAGATAACGAAATGAATGGTATTTTAATTAAAGAAGTGGAGAAAATGTTAAATGAAATGCCAAAATGCAAATAATTACGCTTTTTATATCCTGGCTATTTCCTCCCTATTTTTTAGTTTTCTGGCCCATGCCCACATTGAACATACGGTTATTGCCTATTATGATCTTAACGCCGGAAGGAATGCACATTACCAACTTATTCTGAGCCCACAACACAAGGATACGGCCCTTACGCTCATCCCTTTGGAACATAATAACCAGGTTCCTTCAGTATTCGAGATCTCCACTTGCCTTAATCGTTCTACAGAATCATCTCAACAAGGTGAGCTTCATTTTAGCGATGCGAAAGCGGATAATAACGATCTCCGCTTATCCAATTTCAGTTCCTTTATTGTTGAGCATAACCTTCATACGTGGTGGATTCATTTAAACCCGCAGCAAAATTTGCTCTTCACTCAGGATGTAGGAGGCCTGTTAATCACAGACCCCTCGGCATTTATCTTTTCGACAACATCTTGTCAGCAGAATTAACTTAATAAGCTACGGACAGTCTGGCTGGAAAGCCGGGCTTGCCCGTTGACCGCCTGGGCTAAAACCTGATAATTGTGATTAGCATGATCCAGTACCCCGCCCAGTGATTCAGATGCTTTAACCGCACTTTCTGCCTGCGGAAAACGCGCCATACCGTCAATCAGCTGCCGGGCCTTCTCCTGCTGCGCGGCCATTTGCGCGCGCTGATCGCCAATCGCATCCAGCGCCTGCTGTAACCCATCCTGAGTGCGGGAACTGCCCTGCGCGATATGTTGCAGAAGTTCATCTAAACGAGAGGGATCGGCAAATGTCTTTAGCAGAGTAAACGCCGAGGACTTCGCGTCAACATCACGTACGCTCAGGGTTTGTTGGATCTGCTGCCATTGCTTCTCCGTCGTGGAAAAGCTCAGCGCCCCCTGCTGATCGTGCACCTGTACACCGACACGGCGCAGCGCGTTGCTCATCATCATTTTGTATTGACCAGGATCCAGGTCCTCGCCCACCACCACCGCAGAGTGCTGCGTCTGCCGCCCGTCAGAAACACTGAACATGCGTGAACTTATCGCGTTTTTTTGCAGCATCTGCGCCAGTTCAGGCGAGTGAAAAGTTACGCGTGCCTCACCCTGTAAAACCGGACGCAACTGCCTGTCGACCGCATCACCGGACAATGTTGGCCGTTTTTCCAGCCACTGAGTTAGTTCAGCCCCCTTCTGCTGCAGCGTCTGTCCGCCGCGGCGAGAAGCGTGACGAAAGTCCAGCAAATGCTGCTCCAGTTGCCCCAGGTAGTGGTCAGCTTGCTGCAGCGTGGTGAGCTGATCGTTAAGCTGCACGCTGTAGCGCTGAGGCCGGGTAGTAATAAGGGGTGAGGCCGGGTAATCACTCGCCGTTGCGGGTAACTTTTGACGGACAGGGGCATTCTGCGCAACGGTATGCTGCTGCACAGAAGGATTAAGCGCTCCGCTACCGGAGAGTGATGTTGTATTTAAACCGACCTGCATACTATTCCTGAGCTACTGCTAACTGTTAAATCACACTGAAAAGGTTTAACTCACTCACTTTGGAGTAGGTTTTTAAGGTGGCTTCCATCGCCATTTCCAGACCGGTAAAGGTAATGGAGGCTGGGCCATAATCCAGATCGCTCAACTGACTGATAAGCTGATCGTTGGAGGTAGTGATATCCGTCTGAGCACTGCTCAGCATGCTCATCGTATTTTGCGTTTCACCAATGGTGGCTATAGAGGCGTTGAGCGCGTCAGAGGCCACATCCACCGTATCAATGGCATTTTGAATATCGCTTTGCACCTGCGGATCGGCAGGGTCAACCGACGGATCCTGTAACTCTTTCGACAGCGACGTCAGAGTGTTCAGAACGTCGAGGCTATCGCCGAAGAAATCGCTGACTGCCACATTGGTATCAACCTCAACGCCATTGGACACCGTGGTCTGGCGATGATCGTCGTTACCCTGATAGGTATAACTGTCAGTCACCCCGTCACCGTCCTCATCTACCGCGACAATTGGCGGTTGATCGTTCACCGTCCCGCCAAACACATAGTGACCGTCTTCATCCTGATAATTCAGCGCCGAGACCATCGCTTCGGTCATCGACTGAATATCCTGCCCCAGGCTGGATAACGACTCGGCGGTGTTGGTGCCGTTGGCGGCCTCCAGCAGATCGTCGCGAATCGCTAACAGATCGTTATTGACGCCATCCAGAATAGACTCCTGCTGGCTCATCCCCGCTGAGGCGGAATCAATATTAGTTTGATACTGATCGAGAGCCGATTGCTGGCGGTTAAGCTGGGTGATTCGTGTCGCAGCGATAGGATCGTCTGACGGCAGCAGAATACTTTTCCCTGTCGCCATCTGCGTGACAACGTGGGAAAGATCGCTGGAAAGGTCGTTAAAACTCTGCGTCATAGACACATAGGATTGTTGGGTAGACACGCGCATGATAATAGCCCTCCAGATTAACTACACATTTCCAGCACAGAGTCGAAAATATCTGCGCCCGTTGAGATAACTTTGAGGTTGGCCTCGTAAATTTGCTGGTAGGTAATGAGGTTCACCGCTTCTTCATCCATGCTGACGCCGCTGACGCTGCTCTGCTGGTTCTGTGCTTCGGAGTACACGTTCGCCGCCGCTTGCGCTTCCGTCTGGTTTTGCTGGCTGTAAATACCGATGTTACTGATGATTGATGAACAGGCTTCGCCCACGGTTACGCTACCAAGCCCCTCGATATCTAACGGTTCGGTTGAGAGGTTGATCAGCGCCTGCAGGTTATCGCTGTTGCCGCTTTCATCCGGCGAACTGGAAAACGCCAGCTCATCGGCGGTGATATCGGGGTTCACTTCCAGCGGGCCATCCGATGAGTTTTCGTCATAAATAAACAGCGGCTCGCCGGGATTTCCGTTCAGGTCGTAGCCCTGCGCCAGTTGGGTGTTAACCGCATCGGCAAACTGCTCTGCCATACTGTTAATCGTCCCCGTCAATGGCGTCAGTACCTCATTCTGATAATCAAACAGCGCGCCCAGCGAGCCGCCGGTATCGGTGTTCATGGATGACGTGGTTCCGGCGAACGTCAGCGACATGCTCTGCGTACCGTCGGCGTTGGTTTCCAGTTCGAGGGTGGAACTCTCTTGCCCGCTCACCAACGGCTGACCGTTTTGCAGCGTGACGTTGTAGTTACCTTCATCATCAATATTGACCTGAACATCCATGATGCCGCTCAGTTCTTCCACCATCTGGTCGCGGGCATCGTAGAGCGCAGACGCGTTATCCCCGTTGGCTTCGGCTTCAGTGATCTGCTGGTTGTAACTGGCAATACCGCTGGTAAGCGTATTCACCTGCGCCACCATCGCCTGCTCCTGACTAACGATTTCACTGCTTTGCGAATCGATATAATCGAGGGTGTTATCCACGCGCAGCGCCAGCGCGCCAGACTCGCTGATCACCTGCTCACGCAGAGCAGAGTCATCCGGACTGGTGGTAGCTGCGTTTAGCGCGGCAAAAAAGTTGTCAAAGCCGCCGCTCAGGCTGCTGTTGTCATCGCTGAGCACGGTTTCCAGCTGAGTTAAATACGTCTGCTGGGTGTTGTAATAGCCGTAATCGCTGGCGGCATACCAGACCTGGTTCACCTGATACTGGTTGGATACCCGGCGAATACTGTCCACCTGCACACCGTTACCCGCGCTGTTCGCCGATCCTGAGCTGGCGCCAATGGTACTGGTGACGGCCACCTGCCGGGTATAACCGTCGGTCATGGCGTTCGCCGTGTTTTGCGCGGTTACGTTAAGCTCCACCTGCGCAGTTGATGCGCCGCTGTAGCCAATGTTAATCATGTCCATCAAAGAGTCCTCGCCGGTCAGTTCCCCGGTCTGTCGTTAACAACCTTGCCGATTAAAAGCGGCGAAAAAACCTCAGTTCTTAAGCCGCCGCGCAACTTTTATCCTTTGTGATGCGGCGAGAGCTGTTTAACGATCATCGCCGCAATCCCAATACCGTGCTGCTGGGCCAGGCTGTTACATAACTGATCGTCGTAAAACCCCTGCATCATGCGCACCGAGTCGCTGTTAAACGGGTTATCTTTGGAGTCGAAGATCTCATTGGTTTTACGCATCTCTTTCAGCATGTTGCGTAAGAAAATGGCTTCAAACTGCTGGGCGGCTTTCTGCAAATCGTTATCTTTAATTTTCGGGCCCATTAACGCATCGCTACCGTCAATGCCCCCGCTATGATTCACTTTGATGTCGGCCATTAAATGACCTCCAGATCGGCATCCAGTGCCCCGGCTTCATGCAGGGCCTGTAAAATGGACATAATGTCGTCCGGCGTGGCCCCGAGACTGTTGAGCGCATTAACCAGCGTTTTCAGGCTGCTGGATTCAGGCAGCGTAATCATCCCCGGTCGGGCGTGATTCACCGAAATATTGCTCTGCGGCGTCACCGCCGTACGACCGCCGGCAAAGGCATTCGGCTGGCTGACGTTGCTGCTTTCATTGATGGAAACCGTCAGGCTGCCATGCGATACCGCCGCCGCGTGCAGGGCAATGCCATCCCCCATAACCACCGTGCCGGTACGCGAGTTAAACACCACACGGGCGCGTACTTTTTCTGCCTGAACCTGGACGTCATCTAACTGAGACATAAAGGCAACGCGCGCCCCTGGGCTGGTTGGCGCACGAACGCTGACGTTGGTCGAGCTTTGTGCCGTAGCAATGCCGCCAAACGAGGCGTTGATCGCCGCCGCAATGTTATTGGCATCTTTAAAGGAGGGACGTTTCAGATTAAGCGTAATGGTGTCACCCATCTGGAAGTCGCTGGGAATTTCACGTTCGACTGACGCGCCATTCGGTATCAGTCCGGCTGTGGGGGTATTCACGGTCACGCTGGAGCCGCTAGCCCCGGTCGCGTTCATCCCACCCACCACCACGCTCCCTTGTGCGAGGGCATAAACCTCCCCATCTGCGCCGTGTAGCTGGGTGAGCAATAACGTACCGCCGCGCAGGCTTTTGGCATCGCCAATCGACGAGACCGTGACATCAATGGTCTGCCCACGCGAGTACATTGGCGGCAGCATCGCGCTGACCGC
>NZ_SZWS01000028.1:14152-54918 GCF_005281245.1 Citrobacter sp. wls826
CCCGGCAGTTGTACCCCGAACTGGCGCAGCATGTTGGTAATAGTTTGGTTCGTGAATTTAACCTGGTTTTTATCCCCGGTTCCGTCCAGCCCCACCACCAGGCTGTAGCCAACAAGTTGGTTTTCCCTGATCCCCTGGACGTTGACCAGCGACTCCAGAGATTGCGCCTGCGTGGTGCCGGGCAGCACCAGGCTCAGGGCGATAACGATGCCGTTTAACGCCTTCATCCAGCGCCCGCTTATGTGTTGCATATTAAAATCCTGCATTAGATCGGGAAGAGAGGATGGTTAAACAGACGCGTCAGCCAGCCCGCCGCATTGGCATCGCTCAATGCGCCACGGCCTGCATAGGAGATACGCGCATCGGCAATGCGCTGCGATGAGACGGAGTTGTCGTTTTGAATATCATCGGCGCGCACCAGACCACTCAGGCGAATGTACTCATCCCCCTGGTTGAGGGTGAGCCATTTTTCACCGCGAATTTCCAGAATGCCGTTCGATTGTACTGAGTGCACCGACACCGTAATTTCGCCACGCAAACTGTTTTGCTGCTGCGAGGTCGCCGTCCCGTTGAAGTCGCGATTGGCGTCCACGGAAGCGGAAAGATTATCTTTGGTATGCCCAAAAAGAGTCGGTGCGCCGATATCAACGGTATTGTTCTTGCCGAAATTGGTTTTCGCCTGTTTGCTCGACTGGGTGGATTCTTCCAGCATCACGGTCAGGATGTCGCCCACCCGATAGGCGCGGCGGTCTGCCGTCAGCGACCACTTGTAACCCGTTTCGAACACCCCTCCCGCGCGACCATCCGCCGTTGGCGGCAACTCGGTTTTGGGAGGAGCAAAGAATTCGTCATTTTTTTTGACCAGGAGGGCCTGCGATTCGCACCCGCTTAACAGGGGCAGCAGTACCACCAGCCAGAGATAATTTTTCACGTTCTGCCTGTTTACTTTAAATTTGCCGGATAAGGCGAAGCCGTTATCCGGCATTTCACATTCTTGAATTACAGCGTCTGACTAATAAACTGCAGCATATCGTCTGCCGCAGAGACCATTTTGGCGTTCATCTCATAGGCGCGCTGCACGTTAATCATCGCCACCATTTCGTTGACAATATCCACATTCGAGCCTTCCAGCGCGCTGTCCTGCAAGGTGCCCAGACCATCTTCCCCCGGAATACCTTCCGTCGGTTGACCGCTGGCTGCCGTTTCCAGATACAGGTTGTCGCCTTCGGCTGAAAGCCCCGCCGGGTTGGCGAAATTCACCAGCGTTAGTTGCCCCAGTTCGGTCGGATCGCTGTCGCCGGGCAGGATCGCCGTCACGGTGCCATCTTCGCCAAATGCCACGTTGGTCGCGCCAGCGGGAACATCAATTTCCGGTTGCAGCGGCAAGCCCTGGGCGTTGGTTAGCACGCCGTCGGCGTTAATCTGCATATTGCCGTCACGGGTATACGCAATATCCCCGTTGGCCTTTTGCACCTGCCAGAACCCCTGCCCCATGATGGCCACGTTCATCGCATTGTCGGTGGTTTCCACATTCCCTTCGGTGAAGGTTTTTTGGGTTCCAACGATGCGCACACCGCTACCGAACTGCATTCCGGTCGGCATGATGTTGTTTTGATCGAGCATGGCGCCCGGCGCTTCCTGAGTCTGATAAAACAGATCCTGGAACATCACGCGGTCACGCTTAAAGCCCGTGGTGTTGACGTTGGCGATGTTGTTGGCAATCGCACTCATCTCAGCATCCTGCGCCGACAGGCCGGTTTTACTGATCCATAACGCTGCGTTCATAAAACTTTATCCCTGATTAAAGGCTACGACTCAGGAGCCGCGTAGCAGCCTGTTGCCGGAGTCGCTGAGATCTTCAGCGGTTTTCATCATCTTGATTTGCGCTTCAAACTGGCGGTTCATCGCAATGGACGACATCATTTCGCTTACCGCAGACACGTTACTGCCTTCCAGAAAGCCGCCGCTTACTTTGATGTTTTCATCGCGCTGGGCCGGTAAGCCATCCGCCGTCACCAGCATTCCCTCGCTGTTTTTCGCCAGATTGGCGACCGGGATATCCACCAGCTTCAGCCGATCGATATCCATCGTGGCGGTAACATCACCGTCGTCAGGCGTAACCGAGAGAGTGCCGTCGCTGCCGAAAGAGGCAATCGCGTTTGGCGGCAAAATAATCGGGCCGTTATCTCCGAGCACCACGTTACCGTCGATGGTCAGCTGACCCTGATCGTCTTGCTGAATATTGCCGTTGCGGGTATAGACCTCGTTTCCGGCTTTATCCTGCACGGCGATATAGCCCGTCCCCTGAATGGCGACGTCCAGCGGGCGCTCGGTTTTTTCCGCCACGCCGGTGCTGTCATTGACGCCGCTGGGACTTTCCTTCGCCATAAAACGCGTATCAAAACCACCGCCCTTCACTTTGTCATTACTCGCCATCGCCATATCTGCGCGAAAACCATTGGTGTTGACGTTGGCGAGGTTGTTGGCGCTAATTTGCTGCTCTTGCAACGTCTGGGTGGCGCCGCTCAGCGCGGTATAAATCAACCGATCCATTTCTTAGCCTTACATCGCCTGGAAGAGAGCCTGATCCAGCTGCGTACTGGTGGAAATCACCTTGGTGTTCGCCTGGTAGTTACGCTGGGCGGTCATGAGATTGACCAGTTCGTTGGTGATATCCACGTTGGAGCTTTCGAGCATGCCGGAGGAGAGCGTGCCGCAGGAGCCGGAGCCAGGTGTGCCTATCAGCGGCGTACCGGATTCGCCCGTCTGTACCCAGGCAGTACCGCTCACTGCTTCCAGTCCGTTCTCATCCGGGAAGGTGGCGAGTACAACCTGGCCCTGCAGCATGCGCTCGCCGTTGCTGTAGGTGGCGTACACTTTACCGTCATCATCCACCTGCACGCCGTTTTGTGTCGCAGAGGCATAACCGGTGGCGGCGTTGGTGGTGACCGAGAAATCAGAGCCGTACTGAGTACAATCGGAGTAGTCAATCGTCATTGAAATCGGTGCGGCTTCATCGGTGGTGAAGGTGATGGTTTGCGGCGTGGTTGGAGCCGTCAGCTTGCCGGTATTTGGGTCGAAGGTCAGCGTAGTCGGCGGTACACCGCTCTGCGCTTCACCATCAAAGGTGTATTGCACTTCCCAGGTGTTTTCCGCCGTTTTAGTAAAGTACTGGCTAACCGAGTGCTCATTACCCAGCGAGTCATACACGGTGGTGGTGTAGCTGTCGGTGTAGGTATCGCTGTTGTTGGCATCAAACGGCACGGTTGCGCGATCGATTGTTTCATCACTGGCGTCAAAGTTTGCCGTGAAGGTCATGCTGTCTGTGGCCTGCGCCGGGATGTTGCCGGTTTTAATCTGGATATCGGTAACGGTACCGGTTTGCAGCGTGCCGCTGTCATCAACCGGATAGCCCTGCAGGTAATCGCCGGACGCATTGACGATATAGCCGTTTTTGTCCGTCACGAAGGAACCCGCGCGGGTATAGGAGATGTTCCCGGCGCTGTCGCACATCACAAAAAAACCATCGTCGTTGATCGCCAGATCCAGCGCATTACCGGTTGAAACCATAGAGCCGCCGGTGGAGATGCTTTGTGCCGAACCCGCCACGCTCACGCCCATCGCCTGCGTTCCGGCATACATGGCGGAGAACTGGGTGGTCATCGATTTATACCCGACCGTCCCGGAGTTTGCGATGTTGTTACTGATGCCATCAAGCTGTTCGTTGACGGCGTTCAGTCCCGTCGCTGCAATTTCATAACTCATTGTTTCTTCCTGTAATGTAAACGAGATCAGATCACGGTGTTGCTGTCGGCGTTATCGCCGCCGTCGTCAGTATCCGGCGGCGTGATGTCATCAGTGCTGTCCGGTACGCCAAACTGGGTGATCATGGTGAAAGGCACTTCGCCAACGCCGTCAACGTTGAGCACCGGCGTGCTGCCATCGAGCGGAATACGCACATCTTCCACCGTTCCGGTCACCTCAATCGGCACTTCCTCTTCTCCGGTATTGGTCACCACGGATACGCTGTAATCGCCTGGCGGGATGCCGTAATCCGCAGGATTGATGTCGAAATCCACCTGGCCGGGCCCGACGGAGGTTCCACCTTCCGGGATCAGCGACACGGTGTAGTCATCACCGGCTTCATCGGTAAAGTGCAGATCCACATCGGTACAACTGTCATCCAGCGTCACGCGTCCCTGGATTTCTTTGCTGTTGTCTTCGATATCCAGCGAGGTGGTTTGCACCATGATGTCGTCGCCGACCATATTCCCCAGCGCCATCACCTGAATGTTGCTCATCAGTACGGCGTTAGTATTTGCCTCAACGCTCATCTCTTCCATCATGGCAACCTGCGCCATGGAGGCGAGCTGATCGATATAGGCCGTAGGATCGGTTGGATCGGTCGGGTCCTGGTTTTCAATTTCAGCCACGAACAGCGTCAAAAACGTATCAACCGCGGACGTTTCGGTGGACGTTGTCGTGGTTGGAGTACCGCTTGTCCCGCTGGTATTCGTTGTTGACGACGTTGAGGAAGAACTGCTGTCTCCCAGATTGCTGCTTTGCGCCGTGGCGCCGACGTTATTTTCAGCCACCGCCGTATTCTCCGAAGAAGGAGCCTGCGCCTGAGATTGGGCATACAGAGTCAGGGTATTCATTACACTTCTCCCAGTTTGAGTAAGCTTTGCTGCATACTTTTGACGTTATTCAGCACATCAACGTCAGTTTCAAAATCACGTGAGGCGGACATCATGTCGGCCATTTGCTCGACCACATTGACATCCGGATACCAGACGAAACCGTTCTGGTCCGCCATCGGATGGTGTGGCTCATAACGCTTCACCGCCCCGCCGCTTTGCATGACGTCCTGTACCTGTACGCTGGCACCATCAATGGCATGGCGGTTATGCCCTCCCATCAGGCTATTGTGGTAAACCGCAGCAAAAACCGGGCTGCGCGCCTTATAGGCCTGCGCCTCGCTGCTGGCGGGAGATTCCGCATTCGCCATGTTGCTGGCGACGGTATTCAGACGGATGGTTTGCGCCGTCATCGCCGAGCCGGAAATCTGGTAAATATCAGTAAACGACATGGTTATTTCCCTTCGATGGCCTCTTTGATACCGCTAAGTTGCAGGTTCAAAAAGGTCAGACTGCTTTGATAATCCATACTATTTTGTGAAAACCGGGCCTGCTCGGTATTCAGCTCTACGGTATTGCCATCCTCTGAGGGCTGCATCGGCACACGGTATTTCACGTCAGCCTCGGGCAGCACATTTGTGCGACTTGCCCGTTGCATCTCAGCGGCAAAATCAATATCTTTAGCTTTGAAATTTGGTGTATCGACGTTTGCCAGATTCGCAGTCAGTAGCTCGGTCCTCTCAAGACGTAACTTCACTGCCTGCGGATGTACACCCAATGCCTGCTGAAAACTGATTCCCATTTCTTGCATCACTCCTGCGTAGATATCGCTGTTATTAGCAATATGTATGCCAACTTTTAAGTGATTGATGAGAAATGACTTTATGAAATTCCCCTTCGACATAAGGAAGCCTTCTTTCCCCTTTGCCGCGGAAATAATGCTGGCGTTATGCTGTGTCTTACCCGCACATGCCGCCGTCCATCCCATTCAGCACAGCGCCCGGGAACAGATCAACGCGCGGGTCATAACTGCCGCCGGTCATGAAATTGACGCGCTGGCGAAAAAACAACAGTGGCAGGACTATCGCTACACGTTCAACGTCTATATTCCCTCAACGGTGAGCACCAGCGCGCTATGCGCAACAGCGCCCCAGATCACCTCCAGCACATCCCCAGGAATGGCCCTGACGCGAATGAACTTTGTGGTCAGTTGTCCGGGCAGCGCGGGCTGGCAATTTAACGTTGCGGTACGCCCCGACGTGTCGGTGCCGGTAGTGATGCCAAAGTCGTTGATTGCCCGAGATACGGTAATTACGGCCAACGACCTGCAGCTTAAAAAATTCAATATCAGCAACCAGCGGGAAGGGTTAATGACAAATATGGATGAGGCGATTGGTCTCACCAGCAAGCGTGCCCTGCAACCGGGCAAACCGATTACCCGGAGCGAACTGGTTCAACCGGTGCTGGTCAAACGCGACCAACCGGTGATGATCGTCTCCCATACGGCCGGAATTACCGCCTCGATGCCGGGCGTGGCGTTGAAGAACGGGCGCAAAGGGGATGTAATAAAAATTCGCAACAGCAGCAGCCAGCGGATCATTAGCGGGATGGTGGACGATATCGGCGTGGTCACCACGCTGACGGCTGAGCAGTGAAGTGATTTTTTGTGATGGGATTAAAGTTTTCCTCTCTTACCGTCGCTTTTAGCCAATAACAGATAACCAACCCAACGAAATATGTACGAGGTTGCTATGAAAATTACCCCGACTCTGCCAGGCGATCGCCCTGCATCTACAACCGGGCAGACGCGTTCAGACAAGAGCAGCACGCAGACCACTACCTCCAGCGCCGCGACGCTTTCCGCTGACGATATTACTCAGGCGGGATTGCAAACGGCGCAGCAAACGCTGAACAGCGATCCGCAAAGCGACGTTGATTACGACAAAGTGGCGCAAATGCAGGCCATGCTGGCCGCAGGCGACATGCAGGTTGATACCCAGCAACTGGCTGGTGACATGCTCAGCTTTTTCCAGAAATAAGAGGCCAAAATTGTGAGTACCAGGCTACAGCAGGTGAAAACGCTGCTTCAGGGTATCCGGGAGGACGGGACGCGATATGACGCGCTCAGACAGCAGTTGGAACAACAACGTCTGTGCATGATCCGTCGCGCCAGTGAAGAGCTGTTGGCGGTCAATGAGACGATTCAACAGCATTATGAGCAGTTGCAAAACAGCAGCCAGCAGCGCCGCTCAATCCTGCAATTGCTGGGCGTAAGCGTCGATCGTGCAGGGATGGAACAGGTATTTAGCTGGTTGCCGGGCTTACAGAAAAATGCCGCAAAGAGTTGGTGGCAGAGCCTTGAGCAAAAAGCGAAACGCTGCAAGGCGTACAACGAAAAAAACGGCGAGTTGCTGATCCGCCAGTATGAATTTATTCAGACTTTTTTAGGCACCGAGCCGGATTTTATTTACCAGCGCTAAACCTTCCTTCCCTGACGCGGAAAACGACTTTCCGCGCACACCCTAACTAATTGATATAAATACAATAAAAATTCAGGCATGGATATTGCAATGATGTAGCCAGATTTTGAATTTAGGGATTGCTGAGAACACATTATGAGTATGATTGATTGTTATGAACCTGACTTTGTCCGGCTGTTTTTATCCCACCATCCGGATTCCGCTTTGCTGGCCGAAATGCGCTGGAAAACGGAAGTACGTCAGAGTCTGGTATTAACCGATCCGGCCAGCTGTCAGGCTGCGTTAGGCGATCCCAACGCCTTTGTGCTGCATACCTCGCAATGTGCAGCCGATGCGGACAGCCCGGCGTTATCTCCACGCGATCAGGTACTTAATCAATCTGCTCTGCATACCATCACGCTCCCCGGTTTGTCACCGGAACTGCGCTTGTATGCGCTGGGCATCATGCTCTCTTTTTCCGAGAAATGCCCTGGCGACAGCGATCCTATGCTTGAAAAACTGGCCTCGCTGCCGCAGGTTCTGGCCGCCCACGCGCAAAGCGGAAAACTGCAGGAGCAGTTCGTGCAACTGCCCAGCCTGCCCCAACTGCAGCGGGAGCTGATCACCCAAATGGGCAGTTGTGAGTTCAATTGGGATCTGTTGCCGGAAAGCACGCGCAAGCTGACCTTACCTCTGCAGGTAAGTCTGCTGATGCTCCAGGATGCAAACAGTGAGGCTATGCTTCAGCAGCAGTTGCAGGATCAGTGGTTAAATACCTATGAGCGCTACTTTGCCCATGACGCATGGATATTCAGTAACTATCTGATTTATCGCCTGTATCACGATACCTTCCCGCAGCACGAGAGTGAAAGCGCGCTGCAGCGCTTCTTCTGGCTGGTGGCTGACATCTTTATGCTTCGCACCCTATTTTGCCTGTGGACAATGGATGATTCCACGCTGAGCCATGACGAAATCTACGCCCTTTTCGCGCTGTTTGAAGCGTGGCGCAACAGCGAGAATGCCCACTCGTTGCGGCAGCATATTCTGGATATGCTGCCGGGAGATCCTCTGCTCTCGGCGTTTTCCCTGATCACACGTTAGCGCCTGTTGGCCGGGTGAATACCCGGTCCTTTTTCGAATCGCGAATACACATCACCATGTCTGAATCCTCCAAAGCACGTTCCGCCCTGACCGGCATCGTTAAAACGCTCGACACTGGTCGCGAAAAACCGTTTGTCAGCGTCATTACTCCCACGTGGAACCGCGGCGCTTTCTTACCCTATTTGCTGTATATGTTCCGCTATCAGGACTACCCTGCCGACCGCCGGGAGCTGGTGATCCTGGATGATTCCCCACAAAGCCATCAGTCAATCATTGACAGGCTGACGCAGAATCACCCGGAGAAATTCAATATTCGTTATATCTACCATGCGGAAAAACTGACGCTGGGAAAAAAGCGCAACATGCTCAATACGCTGGCGTTAGGCGAATATATTCTCTGTATGGATGACGATGATTATTATCCGGCGGATAAGATCTCCTACACCATCGACATGATGCAGCGCCACCGGGCGTTGATTTCAGGTTCCGATCAGATCCCCATCTGGTATAGCCATATCAACCGCGTGTTCAAAAGCCGCAGCTTTGGCCCGCAGAACATTCTCAACGGCACCTTTTGCTACCACCGCAATTATTTAAAAAAGCACCGTTACGATGATGAATGTAACTTAGGCGAAGAGGAAGGATTCACTAATCAATTCACCGCAAACCCGCTGCAATTGCCGGGCGAGCGCACCATTATTTGTATCTCGCACAGTCAAAATACGTTCGATAAAGACTTTGTGCTGGGCAGCAGCGAGCCGCTGGAAACCTCGCTGGCACAGGCGATTACAGACCCGATGCTGAAAAACTGGTATCAAAGTCTGCATAACGCCACCCATCATCAGCCGATCCAGTGGGATTACATCGATCAGGTGGTGATCGTGAATCTGGACTCACGCCCGGATCGTTTAGCCCACATCCAGCAAGAGCTGGCGTTTCTCAATTTCCCGACGCAAAAGATCACCCGCCTTGCAGCATCCGTTGCCACTAACGGCCAGGCTGGTCGCCGCCAGTCCCATCTGCAGGCGCTGCAACTGGCACAGCGTAACGGCTGGAAAAACTACCTGCTACTTGAAGACGATAGCGTGATCCTGAAGCAGGATAAGCATATCCGGGTACTCAACTCGCTTCTGAACGCGTTGCCTGGCTTTCCGTGGGAAGTGGTTATCCTCGGCGGAGAAATTAAACAAGGCCGCGAACTCAAAAGCCTCAATGGCATGATCCATGCCTGCGACTGCAATAAGGTTTGCGCCTATCTGGTCAACAGCAGCTATTACCCGGTGCTGGCTCAGCAGATGGAGCATGACCTCTCAGATACGCTCGAAGGACAATGGCAGCCGCTGCTGCGTGAAGGGAAATGGCTCTCCTGTTATCCGAGCATCTGCTATCAGCGCGCGGGATACAGCGATATTGAGAAAAAAGAAACCGATAACATCGGTTACTACTTCAACAAAATCAATAAGAAACCCGCCACCGTCAATACGCTGGTAAGCAACCCGCTTCCTACGGCATCCACGCAGATAGATGCCATTGGCTTCTATATGGAAACCTCGCTGCACTACGCGGTCTACCGCCCTATCATTACCGCGCTTCAGGCGATGGGCCATACCTGCTCGCTGCTGGTCAGTGACAAAATACCTAAATCGTTTCTGGATGAGATGACCGCGACGATTAAAGCCATCAACGACCCTGCGCTCGGCGGTACGCGTCTTTCAGCGGTCATTGAGAACCGTCAGCGCTTCCGGTGCCTGGTCAGCCCTTACTACACGCCACTGCTGAACGGGCTGGCGGATACCCATGTACGCACCCTGTATGGCCTGGCGAAAGAAGAGTGGAATCATGCCTGGTGGAACGCCTTTTATCACCGCATCCTGTGTTACAGCCACTATAGCCAGCACGCGCTTGATATCGGTGGCAGCGCCAAAGTGGTGGGCAATCCCCGTTTCGATGAGTGGCATAATCACACTTACGATACTGCGCTGCCAAAAAGCCTGAAGCTGAATGCGAAAAAGCAGACCATCCTGTATGCGCCAACCTATGGCGCGCTAAGCTCTCTCCCCCACTGGGCGGAACAGCTCAGCCGGTTAAGTCATGAATACAATGTCGTCACCAAACTACATCATGGCACCCTGCACAGACCGGAAGAAGCCGCCTCTCTGGCGCTGGCGCAGCGCTATTTAAAAAACCGAATTGACGCTCCACAGCATCTGCTGGCGCTTATCGCGCAGGCGGATTACGTCCTGACAGACAGCAGCGGCTTTATTTTTGACGCCATTCATATGAATAAACGCGTCATTTTACTGAGCTGGCCAGAGATGCCCTTGCTGCTGGATGGTCAACAAAGTTTCTCTACCCCTGACAGCGCTGATCAGCGTATTCGCGATGTTCTCCCGGTGGCACAGGATATACAGACGTTGCGCCACGCCCTGTCATCCGCATTTGACTGGGCTGCGCTGGAAGCGCCACTGGAGGAGATTCGCCACCATTATTGCGATGCGTTTAGGGATGGTCAGGCGGGGAAACGGGCGGCTCAGGAGATCGCCGCTTTGCTTACGGAAACAGAGAATGCCCACAGTAATACGCTATTACTTAGTCTACAGAGAAAACTTTTTAGCTAAATTTCTGATATGAATTGGCGATAAAACCACCGTTAAACCGGTGGTTTTAATTTTATTGTGGTCGTTTTTTTATAACAATCTCGATACCACTTTCCGCAAATGGTGTGCGAGTTTGATCAAACCGAGGGAGACCAGACAAATAGCTATGATTTAGTAATTCAATTTTCTGAACGTCATGATTTGCGGTTATCGTCTGAATCAATTCCAATACATTTATCGATACCGGTGACCAACTACTTTTTTTGAAGATACTGAAAGTATGCTTGTGATCGGTATTAAAAGTCGATGGCCATACTTTTTGTTCATACATATCTTCGTCAGGAACAGTAATAATGAGATGACCATTTGGTTTAAGCACTCGCATCCAGTTATTGATAGCAATGAACGGGTCAACCACATGTTCCAGACAGTGTGCAGAATACACAAAATCAAAACTATCATCACTAACATTATCTAAGTATTGGGCATCACCTTGCGGTAAGTCATAGACCGTCACCGTTCTCATTAGAGGGAAAAGCGAGTGGTAAATCCCAATACTGTCCGGTCCTCCACCTATATCCAAACCAGCGCCAACAAACCAACGAGAAGTAAACCGTGCATCCATAAGTCGACGATTTACAGACATACTGGTCGTCCCCACAACGCCCCGGTTAATCAGAAACTTACTGGTAACATCCCCAGGTAAAATGAGTGGTTTAATCGCTTCACCAGCTAAACTATGCGGCCATAAAATTGCGTATCCAGTATCTTCAGGATACCAGTGCAAGGAGTGTGTATCGGCAAAACTCTCTAATAGTCCAATAAATTCATTAGCACGATCAAACCCATGATCGGCATATTCTGGTAAAGTACCACTTGTCACGGCAAAGTCTTTCAAATATATTCTGCAATCATCAATAATAACGATCGCATTATCAATTTTGCCTTCCAGAATTCGCAACTCGTTAATTAGTGGCAAGCGAATATCTTTATCCCATTCGTCACTGCGATAGTGTTCATTGCTGTAATCTGAACCAGGATAATGAGCATCCAGAAAAATGAGACTACGGCGACTCCTCAAAATATCACTGACCGCTTCCGAGTTCAGAAATGATAAGCTATCATCCGGACAAACTGTAATATTTTCATTTTTTTCTTGTAGTGCTTTTTCATACAATGGCTGATATATCTCACAGGACAACGCATGGTGAAAACCTGCCGACAATGCCATACGACATGAGTTACCAATACCATACCCAGTTTCAACCAAATGCGTCACCTGGTATTTTTCAACTATTTTGCGTAAAGGAAAACGACCTAAAAACCCCATAACCACTCCATTTAGAATATTTAATCATAGAAATACTTAAGAATTTTTCACATAACCATCAGAACTCAAAAATAATTGAATCTGATGCCAAAAATATTCGGCGGTAACCTTCTTCATGCACCGATATTTTTTATCATTTGGACACCATACAGAAAACTCATCACCTCGTGGAGGCATAAATTCTTTACCTAGTTTATTTTTAAAGAATTGCGGACTCATGATAAGGTGACCGCATTGACCAAACTGACATTCTGTATCAATACCCATAGCATTCCACCCATACCGACCATTCCTGTAGGGCAATCGGTAACTGGCCGGAATAATAGAGTACAACGCGCAAATAGCAATTGAAGTGAGTCCAGCAAGTGCGACAGGACCAGAATCACAAGCAACCAGTAGCTGACACCGCTCCATCAAATAAATCATCTCAAGCATAGAGAACTGATTAATGCAATTGATAGCCTCCGGGATATCTATATCCATCATCTTCTTCTCTTGATACTTATTATTATCGCTGCCAATAATGACAACTTTCCAGCCTGCAGCAATAAAGTATTTCGCGAGTTGATTCCATCCCTTTTCGGTCCACGTCCGGTTTGGAGAGCCTATATTGGGATGTAATAAGACTGTTTTTTCTTTCTGCAAATGATGATTATGAATAAAATCATTGACGTTTTTCTTATCCAATGACGCCAATGAAATCATAGGCTGCTTATTACACAAGCAATGATTATGAATACTATCACCGATAAAAGCATCCGTCATATGTTCAGATGCTACTATATCCTCCCAGTGGCCAAGGAAATGAAATTTATTTTCCTGACGCGCAATCGCAATATCAATAAAAGCATCTTCTGTCAGCGCATTGATATCCCAATACTGTGCCACCACAGGACTTGAAGCGATAAGGTCATGATACAATTTGTGTGCAATAAAGATAAAATCCTCATCATGACATTCTCTAAATGCAGTGAGGCAACCCAACGCGTAGATCGCGTCCCCCATCGACCCAGGACAATAAAATACCCTTTTCTTAAACGAACCGGGTTTAACACCAACTAACTCATTTACATGATAAATTTTCTTATTGCTAAAGTTGATGTGACCAGCGTACTTATCAATATCTTCTGGTAACTCTGTTGTTAGAAAAAATAGAATACTTTTCTCTGGCGCTTGATATAGTTCATCTGAAAAATATCCGGCAATGGCTAAAGGTAATATTTCTAGAACCTTTAAAAAATTAAGAGTGATTAACTCAGGGAGTTTGATAGCCTTGCATCCCAACTGACGTAATATTTCACCATCGACTTCACCCTCTTTCTTTTCGCGGAAGAGAAGGATTTTCTCTTCAGAAATTGCAAATTCATTGATTGCATGCTGAATAACGTCCACAAGCGCTTCTTGATGTTGTTTTTTCAGCGAGGGAAAACGAGGTGAGGTGCTGAGTAATAGTAGAGATGACGAGCTTATCTTTCGTAATTGAGAATAAATACCATTTGGTATCTTGAATAGTTCCAGAAAATCCGTTATTTTATTTTCATCGATTGCCGGTACATTACCACAAGGCAATTTCTTTGAATTTTTGAATGAGCTATTCTCTTGTGGATAATAAGTTGTTGTTAACACTTTATGCCAGGCATATCCGGCGGCAATATTCCACTCATCTTTTGGCATGTTATGATTATTATTTAATGCCATACTTATGGTATTACCATATCCAGTGACCAATTTATTAAATAAATTTACGGGGATTTTTTCAAGTGCAGAAGCAGCAACTAGTTCGGCTATCTCTCCTTCATAAACATGAAGATGGATTAGCGACCGAAGAGAGTTTAATCTCATCAACAACGGAATAAGTAAGTCATAGCTTTCAGCCAGCGCCGCATGGATATCTAGTGCTGTTGGCGAGAGCTTAGTTAGTGCATGTGATATTTTATCCAGCGCAGGCAGTAGTGTGGATTCATTATATTTAAAAACAATATTTGAATTCTTTTCCAGCCATTTTTCACTCAATTTATCAGAACAAATAAATAATATATTAACTACTCCATCCATATCTTGAATAAAATTAGACATTTGAAGCGGCAGCGTAACTTCTTTAGTTTCAATGAATAGTCTTATTTTCATATTATTTTACAGGTTTTGATTTTGGTTGGTAATTACCTCAATAATCGAGGTGGTGGATATCGATGGCGTTCTGGGAAAATAGACCACTTCGCACAGGTACGACAAACTATCAAAGCACCCTGCCCAGTCATCGCCCATCACCAGCGTATCGGCGTTAAACTGACGAATATAATCCGCTTTTTTCTCCAGCGACTCTTCGAGAAACACGCTGTCCACACATTTCAGCCCGGCAACAATCCCCATGCGATCGCTTTGGCTGTAAACCGGCATCCGGCCTTTTTTCTGCATATTTAGCGCATCTGAAGAGATACCGACGATCAGTCGCTCCCCCAACTGTCCGGCACGTTGCAGAATACGCAAATGCCCGATATGAAAAACATCAAAGGTGCCGAAAGTAATGATCGTTTTCATATCACTCCCAGCGTCTTCTGTCTTAGCCAGCATTGTGCGGCAATTTCATCTACGGCTTTTTGCTCTTTAACCAGTGCCTCATTGCTCAGTTCATCGCGCTTATCATCGAGCGTCATGGCGACAATTTTCTCTTCACATGCCGCTGACACCAGGTTTTTCTGAATACGCTGTTCTTTGATTTTAGCCAGCGTTTTCTCCTGCTCTTGCCAGGCAATAACCGTGCGCAGCGTGCCTTTATATCCGGTCACATTTTTGAGCGATTCAACGCAAGGCACCTCCACGCCGGTGCCGGTTTTTTGAATCAGGTAGCCCAGCGCTTTGATATTATTGTCAAAACCGATGCAAACTTGTTGCTGTTTAGCCAGCTGTACCGTCATATCTTTGACTGATTTATCCCGCAGGCGCTGCAGTTGCACCAGGGTATCGATAATTTGCCGCATGATTATTTACCTTCCGTTTTCTTTGCCTGCGGGAAAAGGGCCTGTAAGCGGCTTTGCACCAGCTCCAGAGAGGCCGGTTCACTGACTTCCTGGCGCAGAAAACGCTCAATGGCGGGGAACACTTTGACGGCCTTATCCACGCCGGGATCGGCTCCTGCAACATATCCGCCCAACGGGATCAGCGGCTTAATTTCCATATAGGCGGCATAGTTCTGTTTGAGCAGGCGGGCCGACTGCTGGTGCGCGTGGGGAGTTACCTGGGTCATGCATCGACTGATCGACTGCCCGATATCAATAGCCGGATAATGTCCGGCCTCCGCCAGCTTACGGGTCAGAACAATGTGCCCGTCCAGCACCGCACGCGCGCAGTCGACGATCGGATCCTGCTGATCGTCTCCTTCCGCCAACACCGTATAAATGGCGGTCATTGACCCATCGCTTTCACTGTTGCCAGCGCTTTCCACAAGCTTTGGGATCATGCCGAACGCCGACGGTGGATAGCCTTTCGTCGCCGGAGGTTCACCCAGTGACAACGCAATCTCGCGCTGCGCCATGGCATAACGGGTTAACGAATCCACCAGCAGCAAAACGTGATGTCCGCGATCGCGAAACCAGGCGGCAATAGAGTGGCAAAGCTCGGTGGCTTTCAAACGCATTAACGGCGACTCATCCGCAGGCGCCGCCACGATAATTGATTTTGCCAACCCTTCCGCGCCCAGAGCGTGATCGATAAACTCCTTCACCTCGCGGCCACGCTCGCCAATTAACCCCACCACCACGATGTCGGCCTTGGTCTGGCGGGTGATCATCCCCAGCAGTACGCTTTTTCCCACGCCGCTGCCGGCCATCAAGCCCACACGCTGGCCTTTGCCGATAGTTAGCAGACCGTTGATTGCTTTAACGCCAACATCCAGCGGTTGGTTCACCGACCGACGCGTGAGGGGGTTAATGGAAGGTGCCTGAGGCGGCAATACGTCATTGCCCGTCAGACGCCCTTTGGCATCCAGCGGTTCGCCCAGGCCATTAACTACCCGCCCCAGCCAGCTTTCGCTGATCAGGATCTCCTGGGTTTTTTCTTCGGGGAAAACGCGCGCACCCGCCATTAGTCCGACGGGATGCTTGAAGGGCATCAGGTAGGTGATATCGCGGTTAAACCCCACCGCCTGCGCGTCGATCAACGTATGGTCGGCGCTTTCGACGCGGCACAGCTGGCCGGTCGCCAGCGGACAGCCCACGCTCTCCAGCAAAATGCCGTTTACGCGCACCAGTCGCCCGGCAACCCGGGCTAAAGGGATCGACTCAATGGAACGCAGCGCGTTGTCAACGCTGGACAGGTCACTCACCCGTCGGCTCCGGCAAAAGCGACTCTTTGAGCGCCGACATGCACTGGTCGAGTCGATGTTCGCAGCCAATATCCAGCTCGGATTTATCGGTAATCACCCGACACTCGCCCGCCTGAAGATCGGGTGATGGGGTCAGCCCCCATTCAGCGACCTTCTCCGGGGCTGCATCTTTAATGCGGTTAAATTCTTCATGACTTAGCAGGACCTGCAGCGACTCAGGCATCGCAGGAAAGGCCGAAATCGCCTCTTCAACCAGCGACAGTAACTGCGTCGGTTGCAGCGCCAGCTCGCAACGAATCACCTGGCGAGTGACCTTTTCAACCAGTTGCAGCAGGTCTTCCCGCTGTTTACGCTGAATGTGCGCCAGGTAGTCGTTCACTTTGCCAGTGATGGCTTCCAGCGGTTGCGCTGCTTGCTCAAACTGCTTACGCCCTTCCTGCTGCCCGGCCAGGCTGCCTTCAGTGTATCCCTGACGACGGCCTTCATCGTGTCCCTTCTGATGACCTTCCTGAAAGCCCTGCTCCTGACCTTCCGTCATCCCCTGTTCAAAACCTTTTTGCAGGCCTTCCTGGAAGCCGTCCATCAGTTGGCGCTGATAATCCGCAGGCGTGATCCCCGGCGTGAGCTGTTCAGCCTGCAAATGGCGCTGGCGAGGAGGAAAGCGGTGCAGTCGGTAACGACCACGAATGGTTTCAATCGCCATGTGTTACTCCGCCGTCTGTTCAGCAAACAGCTGTAGCTGAATTTCACCCGCTTCCTCAAGCTCGCGGGCAATCCCCATGATTTCACGGCGGATCTGTTCAATACGGCTCACCGGAACCGGACCCAGGCGCGACGTTATCGCCTCCAGCTGTTGTACCTGACGCTTAGGCATCACGGCATAAATCGACCGGCGCAACAGCGCTTCGGTACCTTTCAGCGCCACAGCCCAGTCTTCCATCGGCACTTCATCAAGGAGACGACGGCGCACCTCATCACTTTGGCGGCTCAGGATAAAGAAGTCGTACATTTCGTCCTGCAACTGCTCAAGAACATCTTCATCGCGTTCACGCAACTGATCGAGGATCACCTGTTGGTTACCCTGGAAGCGGTTAACGATATCCGCGGCCTGCTTGATCCCCTTCACTTTCGAACCATGTTCGGACAGCACCGACAGCCCACGTTCGATCAACCGATCCAGCTCATCCACAACATCGCGATTCACATCGTTGAGCTTGGCAACCCGATAGAGGATCTCGTTTTGCACCGACTCATTCATGTAAGACAGTACCGTGGCCGAGATCTCCGGCGTCAGGAAGGCAAGGAAGACGGCCTGCAATTGCAAATGTTCTTCTGAGATCAGTATCGCCAACTGGCGCGGTTCCACCCACTGTAAACGCGCCATCCGCGAGCGGATCTCATCACCATAAATGCCGTTGATCACGCTGCTGGCGATTTCTGTTCCCAGCGCTTTATTGAGGATCCCTTGCAGCATGGAACGCGAGGCACCGTTGATGCCGCTCTGCTCGCGGAACTCATCAAAAAAGTTATTGATCACTTTTTTCGCCATGCTGGTTTTCACGCCAGACAGACGCGCCATGTTTTCACTCAGACGAACCACCTCTTCACGGCTGAGCTTTTGCATCACCGTGGCTGCCGCCTCCTCGCCCAGACACAGCAATAAAATTGCGGCCTGTTCCAGGTAGCTGTTGTTACTGCCGTTATTTATTGTCAATTCGCTCATTGCTGGTAATCCATTGTCTGAGAACTTCAGCTACGCGATCGGTGTCGCTCATCGCCAGTTTTTGCAGGAACTCCAGCTTCACTTCCAGGCCGGAACTCTGCGAAGGCAGGCTGTCGTCACCAGGGAAAGAAGGCAGTTCGATATTTTTGCGTTCATCTTCAGCAGCCGCAAAATGGGGCTTGTCCGCAGGGATCGCGATCGGTGCGGCGTCCAGCGCCAGTTCAGGCGTAGAGGTCCGGCGGCGCTCGACAGTCAAACGTTTCATGACCGGGCGCACGACAAACAGCAGCAGCAGTAACGCCAGCAGGCCACAGCCAATTAAGCGAACCCAGGCCAGAATGCTGTCATCCTTCCATAAAGGCAGCGTCGGCTCGACGGGGATCGACTGCGGCACAAAGTTGAGCAGGGATAAGGACAGATTGTCGCCACGCTTTGCATCAATCCCGGCAGCGTTATTCAACAGCGCCGTCAGCTGCGTGGTTTGTTCCGGTTTCCAGTTCTTTAATGCCGGCGCGCTCTGGTTGAGGACTATGGCCACATTTAAACGTTTGATGTCGAATCCAGGGTGCTGGATATGTTCAACGCTACGGTCCCAGGAGTAGTCGCGTTTGTTCTCGCTATGTTTTGACAGCGCGGCTGGCTGGCGAGAATCCTCAGGCGTCGTCCCTGTGGCGCCATTTCCCACCTGGTTTGCCGCCAACGGAGGACGATTGCTCAGCGAGCCGGGGATCCCCATGGCGATTTGGTTGGTATCACTATCGAGTACCGTTTCTTCACGATTAACCTTCGGCGTGTCACCGTAGTGCTCCTGGGTTTCATCGATATTGCTCAGATCGAGATCTGGCATCACGCTCACGCGGTAATTGCCGGTTCCGACCAGCGAGTCGAGGACATTGGCGAGACTGGCGCGGGTCTTATCCTGAATATCTTTGAGGATCTGGTCGCGCTTACGCGTCGCCGCAGAAACGGCTTCTCCCGCGCCAATGCCGTCGGACAGTAAATTCCCCGCCTGGTCGACAACGCTAACCTTCGACGCATTCAAATTAGGCACACTGCCGGACACCAGATGCACAATGGCATTTACCTGGTCCATGTCCAGCTTGCTGCCATAATGCAGACGCACTACTACTGAAGCGCTGTTTTGTGGCTCATCGCTGACGACAAATGAACTCTCTTCATTCAGCGCCAGATGCACGCGGGCGCTCTCGACGGCGTCCAGCGTCATGATGCTCTGCGCCAGTTCACCTTCCAGGCTCCGCTTATAGCGGACGTTCTGCACAAACTGACTGGCGCCCAGCACTTCGTCTTTATCCATCAGCTCGTAGCCGCTGGGCAGCATGGCTTGCACGCCTTTCGCCGCCAGCGTCATCCGCGTTTTCGACAGCGCCTCTTCCGGAACCAGAATTTGCCCGCTTTGCGGGTCGATACGATATTCCAGCTTTTCACCATCCAGCACGGTGACTATTTGTGAAACCGGGAGATGTTCCTGACTACCGTACAGCGAAACATAGCCGTGATTGCTGTTCCACAGCACGCTGACAATAATGGCTGTCGCCGCAATGGCCGCTGCCGCCAGTAACGCCAGACGTTTATTACCATCCAGGCGAAAAGAGAACGAGGGTAAAAACTGAGTGAGTTTTTTTATTAATTCATTCATAGCGTTAGACTGACATGCTCATCAGGTCATTGAATCCGGAAGCGACTTTATTTCTGACCTGAACCAGAGCAGAAAACGATAACGATGCCTGCTGACTGGCAATCATGGCCCCCGCCAGGTCGTCGCTTTTCCCCATCTCAATGGCCGTTTGTTTTTGCTCCGCGACCTGCTGAAATTGATCAACATGATTCAGCGCGCCTTGCATGACGTGGTCGAACGAGACCGGAGATGATGCCGACTGGGCGCCCACGGCGTTAATCTGCATTGGCGAAAGGACAGGCGCCTGAGCGACCGCTTTCATCTGCTGCATGTCCTGCATCATTTGCGTCTGCATCGTACTGGCTGGGGCTATCGTATTTATGCTCATGACCTACTCTTAAAATTAAAAAAGCGTTCTCGCTACCACAGACTGATTCAGGAAAAGATCTCTATTCCCTGTTTTCGCATTGACGCCAGACGATAACGAAGCGCGCGTGGGGTAATGCCTAATAAATCAGCAATTTTTGTTTTATTACCCTGATATTTACGCATCAGGTCAGCGATATATTGATACTGCGCGCTACGGCCATGCTGACCCAGATTATCGCTGGTCGTTATTGGCATACTGGGCTTTGGCTGCCATTGCGGTTCGCTCCAGGAATCAGATTCAATGGATGGCAGACCTAAGGTATCGGGATAAATGACACCATCACGATTCAGGATCATTCCCCGTTGGATAGCGTTCTCAAGTTGACGCACGTTCCCCGGCCATTCGTAGCTGAGTAACGCCCGGCGTGATGATTCAGAAAGCTTGATATTTTTAACCAGTACCGTGGAGTATTTTTTGATAAACGACTCCGCCAGCGGAATAATGTCTTCCATACGCTCGCGCAGCGGCGGCATCGTCAACGGAATAACTGACAACCGATAATAGAGATCTTCTCTGAAGCGTCCTGCAGCCACTTCTTCTTCAAGATTTTTATTGGTACAGGCAATTAAACGGAAGTTCAGTTTGATTAAACGGTTACTGCCTAAGCGCTCAACCTGTTGCTCCTGCAATACACGCAATATTTTAGCCTGTAGCGCTAAAGGCATATCGCCAATCTCATCCAGTAATAATGTACCGTTATTGGCTAATTCCATTTTCCCCGGCACGGTCGCCACTGCTCCGGTGAATGCCCCTTTGTCATAACCAAACAACGTGGCTTCGAGCATATTTTCAGGGATAGCGGCACAGTTCACCCCGATATAGGGGGCCTGTGGCTCCTGCGCAAACGTAATTGAATGGATAAATTTGGCGATACATTCTTTACCAGTACCGGTTTCACCATGGATAAGCACTGGAACATTAAACGCAGCAATACGCCTTGCCATTGAAAAAACATTGATACTGGAGGCTGCTTCGGCAATAAGTTCAAACATGATTATTTTACACTTAGAAGTAAAGTTAACATCCGTTACGAGAAATATACAAATCATTCCAAAGCACAATCATCGAATAATAGATATCGCCCGTGCCATGTTTTAATCCCATCCTTGCTCATGTTTTACCGCCCCATCAAAGGGCAGCCCTATCGAAGACTATTTCAAAATAGGGTTTTTCCTAAAAAAATAGTAACACCGGCGCCTTTAACAATCTTAAATTAAAAGATAATAAAATTATTATTACATAAAAAACAACAAGTTATGGATGTAGCAGTATGAAAACAAGGCACACAAGACGTGCCTTACCAAGGTAAGAGGATTAGCGGGGAGCATCACGTATACGTAATTAATTATTTTTTAATTATAACCTGACACCATTAATAACTTGCAGAGGAGAGAGGTAAAATATCTAATGTCCAGCCCTACATCAGAGACGAGAGTAGGTACTGCATTTCATATCTAATGGACTTCAACAATATGAGAAAGCGTCAAGGATGAACCATAAATTAAATGGAGTAGTATTTTCTTTTATAACCGCGGGATTTGATATCAACTCATCCGCCCCAGAAATTACAGCTGAGAAAGCGTACCATGCTGAAATATAGTCAAACGCCCGGAATCTTTAAACTTGAAGGCAACCGGCTTGGGCGTCCTTATCATCGTCTGCCGACTATGTTTACGGGTAATTTTGATACAATTGAATCACATCTCGGAAACTATTTTCTGAAAAAACATCGCACAAATATAACACTCAGAAAAATACAATGTGAGATGGACGTTATCAATAAAAGCGCTGAGTTATTAGTCTCGCAGGTTGGACATTTGGCTTTTGATATCGATCGCGCGTTATTGTTAATGTTATTAGGTAACTTTTATGGCCTGACTTCATCGCTTGCAGACGAAAATTCAGAAGATGATTTACCAACCAAGACGGAAACCCGGCTGAGAAGCAGGCTGGCGCTGGATATTAGTAATATCATCTTTAATAAAAACATATCAGGCATTCCGCTGACGCTTAAACCTGACAGCAGTACTGTACAAACACATTGGGCTTATCAGCTCACTTTTGTTTTAGGTGATGAGGAGAATTGCAGTTTCCGCATCTTACTGGATGATTCCCATACCGATTACATTCTGAATTTAATCCGCCGTAGCGAGCACGGCGAGAAGAAAAAGCAGGTTGATAAAGCCAATGTTGAGATGCGTAAAAAAACGCTGATTAAAGAAATCATTCATACGCTGCCGCTGACCATGAACGTCAAGATTGCAGAAATTCCCCTCAATGTCGCTGACCTGACGACAATTAAACCCGGGGATATTTTACCTATCGCAATGCCTGAAACTTTCCCTGTTTATATTGGGAAATCCGAATTATTTAATGCCCTGATCGTAGAGGACAAAGACAAACTGTTTTTATCCGAATTAACGAGCAAGACGGAGAAATCCTATGAGTAAGCCAGAAGATATTTTAGAGCAAGGTTTCGAGTTAGCGCCCGAAACAACCACGCCAACGGCACCGTCGGCAACAGAAACGTTGGTGGCGCGTTTAGAAGACCGCTTTTCCGAGTCGATGTCATTACTCAAACGTATTCCGGTCACGCTAACGCTGGAAGTGTCATCCGTGGAAGTGATGCTGTCCGATCTGCTGAACATTGATGACGACACCGTCATTGAGATGGACAAGCTTGCCGGTGAACCGCTGGATATTAAGGTTAATAACATCCTGCTGGGCAAGGCTGAAGTGGTGGTGGTCAATGAAAAATATGGCCTGCGCGTCCTTGAATTCAACACGCATGAAATCAACGACCTGGCACCATGAAACGCGCACCAACCCTCACGCTCATACTGGGTATCTCATTACTCATCCTTTCTCCCTTTGCCTGCGCGCAAGGGGGAGATATCCCGTTGCTGAATGTGATTTCACACGGTAATAGCCAGGAATACAGCGTAAAAATCCAGGTCCTGATCCTGATGACCCTGGTGGGCATTCTGCCAACCCTGGTACTGATGATGACCTGCTTTACGCGTTTTATTATTGTTCTCTCCCTGCTGCGCCAGGCGTTGGGGCTACAGCAAACGCCACCCAACCGCATACTGATAGGCATTGCGCTGTCGTTAACCATGCTGGTGATGCGTCCGGTCTGGATCAACATTTACGACCACGCGGTTGTGCCTTTTGAAAACGATCAAATCACACTCCCTGACGCCCTGAGCACCGCCGCCTCGCCCCTGAAGCGCTTTATGCTGGCGCAGACCAACAAAAAAGCGATTGCGCAGATCATGACGATCGCCAACGCGAAAGGTAATGCAGCCGATCAGGATCTCTCCATTATCGTTCCGGCGTATGTGCTGAGCGAACTTAAAACCGCCTTCCAGATAGGCTTCATGATTTACATCCCGTTCCTGGTGATCGACCTGATCGTCGCCAGCGTGCTGATGGCGATGGGGATGATGATGCTGTCACCGCTGATCGTTTCCCTCCCCTTTAAGCTGATGCTGTTTGTGCTTATTGACGGCTGGGCGCTGACCGTCGGTACGCTGACCTCCAGTATTCGCGGTCTGGGGCTGGGCTAACGGAGATCGGATATGTTAACCATTGATGTAGCCGCAGATATCGTCGCCAGCGGCATAAAAGTCGTGATCATTTTAGTCTGCGTGTTGGTCGTTCCCAGCCTGCTGGTGGGGATGCTGGTCAGCATTTTTCAGGCCGTTACGCAGATTAACGAACAAACGCTCAGCTTTTTGCCCAGGCTTATCGTCACCCTCGCAGTTTTGGGCATTAGCGGAAAATGGATGATCGTCCAGTTAAGCGATCTCTGCGTGCATCTGTTCACTCAGGCCGCCATTCTGGTGCACTGACATGCGCGAAACAGACGTTACACAGTTAAGTAACCTGATACTGGGCATGTGGTTTCCATTCGTGCGCATTATGGCGTTTATTCACTACGCGCCGGTACTGGATAACGCGGCGCTCACGGTGCGAATACGCATAATTTTGTCCCTGGCGCTGGCCTTTATCATTACGCCGCTTATTCCCCATCCGGTTCCTGACAGCCTGCTGTCGATCAACAGCATTATTTTGACCGCAGAGCAGTTTCTGTGGGGCATGCTTTTCGGCCTGATGCTGCAGTTTTTATTTTTAGCGCTGCAGCTGGCCGGCCAGATCCTCTCTTTCAATATGGGGATGAGCATGGCGGTGATGAACGACCCCAGCAGCGGCGCATCAACGACGGTACTGGCGGAGATGATCAACATCTACGCGGTGATCCTGTTCTTTGCGATGGATGGGCATTTGCTGCTGGTGAGCATTTTATTCAAAGGCTTTACTTACTGGCCGATTGGTAATGCGCTGCATCCACAATCTTTGCGCACCATTTCCCTGGGGCTGGGCTGGGTGTTTGCCGCGGCCACCCTGCTGGCGCTGCCGACAACCTTTATCATGTTGATTGTCCAGGGCTGCTTTGGCCTGCTGAACCGCATTGCGCCTCCGCTCAACCTGTACTCATTAGGTTTTCCGATCAACATGCTGGCGGGTCTTGTCTGCTTTGCGACTCTGCTTTACAACCTGCCCGACCACTATTTGCACCTGGCAAATTTCGTCTTGCAGCAACTTGACGCGCTCAAGGGGCACTATGGCGGATAGCAGCAGCGAAGAAAAAACAGAAAAACCCTCGGCGCAAAAACTTCGCAAAGCCAGGCAAGAGGGGCAAATTCCGCGCTCAAAAGATATGGGGCTTGCCGCCAGTCTGTTTGCCGCGTTTATGGTGATCTCCAGCAGCTTCCCCTGGTATGAAGATTTTGTCCGCGAAAGCTTTATCAGTGTGCATCAGTATGCGCAGAACATTAATGATCCAGACATTATCGGCCAGTTCCTTGAGCACCATCTGCTGATTTTAGCCAAGTTCATCCTGACGCTGTTACCCATGCCGGTTGCCGCGCTGTTTGCCTCGCTGATTCCCGGAGGCTGGCTGTTCCTGCCGAAGAAAATTTTGCCGGACTTTAGCAAATTAAGCCCGCTCAAAGGGATTGGCCGTCTGTTTTCCACCGACCATCTGGTGGACACCGGCAAGATGACGCTCAAAGCGATTGTGCTGCTGGTGATGCTGTGGATTAGCGTGCGCAATAACGTTGCCGCCTTTCTGGGGTTACAGGAGCTGTATTTCAAACAGGCCGTCAGCGATGGCCTGGCGCTGTACAGCAGCATCATGCGCAACTTTGTCATCCTGTTTATTTTTTTCGCTCTGATTGATGTTCCTCTGGCGAAAAAAATGTTCACCAAAGGGTTGAAGATGACCAAACAGGAAGTGAAGGAAGAGTATAAAAATCAGGAAGGTAAGCCGGAGGTACGGGCCAGAATCCGTCGCCTGCAACGGCAAATGGCGATGGGGCAAATTCGCAAGGTGGTGCCAAAAGCCGATGTGGTGATCACCAACCCAACCCACTATGCCGTGGCGCTACAGTATGACCAGTCGCGCGCCGCCGCACCCTTCGTTGTCGCCAAAGGCACCGATGAAATCGCGCTGTATATCCGTCAGGTGGCGGCGGAGAGCAATATTGAGATTGTTGAATTTCCTAAGCTGGCGCGCTCCGTTTATTACACCACCCAGGTCAATCAACAGATCCCATTTCAACTTTATCGGGCGATAGCACACGTCCTGACCTATGTACTGCAAATGAAGCACTGGCGTGACGGTTCACAAGCACGCCCTTCGCTGAACAGACATATTTCCATTCCAAAAGAGGTTCTTAAACTGGATGCCGAAAACAACTAAACAATTCCTCGCGTTGCTGCGTAACGGTAACATCGGCATTCCGCTGGTCATACTGTCTATCCTGGCGATGGTGATCCTGCCATTACCACCGGCCGTGCTGGATATTCTGTTCACCTTTAACATCGTGCTGGCGGTGATGGTGCTGTTGGTGGCCGTTTCCGCGAAACGCCCGCTCGAATTCAGCCTGTTCCCGACCATTTTGCTGATCACCACCTTAATGCGCTTGACGCTGAACGTAGCATCAACGCGCGTGGTGTTACTGCACGGCCATATGGGCGCAGGCGCTGCCGGTAAGGTGATTGAGTCCTTTGGTCAGGTGGTGATCGGCGGTAACTTTGTCGTCGGTTTTGTGGTGTTCATCATCCTGATGATCATCAACTTTATCGTGGTTACCAAGGGTGCCGAGCGTATCTCCGAGGTTTCGGCCCGCTTTACGCTGGACGCCATGCCCGGGAAGCAGATGGCGATCGATGCCGATCTGAACGCAGGCCTGATTAATCAGGCCCAGGCGCAGGCGCGACGTAAAGATGTGGCGGGCGAAGCGGATTTCTATGGCGCAATGGACGGTGCGTCGAAGTTCGTACGCGGTGATGCCATCGCCGGGATGATGATCCTGGCCATCAACCTGATAGGCGGCGTCTGTATCGGTATTTTTAAATACGATCTAAGCGCCGAAGCCGCCTTCCAGCAATACGTACTGATGACCATCGGCGACGGTCTGGTCGCCCAGATCCCGTCTCTGCTGCTGTCGACGGCAGCGGCGATTATCGTTACACGCGTGAGCGACAGCGGTGATATCGCCACAGACGTGCGTAGCCAACTGCTGGCCAGCCCCTCCGTACTCTATACCGCCACCAGCATTATGTTTGTACTGGCGGTGGTACCGGGAATGCCGCATTTCCCGTTCCTGGTGTTCAGCGCCCTGATGGGGTTCACCGCCTGGCGTATGAGCAAGCGCCCGAAGGTGGCTGAAACTGAAGAGAAAAATCTTGAGACGCTGACCAAAACCATCGTTGAAACCACCGAGCAACAGGTCAGTTGGGAAACTATTCCTTTGATCGAGCCAATCAGCCTGAGCCTGGGGTACAAGCTGGTATCGCTGGTAGACAAATCCAAAGGGAATCCGCTCACTCAACGTATTCGCGGTGTACGGCAGGTTATCTCAGACACTAACGGCGTGCTGCTCCCGGAAATTCGCATCCGCGAAAACTTCCGTCTAAAACCGACCCAGTACGCCATTTTTATCAATGGGATCAAAGCTGATGAGGCCGATATTCCCTCAGATAAGCTGATGGCGCTGCCCTCCAGTGAAACGTATGGCGAGATCGATGGTGTTTTAGGCCACGATCCGGCCTATGGTATGCCGGTGACGTGGATTGTCCCGGCGCAAAAAGCCAAAGCGCTAAATATGGGGTATCAGGTCATTGATAGTGCCAGCGTCATTGCGACGCATGTAAATAAGGTCATTCGCAACTTTATTCCCGACCTGTTTAACTACGATGATATTACCCAACTGCATAACCGCCTCTCTTCGATGGCCCCCCGTCTGGCGGAAGATCTGAGCGCGGCGCTGAATTACAGCCAGCTCTTGAAGGTTTATCGGGCGCTGCTGGTAGAAGGCGTGCCGCTGCGCGATATCGTTACCATTGCCACCGTACTGGTCGCCAGTAGCGCCGTCACTAAAGATCATATTCTGTTGACGGCAGATGTGCGTCTGGCGCTCCGTCGCAGCATTACCCATCCGTTTGTGCGCAAAGATGAGCTGGCGGTCTACACGCTGAATAATGAGCTGGAGAATCTGCTGGCTAATGTAGTGAATCAGGCTCAGCAAAGCGGCAAAGTGGTGCTCGATAGCGTACCGGTCGATCCTAATATGCTAAATCAGTTCCAGACCAATATGCCGCAGATTAAAGAACAGATGAAAGCCGCGGGTAAAGAGCCGGTACTGCTGGTCGCACCGCAGCTACGTCCTCTGCTTGCGCGCTATGCGCGCCTGTTTGCACCAGGCTTACAGGTGTTGTCATATAACGAAGTTCCGGATGAGCTGGAATTAAAGATTATGGGGGCGTTGAGTTAACCCCTGACGAGGCGGTGCCATTCGCACCGCCTTTTTGATTACAGAATGGTATTTTCCGTCAGAATACGACGGGCGCCGAGATAATGATCCTGCCAGAAGTCATCGGATAAATTGCTCACCCGAATCGTTTCTCCCGTACGCGGCGATTCAATAAATTGTCCCTGCCCCAAATAGACGCCCATATGATCGGCAATATCCCGACTGTGAATATGAAAGAACAATAAATCACCACGACGAAGGTCGCGATTAGCAACGATGGTCGCCCGCCGATAGTGATACATTTCATTCGCCGTACGTGGCAATTTTGCTGCCAGAATTTTGTTGTAGGCATAAAAGATCAGCCCGCTACAGTCAAAGCCTTGTTCCGGGCTGGTCCCGCCCCACAAATAGGGTTTACCTAACTGCTGCTCAAGACGGTGGATTGCCACTTCGGTTATGTTGTGCAGATGATCGCTACTGAGAAAATGGTCATTCTCAGCCAGCTCCTGCCAGCGTTGATCGCTCGCTTTTAGTGGCCCCGGGAACCACTCCGGGTGCTGTTTAATCAGCGTCCTGTTTTGCTGGCGCAGCGCGCTTTTACTTTGCGCATTACCTTCCACCACATAACTTGCCTGCTTTTTTACCTGCGCGTGGTACTGCTTCAGCAGCCGGGCGCGGTTACGCATGCGTAATTGCGCCGCATAGCTTAAATGGGCGTCAGATAAGAGGGGCTGAACTTTGGCGACAGACGGCGAGGACAACACAACACACAAAGACAGCAGACCCGGCAAAAAGCGTCGGGGCGCAGAGACAAAAGACATGAAAATAACACTACCTAATCAAACACGTTCGCCGCAGTCTACCGCTATTGCCGGGCATTCCATTTTAATATTCGATTATTAAATTATTAATTTTTTAAATTCAATATATTAGGAATTCTGCACTCAGAAGACTAAATGACGTGCGCTAACCCGCAAAATACGTCAGTTTCTGACTGCCTTTAAGCACAATTTTCCGTATAAAGAAAATCTAAAGTGTAAACGCCGCACGAGAGACTTGCGAAAAACTCTCTGGGTGATAATGTGAGCGCTCCAGATCCAGATTTATCCGATTTGGGAACTCTTTTAGCCGTCCTGGCGTGTGTAATCGTTTTATCAAGGAATAAGCAGTATGCGTAAAATCGCATTTTTTCTTGCGATGCTTTTATTGCCGTGCGTTTCATTTGCCGGTTTGCTGAGCAGCAGCAGCCCGACTACGCCTGTCAGCAAAGAATATAAGCAGCAATTAATGGGCTCCCCCGTCTATATCCAGATCTTCAAAGAAGAGCGAACGCTGGATCTGTACGTCAAGATGGGCGAACAGTATCAATTGCTCGACAGCTATAAGATCTGCAATTATTCCGGCGGCTTAGGTCCGAAACAGCGTCAGGGCGATTTCAAAAGCCCGGAAGGGTTTTACAGCGTACAGCGCGGACAGCTGAAACCGGATAGCCGCTTTTATAAAGCGATTAACATTGGTTTCCCTAACGCCTACGACCGCGCACACGGTTATGAAGGTAAATACCTGATGATCCACGGCGCCTGCGTTTCCGTCGGCTGCTACGCAATGACCGACAACGGCATTGATGAGATTTTCCAGTTTGTCACCGGCGCACTGGTGTTTGGGCAGTCCAGCGTGCAGGTTAGCATTTATCCATTCCGCATGACCGATGCCAACATGCAGCGCCATAAGTTCTCGTATTACAAAGAATTCTGGGCGCAGCTAAAGCCTGGCTACGATTACTTTGAACAAACGCGTAAGCCACCGACCGTTTCCGTCGTCGATGGCCGTTACGTTATCAGCAAGCCGTTGAGCCACGAAGTGGTTCAGCCGCAACTGGCATCAAACTATACGCTCCCCGAGACAAAATAACGCCCACTCGCCTGGCATAATCTTTTGCCAGGTTTCATTGCCGGTTAGCGGCTGAGTGGCAATCACGGTGACCACATCATTGGGTGTGGTCTCTGAGCTAAAATCGATTTCCACATCCTGATCCAGCAGTGTCGCCACGCCAAACGGCGCACGACGGGTGATCCAAAACAGGTTGGTCGAGCAGAAAGCCATCACATAACGCCCGTCAGACAACAGCATGTTGAAGACGCCCTTCTCACGCAATTCTCCTGCCAGCATCGCGATATATTTAAACACTGCCGTCATATTGCCAGGCGTACGCGGATAACGTTCAGTTAGCTTGTGGAGCAGCCAGCAGAAAGCTTTTTCGCTGTCGGTTTCCCCGACCGGACGGAAATTACCGGTTTCCAGCGATTTATAGCCGCTGAGCTGTCCATTATGAGCGTACGTCCAGTTACGTCCCCACAGTTCACGCGTAAATGGATGGGTATTTTCCAATGCCACTTCGCCACGATTCGCCTGACGAATATGGGCAATCACGGAACAGGATTTGATGGGATAGTCTTGTACCAGTTTGGCGATAGGCGAATTAAAGCTGGGTTGCGGATCTTTAAACGTACGGCAACCCTTACCTTCATAAAACGTAATACCCCAGCCGTCTTTGTGCGGCCCGGTACCTCCGCCGCGCTGAACCAGCCCGGTGAAGCTAAAGCAGATATCGGTTGGCACATTGGCGCTCATCCCGAGCAGTTCGCACATACATCACCTCCACAAACGCCTTTAAGCGGGAAGGCGTAATTGTTGCAGCCAGTTTAGATTCGGACAGCGCGCGGAAACCGGAGCGTACACGTAGTACGTGAAGATTTCGGGCACTGCCCGGATTCAAAATGGCAAATAAAATAGCCTTCTTACTTCACCATCTCTTTTTCGATCAACTGGATCAGGATATGGATCACTTTGATATGAATTTCCTGAATGCGGTCAGCATAGCCAAAGTGCGGCACGCGAATTTCGATATCCGCGCTGCCCGCCATTTTGCCGCCATCTTTACCAGTCAGGGTGATGACTTTCATCCCTTTCTCACGCGCTGCGGCAATCGCTTTAATCACGTTACCGGAGTTACCCGAAGTAGAGATGCCTAACAGGACATCGCCTTCGCGACCCACGGCTTCAACGTAGCGGGAGAAGACATAATCGTAACCGAAATCGTTGCTGACGCAGGAGATATGGCTGACATCAGAGATAGCGATCGCCGGGTAGCCTGGGCGGTTTTCGCGATAACGTCCGGTCAGCTCTTCGGCGAAGTGCATCGCATCGCAATGGGAACCGCCGTTACCGCAAGAAAGTACCTTACCGCCAGCTTTAAAGCTGTCTGCCAACAGGACCGCCGCGCGCTGAATGGCGTGAATATTGGCGTCATCTTTAAGAAAATTAGCCAGCGTTTCCGCCGCTTCGCTCAGTTCGTTACGAATAAGATCCTGGTACATGAGGATATCCTTCAGCATGAATGTAAATGACAAGATGCAGTGTACCGGATAGCGCTACCAGCGAGAAGCACAAGCCACAGGAATGGCTGCGGCTTTTGATTTTTTGTGCCGGTTAAAACAGCAACAATGTGAGCTTTGTTGTAATTATTTTGTAAACGCATTGCTAAAAGAATTTACATCCACTACAACCATATCATCACAAGTGGTCAGACCTCCTACAAGCAAGGGAGCTTTTCGTTATGATGATTTTGAGTATTATCGCTACGGTTGTTCTGCTCAGCGTTCTGTTTTATCACCGCGTGAGCTTATTCCTCAGCAGCTTAATTTTGCTCGCCTGGACAGCTGCGCTTGGCGTGGTTGGCCTGTGGTCAATCTGGCTGCTGGTTCCTCTGGCCATTCTCCTCGTACCGTTTAACTTTACGCCAATGCGCAAATCCATGATCTCTGCGCCAGTGTTCCGCGGTTTCCGTAAAGTCATGCCGCCGATGTCGCGCACTGAGAAAGAGGCGATTGATGCCGGTACAACCTGGTGGGAAGGCGACCTGTTCCAGGGCAAGCCAGACTGGAAAAAACTGCATAACTATCCTCAGCCGCATCTGACAGCTGAAGAACAAGCGTTTATTGACGGCCCGGTGGAAGAAGCCTGCCGCATGGCGAACGACTTCCAGATCACCCATGAACTCGCGGATCTGCCGCCGGAACTGTGGGCGTATCTGAAAGAACACCGCTTCTTCGCGATGATCATTAAGAAAGAGTACGGCGGGCTGGAATTCTCCGCGTATGCTCAGGCTCGCGTTCTGCAGAAACTCTCCGGCGTTTCCGGGATCCTGGCGATCACCGTTGGCGTACCTAACTCCTTAGGCCCTGGCGAACTGCTGCAGCATTACGGCACCGAAGAGCAGAAGAATCATTACCTGCCGCGTCTGGCACGTGGTCAGGAGATCCCCTGCTTTGCTCTGACCAGCCCGGAAGCGGGTTCCGACGCAGGCGCGATCCCTGATACCGGCGTGGTTTGTATGGGCGACTGGCAGGGCCAGCAGGTGCTGGGTATGCGCCTGACCTGGAATAAGCGTTATATCACCCTGGCGCCTATCGCTACCGTACTGGGTCTGGCATTTAAACTCTCCGACCCGGAAAAACTGCTGGGTGGTGAAGAAGATCTCGGCATTACCTGTGCGCTGATCCCAACGTCAACGCCAGGCGTACAAATTGGGCGTCGACACTTCCCGCTGAACGTGCCGTTCCAGAACGGTCCGACGCTGGGCAAAGATGTCTTCGTACCGATTGATTACATCATCGGTGGCCCAAAAATGGCCGGTCAGGGCTGGCGCATGCTGGTGGAATGTCTGTCCGTGGGACGCGGTATTACCCTGCCGTCTAACTCGACGGGCGGCGTGAAATCGGTCGCAATGGCAACCGGCGCGTATGCGCACATTCGTCGCCAGTTCAAAATCTCTATCGGTAAGATGGAAGGTATTGAAGAGCCGTTGGCACGTATTGCGGGTAACGCGTACGTGATGGATGCAGCGGCGTCGCTGATTACCTACGGTATTATGCTGGGTGAAAAACCGGCGGTGCTGTCGGCCATCGTGAAGTATCACTGTACCCACCGTGGACAGCAGTCAATCATCGATGCAATGGATATTACTGGCGGTAAAGGCATTATGCTTGGCGAAAGCAACTTCCTCGCCCGTGCTTATCAGGGCGCGCCTATCGCCATTACCGTTGAAGGTGCCAACATTCTGACCCGGAGCATGATGATCTTCGGTCAGGGGGCGATTCGCTGCCATCCGTACGTTCTGGAAGAGATGGCTGCGGCACAGAGTAACGATGTGAATGCGTTCGACAAGCTGCTGTTCAAACACATCGGCCACGTCGGCAGTAACAAAGTGCGCAGCTTCTGGTTGGGCCTGACGCGCGGCTTAACCAGCAGCACGCCAACCGGCGATGCGACCAAACGTTACTACCAGCATCTGAACCGTCTGAGTGCTAACCTGGCACTGCTTTCAGATGTCTCCATGGCCGTACTGGGCGGTAGCCTGAAGCGCCGTGAACGTATCTCCGCGCGTCTGGGCGATGTATTAAGTCAGCTGTATCTGGCCTCCGCAGTACTGAAGCGTTATGACGATGAAGGCCGTAATGAAGCAGACCTGCCGTTGGTTCACTGGGGCGTTCAGGATGCGTTGTACAAAGCGGAACAGGCGATGGACGACCTGCTGAAAAACTTCCCGAACCGACTGGTCGCGGGCCTGCTGAATGTGGTTATCTTCCCTACCGGTCGCCACTACCATGCACCGTCTGACAAGCTGGATCATAAAGTCGCGAAGATTCTGCAGGTTCCGAGCGCCACCCGTTCTCGCCTTGGTCGTGGTCAATACCTGACGCCGAGCGAGCATAACCCGGTAGGTTTGCTGGAAGAGGCTTTGCTGGATGTGATTGCAGCCGACCCTATCCATCAGCGGATCTGCAAAGAGCTGGGTAAAAACCTGCCGTTTACCCGCCTGGATGAACTGGCGCACAATGCGCTGGCTAAAGGGCTGATTGATAAAGACGAAGCCGCAATTCTGGTGAAAGCCGAAGCGAGTCGTCTGCGTAGCATCAACGTGGATGACTTTGAACCCGAGGCGCTGGCGACTCAGCCGGTAAAGCTGCCAGAGAAGGTGCGTAAAGTCGAAGCCGCGTAACGACACACGCACAACGTTTAGCCCCGCTTAATGCGGGGCTTTTTATTGCCACATTTCAGTTAGAGCTCATGCTACAGTGTCAAAATGTTGTTCAATGAGGAGCCTCGATCGTGCCCGGTTTGAAAATTACTCTGCTGCAACAACCGCTGATCTGGATGGATGGCCCGGCCAACCTGCGCCATTTCGACCGCCAACTGGAAACCGTCACCGGACGTGATGTCATTGTGTTACCTGAAATGTTTACCAGCGGATTTGCCATGGAAGCGGCAAGCAAATCGCTGCCGCAGGAAGAGGTTGTCAGTTGGATGCGCACTAAGGCGCAACAGACGAACGCCCTTATAGCAGGCAGCGCCGCTCTCTTGTCTGAACGTGGCCCGGTAAACCGCTTTTTGCTGGTCGAACCCGAAGGTAATGTCCATTTCTATGACAAGCGCCACCTGTTCCGCATGGCGGATGAACATCAACATTATCAGGCGGGTGACGCGCGGGTTATTTTTGAATGGCGCGGCTGGCGCATTCTGCCGTTGGTCTGTTATGACCTGCGTTTTCCGGTATGGTCGCGCAACCGCAACGATTACGACCTGGCATTGTATGTCGCCAACTGGCCGGCGCCTCGTTCGCTACACTGGCAGGTTCTGCTCACCGCGCGGGCAATTGAGAACCAGGCTTATGTAGCAGGATGTAACCGCGTGGGTACTGACGGTAACGGCCATCATTATCGCGGTGACAGCCGGGTGATTAATCCGCAGGGGGAGATTATTGCCACCGCCGAGCCGCATCAGGCTACGCGCATTGACGCTGAACTGTCACTCTCGGCGCTGCGCGAGTACCGCGAGAAATTCCCCGCCTGGCAGGACGCTGACCCGTTCACGCTGTAGATATCGCCTTCCCTCCCGCTGCACAACGTTTTCCGTAGCGGGATTGTTTCACTCCGTAACCAACCGCAAAACAAATTCGCGTGGCGACGTGTTTCGGGCATCGTATTCTGCAAAGGATAATCACTCGTCACCAGCGAGTGACAGACAATGTTAATAATTCCCTTATCAGGATCCCGAAATGAAGAACTTCGTACGCATGACTTTGCTGGCGGCAACCGTGGCTGGCGCTTCTTTTAGCACGCTTGCAGCAAACGTATCCAATGTACCCGCACCAGCTCAGGACCCGGTAGTTCAGCACCTTAAACTGAGCACTGACCAGGTTGCGCAGATTAAAAAACTGCACCAGCAGCTTGAAACCAACGTTAGCCAGATATCGGTGAAGGATGTTAAAGACGGCGCGTTGATTGACGTCATCAAGTCCGGGAAATGGGATGAAGCCGCCGTCAAAAAACAGCTTTCCGCCTTCAGCAATATCGAACAGCAGGCGCGTTATTACCGCGTGAAATACTATTTCGACCTGAACAAAGTACTGACCCCAGAACAGCGCCAGCAGGTGCAAAAAGATATCGCACAGACGCTGAGCGAATAATGACCATGGCCTGAATCAGCAATGATTCAGGCCTTTCGGTAATACTTCCTGCTCGAACAAAAATCCCTGCACAGCATCTGCGCCGCTCATACGGCAAATGGCGTAATCCTGCGGCGTTTCCACCCCCTCGATCACAACCCGTTCTCCCAGCCCGCGAAATTGATTGACCAGTACCCTTAACTGCCAATCCGACGTCCTGAACTGATGAAACATTCCGCTTTCAATTTTGATGGCATCGAAACGGATGCCAGACAGTCGCCAAACAAAAAATAGCTCAGGCGAAACATCATCCAGCCACACGCGAAACCCGTGACGCACCAGGGTTTTAACGGCAATGCATACGGCCTGCTGTTCTGCCTTTTCCAGTCGCATCATGGTGCCAGGATCCTGTATTTCGATAACAATCCGCCCCTGATGCGCCTGCCGGGCGAGCTGCGCAATCCACGACAGACAGGTCAGCATCCTGACGGATAAATTCAGCGAATAACTTCCTGAGAGTGCCAGTACCTGCCGCATTTGCCACAGAAATAGCTGCTGTTTTGCGGTGATGGAAAGGTGCTTGAAAAAAAGATCGAGCGGTAGCGGCGTGCGTACCTGACTTAACACCTCACAGACATCCAGCGATGCATCATCAAAAAAATGGATGCGCTGCAAACGGATCCCGGTGATCCGCAGCAGCTCGGCGTTGCGGGGAAGCTCTGGCCCAGGGCGGGTCTGTTCGCTGAATCTGTTCATATCATTCCATTTTTTGATTGAAAGGACGTCGTGCATCCTGCAGCCACGGGATACGGCGATCGTTCGGGTATGTCAGGTAAAAGCGCGTCGCCAGACGATGCGCCTCAGGTAGGTCGCGCTGCTGTAACGCCAGCAAGATTTGCGTGAAGGAGACATTCGGGTCTGGGTGAACACGCACATAGTCAGGCGCCCAGCGGCGAACCGCTTCCAGCCAGCGAGCATCCCGGGTACGCTGATACCGTTGCAGATACCCCATCTGAACATCAAACCGGTAGCGAGGGGCAAGGAGCCAGCCTCCTACCGGGAGCGACTCGGCCAGACGCCACTGCGCTGACTGCCGCTCCGCCAGCGTCAACTGCTGTTGCGTGTGCAGTGAGAGAAGCAACAGTGGCGTGAAGGTTAAAAACGAGATCAATGCCAGCGCACGAATCAGCGACGTCGACGTAAGCGTCAGGCGAGCCCCTTTTAGCGGGCTATCTGCACAACGAAGCAGCAGGATCAGCAGTAACCAGTGTGGTGTTGACTGCCTGGCGGGGTATTCCGTCAACATATGAATGACCACCGGCAGCGCCGCCACCAGACAAGCGCGACGCCAGCGATTTCCGTGCATCCACAGCCAGAAGCCCCCCGTAATAAAGCACAGCGCCCCCGCCAACCCCACCAGGCCGCCCTCCACCAGCCACAGCACCAGCTCATTGTGCGGATGCGAGATGCTGCTCAGCCCCAACGGCCCCGCACGTTCGAGAAACACGGCGGCAAAACTGCCCACGCCCCACCCCGTCCACGGGCGTTCGGCAAATAATGCCAGTGACGTTTTAAGCACCGTCCAGCGCACCTGGGAAGTGGTCAGGTGATCGACTGTAGCAACGGACAAAAAATAGCGAGCGAGCGTGCCCGCCACCATGCCTAACGCCAGCGGCAGCAGAAGTAGCAACAACATACGGCGTTGCGCCGGGAAAACCACCAGCAGCAAGACTTCACCTACCACCACAGACACATAGCCGGTTTGCGACTGGGATTCATGCAGCACAAAGCCCATCATCACCAGAGCAACCCCGATGACAATTCGATATCTGTCGCGTAGCCGTAAAAAGAGCGGAGCTGACAGCAGCACACCAGATGCAGTGAAGCTGGCCATCAGATTGACCTGCTGAAAAATACCGTAGGGCCGCGTACCGCGTCGCCAGGCAAACTCCCAGTAATCAACACCCGGCAAATGCCAGTACTGATACAAAAACGCCAGACATTCGATGACGCACGCGCCCCATAGCAGGGTCAGCAGTACCGTCAGGGTGTTTGCCGCAAGCGGAATCTGCAATGTCACCAGATAGACGAGCACGCCTCCCAGCAGCGCCCCTGCGACCAGGTGCGCCTCGAACTGCCAGACGCCAGGCGTCAGCAGACAAAGCAGCGTCAGGATGAGCGCCCCCATCGAAAAAACCGTGGCGGGGACAGTGATGTGCCAGTGTTGACGAGGCACCAGCACTGATGCGCTTGCAGCCAGCACAACGGCATAAATCCAGCTCGTAATATTAAGCGGCAACGACAGACCGCTGCCGCCGTTATTCGGCCAGTAGAGATGCATTACCCCACACCAGAAAAACAGACTAATAACGAGCAATAATTTCTGCGCAGGCAGCGGGGCAATACGATTCAGTGCGTTCATCATGCTACTGGTAGTTCAGTGTCCAGGTTCCGCTGGCGCTGAACGGACCGTATTCGAGAGACTGATTTTTTATCGCCGACGGCTCTGCTGCGACCCACGCCCAAAAATTTAGCGTCATCGAGCCTGCAGTTATCTCTTTGACTGACGTACTCTCATCAAGGCGGATTGCCGTGCCGTCCTCTTCGCTCATCCCAATACCGATCCCTGTCGCGCCGCCCTGTTCACTGCTATCCAGCGCCAGATGATCGGCAAGCTCAGCATCCTCACTACCACTGAAAGTGACCGAGATCCCGCGAAAAACCTCTGGGTTGCAGTCGCGTAGCTGAATGCTGAATTTTTCCGGCTTACTGCGCCCCGAAAGATAGAGATCCTGCGTTGCGATTTGCCCGAAATCGACCTCGATTTTGTCGCCTCCAGGTGCCAGGCTGCAGGCCAGCGCTCTGATAGTGCCGTGAAAATACATATCGCCGCCGACCAGTTTGGTGTCGGCCTGCGCCATGCCGCCAAGCAGTAACACGCCGATCGCGAATAACGCCGAAAATCTCATGGCATCCCCCTACTGAAACTGCGCAACAACGGTGGCAGAGGCTTCAAACTCACCTTCCTTAACGCTTCCCACGCCCGGCTTTGCCACCGGTGCAGCGGTGAGATTCCAGTCGCCCTGATTCTGGTAAAAACCTTTCACGTTATAGAATTGATTGGGCACGACGGTGCCACCGCTCTCGTCTTTAAGCATAATGCCGAGATCGTCGCGCTTTTGTCCGCCGCTCAGCGTGCCGAGGAGATGATCGTTGAACCCCGCCGTGCCTGACGCCGTGGTAGTTTGCACGCCAAGATTAATGTTCAGCGCGCCCTGATCGAAGCTGCCGCCTTCACAAACAACATGAATGGGGATCGACTTGCTGTAGTTAGTGCCATTGAGCCGGGCAGCGGATCCTGGCAGATCGCCAAACTCAATACTGATTTTGTCTCCCCGGTTGAAGGTGCATTTGTCCGGTACGGTAATCAGCCCGGATTTAATCACCACACGGGAAATCGCCGTAGTCGGCGTAGGTCCCGCGCTCCCCATGCGCCCGGCAACCTCCACCAGCGATTGGGAAGTGATATTGATGCCGTTGATAATGGGTTTAGTGACAATAAACGTCACTTTCCCTTTTGAACCACTTTCAACGTTAGTGGCGCGCGTGTAGCCCTTGCGCTTTTTGCAAGTGTTATTGCTGTTGCGGTTTGAAACGTTGGTAAAAGGCGCCTGAACATACTGTTTATAGCCCCCGGCAACCCACACCTGCACTTCCACATCCAGATACTCATTTAGCCGAAAACGGTTCGCCCCCTGATTTGAAGGCGGCATCGTAGTCGTGGTGGTGTAGTAAATCGGCGACCGGGAGATGTCAGCCTGCTCGCAATAGAAATTCACCACATACCAACTGCCCAGATTCCAGGTAAACGGATCCGTTCTGCCACCCACGTGGTTTTTACTGACATCCAGCGAGCTCAATTCGATATCGTACTGATGCGGCGACCCGCCCTCCGGCTCACCTTCCCCCTGTGTAAATGCCTGCCCGACCAGTGGACAGCCAGCCAGGGCAACCCACAACAGCGCTTTGCGTAATACGCTCATAGATACTCCAGCTTAAGTCTCACCAGACCGTTAAATTCTCCGGCAGTCACCTCTGGCCCAAAAGATTCCAGCGTGGCCAGAAAGTGAATGGCGTTATCGCCTGGTTTGAGGATCCACATACGTTGCGGTTGGTTCAGATGGATCAGCTGATTACGCTCGGTCAGTAGCCGAATGCCCGCGCCGCGCACATCACCACGAATACGCCCCAGGTCACTGTTTTCCGGCGCGCCTTCGGCCATCAGCGTCATCGAAACGCCACGTTCCACCGTGCTGTGCGCCAGCTCAGGCATTTCGCTGGTCTGCCCGGGGAAATCCCTCAGGGTATGACCAGAGCCCTTTAAGCAGCCGTTCAGGTACAGCGTGACCAACACCGGTTCGCTGCGATCGCCGCCCTGGCGAAACCGACTGGCGGAAATATCACCAAGATTGATGGTCTGATCGCGTGAGGCCATATCCAGCACGCACGGCGACACGTAGACCCGGCCATGAAAGCGGACGTTGCCATACTCACCGGACACGTTGCTCATATCCTGGCGGCCGCTGGTGGCCTGAACCTGCCAGGCCATGCCCGCCATTAGCAGGGCGCAAAGCATCTTTTTCATTTACGATTCCTGTTACCGGGGCTGTTGCTCCATCGGCAATGCTTTACATACATTGCCTGTGCAGCTGAATTTCAGTTCGGGATGACCGCCAAAATCGTTCACGTACATCATGCTGAACTGGCTGACGCTGCCGTCCGTGACGCTGAAATCGAGAGAGGATTTTGGTGAGACCATAACGCCGGGGAAGTCGGTCAATCTGCCGCCTCCCTGCGCTTCTGGCTTGCGGCTTAAGCCGATTAAGGTGACGAAGTAAGGCGTTGGGTTATCCACACTCCAGCGCTGGCCCTGCTTGTGAAAGACCAGTTGGTTTTGCCACACGGCGCCCGGTGTTTCCGGCACAATGGCGGCCGGACGGTAGAACAATTTGATGCGCGACTGCATCGCCAGTTGCAGCACGTTCGGCTTATCCGGTTTAGGTGGAATTTCACGTACGTTCAGGTAGAACAAGCTCTCGCGATCCTGCGGCAGGGCGTTGATCCCGCTGGTTTTCGTCACGCGGGCAATTCCCTTTTGCCCGCCGTTAATTCGTTGCAGCGGCGGTAAGACCATTAGCGGCG
>NZ_SZWS01000028.1:54976-58343 GCF_005281245.1 Citrobacter sp. wls826
TGTTCCGTTGGCATCTTCCACCCACGACTGAGCCAGAAACGGAATGCTCGGGCTGGTATTGGTTAAGTTCGCACTAACTGAGCGCGCATCACCAGTGATGATCATGCGGGTACGGTCGAGCGCAATGCCCGCCCATGAGGTGTTGATCTCTGCAATCAAAAGCAGGCCACAGGCCACGGGTTTAAGCCAACGCTGCACGGAGTAAAAAGCTTGATTATTCATGACAAAATTCATTCAGGTTATTGAAATTATTCACAAGGCAACAGCACGTTACCTTCTGGGTTGATTTGTTGTGGCACCTGTAAGTGGCACTGCGCACGGCCAGCCCAGGCAACGGAAAGACGCTCAGCCGGATTCACACCCGCAATCCAGGCCATACCGTTTTCCATTACCATGGCGACGCTAACGCCGTTAGCGTTAAACACTTCGGCGCCAAACGGCGGTACCGAGCCATCCTTCAGGCGCAGCAGCGCCATCATTTTTTGCCCCTGCGCCACGGCAAAATGCTGGTAGCCAATCGCACCTTCCGTCAGGGTGTTGGTCACGATGGCTTTAGTCGCGGAAATGTCCTCGTCCATTGCGTCCACATCGATACGGGTATCAAAGCTGTGATAGCTAACGACGTCCGGTACGACGGCAATACCGAAGCGGTTTGAGTGCGCCTGTTCGCCGTTCAGCGGCACGTTCGCCACCCCGTCGGTATCAACCATCACTCTAGCGGTATTCATCGACGCCTGGCTGTTGTGCAGCGCCGCACCGTGACGCGTCGCGGTAAAGCCGCCGCGCATCGTGCCGCCAACGGAGAAATAACGTGATTGCTGCCAGCTGACGTTAGATTCCAGTTCCGCCATCATGCTGCGGTGCTTGTAATAGCCATCAAACGCCGTACGCCCTTCACCGGAAACCCCTGTGCGCAAACGCCACGGATTGTTACGGTCGCGGTTATCGGAATACGAAACCATCTGGCTGGTCTGGTTGCCGCTGTTCTGCAATTCGTAATCCATAGAGCGGCCATCGCTCCATGGCACCGAGATTGAAAGCGAAAGATTGTCGTCTCGTTTGCCCTGATACTCAGAGCGGTAAGCCGCAACGTTGGCGCTGATCCCCTGGATGCCAGCAAATGAAAAGCTGTGCCCCATCGATAATCCGTAACGATCCTGGGAACCGCGATCCCAATAGTTCTGGTGGGTATAGGTCAGGTACAGCGTGGTCGCTAATAGTGGATCGTCAGCAAAGAAGGTTTTGTTGCCGGTGATGGTGTACATCTCTTTTTCGTTGCCGGCACTGTTGTTATTTTCATACTGCTCGTCGAGAAACTGCGAGAAAGTGCGGAAGTTACGCTGTGAGAAGCGGTAACCGGCAAAGGTGATGGCACTGTTGTACTCATCAAAAGTTTTGGCGTAGCTGAGCTTAAAAGACATGCCTTTTTGTTCAGCCTGATGCTTTACCCGACTCATGGATTGCGTCGCATCAGCCGACAGCGCCCCCAGCCAGCTCAAGTCCCGCCCAATCCCCATCGACCAGGCGTTATAGCGATCGCCAGTGAGCAGCGCGCCGCCGTACAGCGACCATGCATTGCTGACCCCCCATGAAAAATCACCGCTATAAAACGCAGGCCCCTGAACGTCGTGGTTATAACGCGATGGCTTCCCGACCGCGGCGTTGTAGCGCACATAGCCTGGGCGCGTCAGATAAGGAATATCGGCCGTATTGACCTGAAAAGTGTGTACGCTGCCATCCTGTTCCTCGACGCGAACATCCAGCGTGCCGCGTACCGAACCGTGCAGATCCTGAATATTAAATGGCCCTGCAGGAACGGTGGTTTGATAGATAACACGGCCCTGCTGACTGACGGTAACCTTCGCATTGCTGCGGGCGATGCCGTGCACTTCAGGCGCGTAGCCCTGCAAATTCGGTGGCAACATGCGCTCGTCGCTGGCGAGGTTAGCCCCGGTGAAACGCACCGAATCAAAAACCTGAGAATTCAGGTAGATTTCGCCGACCGTCAGTTTTGCAGCCTGCATCGGCAACGGTCGATAGGCATAGATCTGATCCCAGTCGATACGGCCGCGATTATCATCCGAAGCGTAATTGGCCTGATACTGGCCACGAAATCGCCACGCGCCGAGGTTAAAACCTGTCTGCCCATAGCCAGACAGAGAGCGATAACGATCGCCGCCCTGTTCATAATGTGTGGCCTGGCCCGAGACGCTGTAGTCAAAAATCAGCCCCGCGACGCCGTTATCCCAGCGCTCCGGTGGCGTCCAGTCTGGATCGGTATATTTCATCCATGCCTGAGGCACGATAATGTCCAGTACGCCTGCGCTATTATTCAACGCCACACCCGGCAGGCGGGAAATGTCATAGCAGGTCGCGCTAATCGGATGAATATAGGCCAGCGCCTCTTCTTTGAGCGCCAGTAATTCGAGTTGTTGCGGGGTCAGACATGCCATGGATTTATGCGGGTTGGCAGGATCGACGATATAACGGATCGACTGCTGTGGAATCTCCTGGCTGTTAATACGAACATCCAGCAGATATTCTCCGGGAGTCACAAAGTTGCCTTCGGAAAAACGCTGCAAATCGACATTGTGCCTGTCGCTGGCATCCAGTACGTCGGTATTAAATTCAATGGCCTCATCCGCTTCAGCCCATGAAGAGGCACAGACCAGAGCAATAAAAAGCGCCAGACGTTTTTTATCTGTTTTCAGCGTGATCATTTTCGTTCGCAAACCTTCAGATACCCGAATTGCAGTGCAGCTCAGAGATAATTCACAACAAAATGCGTGACCGCAGTAAATTCGCCAGATGTCATTCTTCCGTCGCGGGAGATCAAATAAGCCGTAAAATTGAGCGTGTTTTTCCCTGGATTAAGCACATAGTCCGGTGATGGCTCACCCAGATGAATTTGCTGTCCGTTGCTGTCATATATTTCTATCGCTAAATTTTCAGTTTCCGATTGCACGCTTAGATAATCAGGATTGTCACTATCCGGTGCGCCAGAAAAGGTAATATTGGCGCGTTGAAACAGATTCCCGGGGTGTTGAGAATCCCCTAATGAACATCCCAACAAATGAATGCTGAAATCATGCGCTGATACTTTCTCTGGTTTTCCGGAAATATCTCTGGCTGAGAGATCATCAAATTCAACCAGTAGCGACCGGTCGCGTGGATCGACATAACAGGCAGCCTCAATAATATTTCCGCGCATGCGCATTTTGCCGGGCGTACTGACAAGACGATTGGTGTCAGCCAAAACCCATGCAGGCGATATGAAGATAAAAAGCAGTAAAATTCGCCATCCAAGCATCACCGCATTTCCTTTCAGTTATTCGCAGGAAGGGTTAAGCAGGCGCGTTAATGCGCC
>NZ_SZWS01000028.1:58399-70447 GCF_005281245.1 Citrobacter sp. wls826
AAATTAACGGTAGATTCGAAATCACCTGGGGTTACCGCTGCAGATGCGTTGTTTGCCTGCAGGTAAGCGACGAAATCAATGTCGGTTTCACCATCGGTAATGTTGACCTGAGAGGCGGCTTGACCCCATTCCACGTCCTGGTTGCCACTGTCAATCATACCGATGCCCGCGCCCTTTGCAGTACCAGAGGTGAATGCAGCCAGCGCGTTGTTGTCTGTATCAATCGTTGCCGGGGTATAGGTCACAGTGGCCGTTTTCGCGACGGTCGTATCACAGCCCTGCAGAACGATTTTGGCATGCTTAACGCCAGCACGTTGGTTGTCTTTTAACTGAGAAGTTGGGATCTCACCAAAATTAACCTGTACCGGGCTGGATTCTGGTGCCAGACCACATGCGGAATTAACCAGAGAACCGGTGAAGTGAATTTTACCGTTAGTCGGTTCGACATTTTTTGCAGCAAAAGCAGAAGAGGCAGTAAAAGTCATTCCCGCCATCAGCGCACAGGCCACAGCCACGTTTTTCATTTTCATATTACTACTTAACCTTATATCTGTTTTTTAGTTATTCCGAAGATCTATTTCCGCAGATAATTTATGTCCGGAAAATCCTGATCTGCAGGTGGCGGTAGCGCATATCCTTGCAAACAATCCATCTCAAGCCGCCCCGTATTTTGAACTTCATTGGTATTCCATCCGAAATACCATCCACAGTTGTTTACGCTGTTTCGGGGCTTATATTAAGTCGACGAGAAAATGACACAATGCAAAAATCCGGTATTAATCAAACTCAGGGAATCATGTTGTCACACTGTCTGCACAGCGATCGTTTACCTAAAAAACCGCCAAAAATCACGACTTAGCCAGTGTTAGTATCTATCATTTAGCATTTTTATAGAGTTTTTATCTATCAACTATTTTTTATTTAGCCAGAACAACAGGCAAAATGTATTTATGAAATTTTTGTAAAAATGAAATTGGATATCAAAAGCGAGTAATGACAATAAGATAGTGAAAGAGAGGAAGGAGAAAAGAGGATTCTATAAGAGATATTAAAATATTGTTATATAAATATTAATAAAGCGATCTATGGTACAACCATTTTTTATAAATGAATTATGTTATGCTATTGCTTCACCCACTCGAATGCGAGATATCCTGCTTTAAAGGAGACATCAGTGATTTCTCATATACCAATAAACAAAATTAAATCCGTAATTATTGGTGATGGCTTAGTTTTCAGACCACATAAAAATACCCTAAAAGACCTGGCATCTGGTGAAATGGCCACATTGAATAATGTGGCAACACAATTACTGCTCTATTTGTTGCAAAATGGTAAAGAGATATCCTCGCGTGATGAAATTCTGCTGAATGTTTTTCAGCATAATGGCGCCAGAGCGACGGATGCGAATCTCAATCAGCACATTTCATTTCTGCGCAAAGCAATAACGTCTACGGGTCATCCTGCAGAGCTCATCGTCACAATTCCGCGGATGGGATTTCGGATGGGCGACGCTAATATCAATATTCAGCAACTGGAAGAAGCGCAAGCTCCCGCCAGAATTGCCAATGTTGCATCGACGCTCAACAAAAAGAAACAAAGCCGTTGGCCTGTGGCGATAACCGCGTTAATTACTGGTATCGCCGTGCTGGCGACAGCGTGGTTAACATGGATTCCCAATGAAATCGCCATGACGGACGCGACTATCCTGCGGACTATCGACTATGAACAATGCCGTGTACATATATTAGGAAACGCCCTCACCGACACCATAACCGAAAAGAAAGCGCTGGATATTTTCAAGTCCGTGGGCATTAACCCCGACTGTTCGTACCCAAAAGATCTGTATCTCAATACCTGGGCGAGCAACCATAATCTGGTTGAGTGGTCGTTTGCCGCTGAATGCGGGCTGAACCTCGGCTATTACCATTGCATCAGCCAGTATCGCCATCATGAGGAATGATATGAAGCAAGAAAGCGATCACTCTCCTTTACTATGGTCAGTCGTGATTGCCATTTTTGGGCTGGCGGCTATCGCTTTTTTTATTATCGCCGGGAATGCGAAAAAACAAGAAATCAGTTTTTCCTGCTCCTCGGAATTCACGTCGATACTCGACATCCAGGATACAAAAAAGGTACTCCATGGAATAATGCTGATTACCAGCTACAACTCCGGACACCTTTCATTGTCAGTACAAGGGAAACTCAAAAGTGATGATGGCGAGTTTGCTGTGAACCGAAAACTGTTCTTTCGCTATGCCCGACCACTCGGCCATACCGCCGGTGTTTTCATGCTCACTCCCAACGGACGTGAAAAATCTCCCGATGATGAAGCAACGGATGCTGTCGATTATCTCTTCTTCGACGCTTACGAACGTGCCGACAAGCTGTATATGCTAAAGCACTTGAATGAAGAAACGGTGCTTATCGGCGATAACTTTTCCCCCCGCTTCGCCTGCGTGATGAATCACTTCGCAGGTTGATCTGCCCCTGGATATGCGTCGGGTTAAGGATGACCTGATGTGTTGCCTGCCCGATAGCACGGACGTGGTCGATAAAGTGTGATGAGGAGATTATTATTGTTGGCGGGCCAAAACGACGAAAGCCTGAATCATTTCTGATTCAGGCTTTCTGAATAGTGGCGGAATGGACGGGACTCGAACCCGCGACCCCCTGCGTGACAGGCAGGTATTCTAACCAACTGAACTACCACTCCGCGTTGTGTTCCGCTTGGGAACGAAGCGAATATTACGGATTGCCTCACGCCTCGTCAACGCTTTTTCTCACGTTTTTTAATCGTTTGCTGCAAAAATCACCCGAATGGTCATTTCCATACGGAAAACGTACAAACTATGCCCGCCAGAGGCAACTTCCGCCTTTCTTCTGCACCAGGTCAAGGCGCGACTCATGGGCCGCTAACTCTTCATCAGTGGCGAAAACAACGCGTAGTTTGCTGGACTGTCGCACAATACGCTGGATCCCCGTGTCATTCTGCTGCTGGCTGTCACCTTCCATTGAGAACGCCATCGTGGTCTGCCCACCGGTCATCATCAGATAAACGTCGGCCAGAATCTGGGCATCGAGCAATGCGCCGTGCAGGGTTCGCTTACTGTTGTCTATTTCATAGCGTGAGCATAACGCATCAAGGCTGTTGCGCTTGCCAGGAAACATTTTCCTCGCCAGCGCCAGGCTATCGGTAATTTTGCAGAATTCGTTTGTCTTCGGAATATCCCGCCTGAGCTTAGCGAATTCGTAATCCATAAAGCCGATATCAAACGATGCGTTATGGATGACCAGCTCCGCACCGCGGATGTAGTCGAGAAACTCATCGGCCACATCGGCAAACGTAGGTTTATCAAGCAGGAATTCGTCTGCGATTCCGTGTACACCAAACGCTTCCGGGTCCACCAGCCGATCCGGTTTCAGGTAAACGTGGAAGTTATTCCCGGTCAGGCGGCGGTTCACCACTTCAACCGCACCGATCTCAATGATCTTGTGGCCTTCGTAGTGGGCGCCAATCTGGTTCATACCGGTGGTTTCGGTATCGAGGACGATCTGTCGTGTAATTCCAGTGCTCATAACGGTCATTTATGTCAGACTTATCGTTTGATTTCGATTTGCTAAAACAGGAAGTCTACCAGAGATGCTTAAACAGGTAGAGATTTTCACCGATGGTTCTTGCCTGGGAAATCCAGGGCCAGGTGGTTATGGGGCGATTTTACGCTATCGCGGGCGCGAAAAAACCTTTAGCGAAGGCTACAACCTCACCACCAATAATCGCATGGAGCTGATGGCGGCAATCGTTGCGCTGGAAGCCCTGAAAGAACAGTGTGAAGTGATACTCAGCACGGACAGCCAGTATGTGCGCCAGGGCATTACGCAGTGGATCCACAACTGGAAGAAGCGCGGCTGGAAAACAGCAGATAAAAAACCAGTGAAGAACGTCGATCTGTGGAAACGTCTGGATACCGCGCTGGGGCCGCATCAAATCAAATGGGAATGGGTTAAAGGCCATGCGGGCCATCCGGAAAACGAACGCTGTGATGAGCTTGCGCGCGCTGCTGCAATGCGTCCCACTCAGGATGATATTGGGTATCAGGCGGAGGCTTAAGCGTCCGGTTTACGGTATTGCCGGGTTGCGCCAACGGCCTGGCGGATAGGCGTTTTGCTTTTATTTTGTTTCATCGGGTTGAGCGTAAGCGGAATGGTTCGCTTACGCGCAACCACCAGTTGCAAACAGCCCAGCGCAGGGATATGGGCGCTTAACATTTTCCCGCCCTTCTTGTTCCAGGGCAGGACATGAAAACGGCTGTAGTGCAGTACTTCAAAATTCAGCAATGAGAGCCAGTCCAACTGCCGCATGAGGGTAAACATCCGGCTGTTGTAGGGCGATGTTTTACGCAATACGGGCACCAGTTTACGCAATCCCATCAGACTTACCGGGTTAAAGCCGCTCAGAATCAACCAACCGTCATCAATAAGCACGCGATCGGCTTCATGCAGTAAGCGATGTGGATCGGAACACCACGGCAGCGTATGAGCCAACAAACAAACATCCACGGACTTATCGGCAAAGGGCAGATGTAAAGGATCGGCAGTCACCTGCATGGGAGCGCCTTGCAAAGAAACATTTACCTGATGAGAAACCGCGCACGCTTCGGAATTGATTTCTGCGCTTAAATTACCAATCTTAAGCAGATGAAATCCGTACATTTTTGCGAACCACGGGTTAAGCTGATGCTCCAGCGCCTGACGATAGTGTTCGCCCCAGGGCAAATCATCCCAACTAACGGGCGCTACGACAGTTTGAGGGATCCTTGCCGGTTTCATCACAACCTTCCGTTACGCATTGAGAGGTAATCTATGAATCTTAACAGTATTCCTGCATTTCAGGACAATTACATCTGGGTCCTGTCGAATAATGACAAACATTGTCTGATTGTGGACCCGGGTGAAGCAGAACCTGTTCTGAAAGCTATTGCAGAACATAACTGGGTTCCCGAGGCCATTCTGCTGACACATCATCATCAGGATCACGTGGGCGGCGTGAAAGAACTTCTGCAACATTTCCCACAAATAGCGGTATACGGACCGGCTGAAACGCAAGATAAGGGAACGACGCATATAGTCGAAGATGGCGATATTGCACTCGTTTTGGGGCATGAATTTACTGTAATTGCTACGCCGGGTCACACTTTAGGACATATCTGTTACTTTAGCCACCCTTACCTGTTTTGCGGCGACACGCTCTTCTCCGGTGGCTGCGGTCGGCTTTTTGAAGGCACAGCATCTCAAATGTATCAATCACTTAAAAAACTAAACGTACTTCCTGACGATACATTGATTTGTTGCGCACATGAGTACACATTAGCAAACATGAAGTTTGCCTTAAGCATTCTTCCGCACGATCCGTTCATAAATGAATATTATCGTAAAGTTAATGAGTTACGCGTAAAAAAACAAATGACACTCCCCGTAATTCTGAAAAATGAGCGACGAAATAATCTTTTTTTAAGAACAGAAGATATTGATTTAATTAATGAAATAAATAAAAAAACAATATTGCAACAACCTGAAGAGCGTTTTGCCTGGTTAAGGTCAAAGAAAGATACGTTCTGACAATTGCGGGTTGCCTTTTGAAAACTTCGCCGTTATGATCGGTCGTCTTTTAAGCAACTATTGACACACACATGAAGGCAAAAGCGATATTACTCGCCTCTGTCCTGCTTGTTGGGTGCCAGAATACTGGTAACGTCCAACAACACGCACAGAGCCTTTCTGCAGCTGGTCAAGGGGAAGCAGGAAAGTTTACAAGTCAGGCGCGATGGATGGACGACGGAACATCTATCGCTGCTGATCAAGATTTGTGGGCTTTCATTGGTGACGAGCTAAAGATGGGAATTCCGGAAAACAACCGGATTCGCGAACAGAAACAGAAGTATTTACGCAATAAGAGCTATCTCCACGATGTAACTTTACGGGCAGAGCCGTATATGTACTGGATAGCCGGGCAGGTTAAGAAACGTAACATGCCAATGGAACTGGTACTACTACCCATAGTGGAGAGCGCTTTTGATCCTCACGCAACGTCTGGCGCCAATGCCGCAGGTATTTGGCAGATCATTCCGAGCACGGGGCGCAATTATGGTTTAAAACAGACCCGCAATTATGATGCACGTCGCGACGTTGTGGCTTCCACCACCGCCGCACTGGACATGATGCAGCGTCTGAACAAAATGTTTGATGGCGACTGGCTGCTGACCGTTGCTGCTTATAATAGCGGTGAAGGTCGTGTCATGAAGGCAATTAAAACGAACAAAGCCCGTGGTAAACCCACTGACTTCTGGTCGTTGCCATTGCCTCAGGAAACGAAGCTATATGTGCCAAAAATGCTGGCATTGAGCGATATACTCAAAAACAGCAAACGCTATGGCGTGCGTCTGCCAACAACAGACGAAAGCCGCGCGTTGGCACGTGTTCGCCTGAGTAGCCCGGTTGAAATGGCTCAGGTTGCCGATATGGCAGGTATTTCCGTCAGCAAGCTGAAAACCTTCAATGCAGGCGTGAAAGGCTCCACGTTGGGTGCCAGCGGTCCGCAATATGTGATGGTGCCAAAGAAGCATGCAGAGAAGCTGCGTGAGTCTCTGGCCTCAGGCGAAATTGCAGCCGTGCAGTCAACGTTGGTTGCGGATAACACGCCGCTGAACAGCCGTAGCTACAAAGTTCGCTCTGGCGATACGCTTTCTGGCGTCGCTTCACGTCTTGGCGTGAGCACCAATGACCTTAAGCAGTGGAATAATCTGCGCGGGTCATCGCTGAAAGTAGGCCAAAATCTGACGGTGGGCGCTGGTACCAGCGCACAGCGACTGGCGAACAACAGCGATAGCATCACCTATCGTGTGCGTAAAGGCGACTCGCTCTCGAGCATTGCCAAACGCCACGGGGTTAACATCAAGGATGTGATGCGCTGGAACAGCGATACGAACAATCTGCAGCCAGGCGATCAGCTAACGTTGTTTGTGAAAAACAGCGGTATGCCGGACTCCTGATAGCATTGTAGAAATGAAGGCACTGGTTTCCCCCCAGTGCCTTTTTTATTTATCCCGCTTTATGTGCTTCAACCATTATCGTGTCGCTGGTAAACGAGCCATCTTCCTGTAACGCAAAATAGGCTTTCACTTCCGCAGAAGCACTTTGTTGGTATACACGGATCGCGTCGCTCAATGCTGCAGGCGTGCGCATCCGCGCCACCCACGAACTGAACTCCAGCGGCAGACGATCGGTTAACAAGGTATCGGCAATCAGATTGGCGTCATTGATTAACGACAGCCATTCTCCGCTGGAATAGTTGCGTACGTGCGAGGTATCGCGTAACGCCTCCACAGTTTGCAACCAGATGTCACGTACAGGATGGCCAGGCGACATCACATCCATCACAATCAGCACGCCGCCGGGCCTCAGAATGCGGTTCACTTCTCGCAACGCACGCCCGACATCATGCCAGTGATGCGCGGAATAGCGGCTAATCACCACGTCAAATACGTTATCTTCAAACGGCAGGCTTTCAGCATAACCCTGCCGTGTGGCGATATTCTCCAGACCTCTGTCTTTTGCCGCTTCAGTGACCACGTCAAGCATCTGCGACGATAAATCATATGCGCCACTACCTGCTTTGCGTATTGCGCGGCCACAAAGCTGGCATGCCCCGCTCCGCATCCCATATCCAACACGCGGGCCTGCGGAAATGCCTGCAACCTTTCCCCCAGACGTTGCAAGTCACGACCAGAGGCGTGCACCGCACTGGTTAAGTAGGCATTAGCCTGAGAGCCAAACTGTTTTTCGACGTTGTCATGATGAGAGCGTGTTGTCATTGTGTTGTCCTTCGGTTGTTGTGAAATATGAAGGGCAACCATCACAGGCCTGCCCTACGGCAGACCTGACACACCGTTATTGTTCAGGTTTGCCGGGACTGAATTCAACGAGTAGCGGGTTGTGGTCGGAGGCGCGGGTGACCAGCACAGAGGCCTCACTCACGTTCAGACCGCGATAGAACACAAAATCGAGAGGACGACCAAACGCGCGGCGGCGCTGATCGTCGGTAAAGCGCACCTGGCGCAGCGACATTTCACGCGCAAAGCGGTACAGCGCATTCATCCGTCGACGGCTCCAGGCATTAAAATCGCCGGCCATAATCACCGGACCGCTGTGATGAGCAATCTGATCGCCAATGGGAAGTAACTGCTTACTATAGACATCAACGCCAAGGCTAAAGTTAACCGCGTGGATATTCACCACCATTAACAACCGAGTGTCAGGCAACGGGTACACCGTCACCAGCGCCGATTTCGCCAGCCGTAAAATAGGCTCACGCTCGCGCAATGGGCAGCAGTAAACTGGATGGGCGGAGGAGAGTGTCATAACGCCAGAGGGGTGCTGAGGCAGCACAAAGGCGGGAACCTGGTCGGCAGCGAGATAGTTAGTGGTCGCAAACTGCACCAGTTCTGGTGTGGTTTGCGCTTCCTGCAATAACACCAGATGCGCGTCTTTACCAAAATTCTTCAGCACCGACTGCCATTCTGCTCGCTGCTGTTTAAAAATATTCCATACCAGCACGCGAATGCGATCTTCACTGCTCAACGGTACGCCTGCGGGTAATGCCTGGCCAATATGCGCAAACGAGCCCGGCGGTAAAATCCGCTCGGCGGGTTGTCCGGCAACATAACGCATGGCATAGGTGTTTTTTCGCACTTTAGACTTTCAAACCTCTGTAACGTCAACCAGTCCGCAGCCGGACTGGTTCTTCTGTTATAGGGATTTTAGCACTCACTTTCAACGAACAATTGCAGTTTGTTTTGTAAGTGGGCGCTTACATCAATGATTTACCCCAGAGCAACGTGCGTGGGCTTATCAAGACGGCCGCTCAGCCCCATCAGCAGGAAAGCCACCAGAACAATAAGTGCGCCAATCCATGGTGTCTGCGCCAACCCATAATGCTCGACCGTTTGTCCGCCAATCACGGAACCCAGTGCAATACCAATGTTAAACGCTGCAATGTTCAGCCCTGACGCCACATCAACAGCATTGGGCGTAAATTGTTCCGCTTTCTGTACCACGTAGACCTGCAACCCCGGTACGTTACCGAAGGCAAAGATCCCCATCACCAGAATGGTAGCCAGCGCGGCGTACTGCGTGGAAGCCGTCAGTTGGAAGACCATCAGCAGAACAAACAGCGCGGCAAAAATGAATTTCAATGCAGGAACCGCACCATGCTTATCCGCCAGCTTACCGCCCCAGATATTGCCGATAGCGACTGATATGCCGTAACCCAGTAAGATCCAGCTCACCGCTGCCGGGGAGAAGCCCGCCAGATCCTGCATCATCGGTGCCAGGAAGGTGAAAGCCGTGAACACACCACCGTAGCCCAATGCCGTAACGGCGTAAATCAGCAACAAACGAGGATGAGTCAGCACTTTCACCTGGTCGCGAATGCTGGCGGCCGCTCGACCAGGAATGTTAGCAGGGATCAGCAGTTGACTACTAATCAGCGCAATCACGCCTAACGTTGATACTGCCAGGAAAGTCTCACGCCAGCCAAAGTGCTGGCCGATAAACGTACCCAGCGGCACGCCCGTGACCAGCGCCACCGTTAAGCCACCGAACATAATAGCGATGGCGGAAGCTGCTTTTTCTTTTGGCACCAGACTTGTCGCGATAGTGGAACCAATCGAGAAGAATACGCCGTGAGCCAGCCCCGTCAGCAGACGGGCGACAATAAGTGTCATATACCCGGGTGCCTGCCATGCCAGTAAATTCCCCGCCGTAAACAGGACCATCAGCGCGACAAGCAGCTGTTTACGTGGCAGGCTTCCGGTCAGAGCGGTCAGCACTGGTGCGCCAATCGCCACACCCAGCGCATAGATTGAAACCAGCATCCCGGCGGAAGGTAACGAGATCGCCAGTTGTTGAGCGATGGTCGGCACCAGGCCAACAATCACAAACTCAGTCGTGCCAATAGCGAAGGCACTTATTGTTAGTGCAAATAAAGCGAGAGGCATAAATAACTCCGTAACATCAGTAATCAGATGACACGCAGTATGCCGGGATGCTTTAATAACAAAAATATTCAAAATCTCAATATAATTTTGCGTCAGGTGCAAAAATGAAAGCAACCTCTGAAGAACTTGCGATTTTTGTGGCCGTTGTGGAAAGCGGCAGCTTCAGCCGGGCGGCAGAACAACTCGGTCAGGCTAATTCCGCAGTCAGTCGGGCAGTAAAAAAGCTGGAGATGAAATTGGGTGTGAGTCTGCTTAATCGAACTACCCGACAGCTAAGCCTGACAGAAGAAGGAGAACGCTACTTCAGGCGTGTGCAGCAGATACTGCAAGAGATGGCAGCAGCAGAAACGGAAATCATGGAGTCACGCAATACCCCGCGCGGCCTGCTGCGTATCGACGCGGCAACGCCGGTGATGCTGCATTTCCTGATGCCGCTAATCAGACCGTTCCGTGAGCGATATCCTGAGATGACATTGTCTCTTGTCTCCTCAGAAACGTTCATCAATCTTATTGAACGAAAAGTGGATGTCGCGATACGAGCAGGTACGCTGACTGACTCAAGCCTGCGTGCGCGTCCGTTGTTTACCAGCTATCGTAAGATTATTGCCTCACCGGACTATATTGCCCGTTTTGGCAAGCCCGAGACCGTCGAACAGTTAAAGCAGTATCTGTGTCTGGGGTTTTCCGAACCCGTTTCACTCAATACCTGGCCGATTGCCCGTAGCGACGGACAGCTCCATGAGGTCGAATGTGGGATTTCTTCCAACAGCGGGGAAACGTTAAAACAGCTTTGCCTGAGCGGCAATGGTATCGCATGTCTTTCAGATTATATGATTGATAAAGAGATCGCGCGGGGAGAACTGGTGGAGCTGCTGGCCGATAAACGTCTGCCGGTAGAAATGCCTTTCAGCGCCGTTTACTACAGCGATCGTGCGGTCAGTACACGCATTCGGGCATTTATAGACTTTTTAAGTGAGTATATAAGAACAGCTCCCGAAGGAGCTGTGAAAGAGGGTTAAAGGTACAGAGGGTCGGGCAATTAATCCCAATCAGGGGCCAGGCCTTCCGGGCTGACCAGACGATCGTTGCAGTCCAGTGCCGCGATCGCTTTTTTATCTTCAGTATCCAAATGCAGGTCCAGCGCCAGCAGGTTGCTTGCCAGGTTTTCACGCTTGGTAGATGAAGGGATCACGGAGTAACCTTCATCCATTGCCCATGCCAGAATAACCTGCGCTGGGGTCGCGTTATGTTTAGCGGCAATGCGTGCAATCACTTCATCTTTTAGCGCCTTACCGTAAGCCAGCGTCATGTAAGAGGTGATGTGGATACCGTGCGCTTTAGCCCAGTCAACCACCTTACGACTCTGCAGATACGGAGACAGCTCAATCTGGTTGGTCGCGATATTGTCTGCACCGACTGTAGCAATGGCTTTTTCCATCAGCGGAATAGTGAAGTTTGAGATACCAATTTCGCGAGTCAGCCCCTGCTCTTTCGCTTCAAGCAGCGCCTGCATAAACTCTTCAACGGATACCGCATCGCCCGGAGATGGCCAGTGGATCAGCGTCAAATCAACATAATCCGTACGCAGTTTCTTCAGACTTTCTTTCAGACTTGGGATCAGTTTGTCTTTGCTGAGATTTTCAATCCAGATCTTGGTGGTGATGTACAACTCGTTACGCGGTACGCCACTTTCGGCAATTGCCTGACCAACAGCCGCTTCATTTTCATAGATTTGCGCAGTGTCGACAGCACGGTAGCCCAGCTCAAGCGCCGTTTTGACAGAAGCGATAACCACGTCGTCTTTCAGGCGAAACGTACCTAAACCAAATGCAGGGATAGTCATAGAATTCCTCTTTTTAATCACTATGTTCGTTAACTGAGAGGATTATGACCATCAGTTCTTTGCCGAAAAAGAGTGAAAAATGCAGAGGATTTTTGCGGATTCAGCAATAATTAAATCGCTGGAAAAGAAAAAGCCCTGAGCGTTAGCTCA
>NZ_SZWS01000060.1:0-4612 GCF_005281245.1 Citrobacter sp. wls826
GGGTAGTACCGGAGAAGGCACGTCATGATGACGTGCCTTTTTTCTTACTCGAAGTTACTTAAAAACAACAATTTAATATCAACTTGTTAAACAACAAGGAAGGCTAATATGATAGTTTTAGAACTTATCATCGTTTTGCTGGCAATCTTTTTAGGTGCCAGACTTGGGGGTATCGGTATTGGATTTGCAGGTGGGCTGGGTGTTCTGGTTCTTGCCGCTATTGGCGTAAAACCGGGTAATATTCCGTTCGATGTTATTTCCATTATCATGGCGGTTATCGCTGCCATCTCTGCCATGCAGATTGCCGGTGGTCTGGACTATCTGGTTCATCAAACTGAAAAACTGCTGCGTAAAAACCCGAAATACATCACGATCCTTGCACCAATCGTGACCTATTTCCTGACTATCTTTGCCGGTACCGGCAACATCTCTCTGGCAACTCTGCCGGTTATCGCTGAAGTCGCGAAGGAACAAGGTATCAAACCTTGCCGTCCGCTCTCTACCGCAGTGGTTTCTGCACAGATTGCGATTACGGCGTCGCCAATCTCCGCAGCCGTGGTTTACATGTCTTCCGTAATGGAAGGTCATGGCATCAGCTACATTCACCTGCTGTCCGTGGTCATTCCGTCCACTCTGCTGGCCGTTCTGGTGATGTCCTTCCTGGTAACAATGCTGTTCAACTCCAAACTGTCTGACGACCCGATTTATCGTAAGCGTCTGGAAGAAGGTTTGGTTGAACTGCGTGGTGAAAGACAAGTTGAAATCAAAGCTGGCGCGAAAACCTCCGTTTGGTTGTTCCTGCTGGGCGTGATTTGCGTAGTTGTATACGCCATCATCAACAGCCCAAGCCTCGGCCTGGTTGCTAAACCGCTGATGAACACCACCAACGCAATCCTGATCATCATGCTGAGCGTCGCGACGCTGACTACGATCGTCTGCCGCGTTGAAACTGACTCCATCCTGAACTCCAGCACCTTTAAAGCGGGTATGAGCGCCTGTATTTGTATCCTGGGTGTTGCATGGCTGGGTGATACCTTCGTATCTCACAACATTGACTGGATCAAAGATACTGCAGGTAGCGTAATTCAGGGTCATCCGTGGTTGCTGGCTGTCATCTTCTTCTTTGCTTCTGCGCTGCTGTACTCTCAGGCTGCAACCGCTAAAGCACTGATGCCGATGGCTCTGGCTCTGAACGTTTCCCCACTGACTGCTGTTGCGTCTTTCGCAGCTGTTTCTGGCCTGTTCATTCTGCCAACCTACCCAACTCTGGTTGCGGCGGTGCAGATGGATGACACCGGTACAACCCGCATCGGTAAATTCGTCTTTAACCATCCGTTCTTCATCCCGGGTACTCTGGGCGTGCTTTTGGCTGTCTGCTTCGGCTTCTTGCTGGGCAGCTTCATGCTGTAAGACTTTACTGCAGGGTGCCTTCGCGCCCTGCAGTTCCTCCTCCTCATCATCCCGCTTTAACTAACATCCTTCCCTCGTCCGTTGTATAGTGACCACTCTTTAGCTGGTTACTCTGTTCTTTCGAGGTGTTTATGCTTGATGTAAAGAGTCAGGATATTTCCATCCCCGATACCGTTGTGGTGCTCTGTACCGCCCCGGATGAAGCAACCGCCCAGGATCTGGCCGCCAAAGTGCTGGCGGAAAAGCTGGCTGCCTGCGTGACGCTGCTGCCTGGCGCGACCTCCCTCTATTATTGGGAAGGTAAGCTGGAGCAGGAATATGAAGTCCAGATGATTTTAAAAACCACCGTCACACACCAGCAAGCCCTTCTCGATTGCCTGAAGTCACATCATCCATACCAAACGCCTGAACTTCTGGTTTTACCCGTCACTCACGGAGACTTTGATTACCGCTCATGGCTCAACGCATCCTTACGCTGATCCTGCTGCTGTGCAGCACATCTACCTTTGCCGGATTATTTGACGCGCCTGGCCGCTCGCAGTTTGTTCCTGCCGATCGGGCGTTTGTTTTTGATTTTCAGCAAAACCAACACGATCTGAACCTCTCATGGCAGGTTAAAGATGGCTACTATCTGTATCGCAAACAGATAAGCATTACGCCATCTCAGGCCGATATCGCCGAGGTAAAACTACCGCCAGGCGTCTGGCATGAAGATGAGTTTTATGGCAAAAGTGAGATTTACCGTAAACAATTGACTATCCCGGTCACGGTCAATCAGGCTAAATCTGGCGCAACATTAACGGTCACATACCAGGGCTGTGCCGACGCCGGTTTTTGCTATCCGCCTGAAACTAAAACGGTGCCATTAAGTGAAGTGTCTGCCGATACCAGGGCGACACCTGCGCCAGTTCCTGCCACCGATACTTTGCAAGAGAGACCACAACCCGCAACCCAGCTTCCCTTCTCTGCGCTGTGGGCATTGCTAATCGGAATTGGCATCGCGTTTACACCTTGCGTATTGCCGATGTATCCGCTGATTTCCGGTATCGTGCTGGGCGGCAAACAACGCTTATCAACCGGACGCGCGCTGCTGCTGACGTTTATCTACGTCCAGGGAATGGCGCTCACTTATACCGCGCTGGGTCTGGTTGTTGCCGCCGCTGGATTGCAGTTCCAGGCTGCGCTACAGCATCCTTACGTCCTGATTGGCCTTGCCGTCGTCTTTACGCTGCTGGCCCTTTCAATGTTTGGCTTGTTCACGCTGCAGCTCCCTTCATCGCTGCAAACACGCCTTACATTGTTGAGTAACCGTCAGCAAGGCGGTTCCCCCGGTAGCGTCTTTGCGATGGGGGCGATTGCCGGCCTCATCTGTTCTCCTTGTACAACGGCCCCGCTAAGCGCGATTTTGCTGTATATCGCTCAGAGCGGGAACATGTGGCTGGGAGGCGGCACGCTGTATCTGTACGCGCTGGGGATGGGATTACCTCTGATGCTAATTACCGTATTCGGTAATCGTCTGTTACCTAAAAGCGGCCCATGGATGGAACATGTCAAAACCGCTTTTGGCTTTGTCATTCTGGCGCTCCCCGTCTTCTTACTCGAACGCATCATTGGCGACGACTGGGGCGTTCGCCTGTGGTCGCTGTTGGGCGTCGCATTCTTTAGCTGGGCATTTATCACCAGCCTGCAGGCAAAGCACGCCTGGATGCGCATCGGGCAGATTATCCTGTTAGCTGCAGCGCTGGTAACCGTTCGGCCATTGCAGGACTGGGCGTTCGGCGTGCCGCATGCTCAAACCCAGACACACCTTAACTTCACGCCTGTGGCTTCGGTGGATGCGCTAAATCAGGCGCTGGCACAAGCTAAAGGCAAGCCCGTGATGTTGGATCTGTATGCTGACTGGTGCGTGGCCTGTAAGGAGTTTGAGAAGTATACGTTTAGCAATCAGCAGGTTCAGCAAGCGCTAGGCGACACGGTGCTTTTGCAGGCGGATGTGACTGCAAATAATGCCCAGGATGTCGCTCTGCTGAAACATCTACAGGTTTTAGGTTTGCCGACTATTTTGTTCTTTGACGCCGAGGGGAAAGAGCATCCGGAGGCTCGGGTAACCGGCTTTATGGATGCCGCGACCTTCAGCGCACATTTGCGCGATCGCCAACCGTGAGCGACACTTGCAACAGGAAATACGGAGGAGAATACCGTGCAACGTGAAGATGTCCTGGGAGAAGCCCTGAAATTACTTGAGGTTCAAGGGATAGCCAATACCACACTGGAAATGGTGGCCGAACGTATCGATTATCCTCTTGATGAACTACAACGCTTTTGGCCCGACAAAGAGGCCATTCTGTACGATGCGTTACGTTACCTCAGCCAGCGGGTGGATATCTGGCGGCGTCAACTTTTGCTGGATGACACCCTGAGCGCTGAACAGAAATTACTGGCACGCTACACCGCGCTGTCCGAATGCGTGAGCAATAATCGCTATCCAGGCTGCCTGTTTATCGCCGCCTGTACGTTTTACCCCGATCCTGGGCATCCGATCCATCAGTTAGCCGATCAGCAAAAAAAGGCAGCACATGACTTCACCCATGAGCTGCTGACGACGCTGGAAGTTGACGACCCTGCAATGGTCGCCAAACAGATGGAACTGGTGCTGGAGGGCTGTCTGAGCCGCATGCTGGTGAATCGTAGCCATGCTGATGTCGAAACGGCACACCGCCTGGCTGAAGATATCCTGCGCTTTGCTCAGTGCCGTATGGGCGGTGCGCTGACCTAAGCAAGCATGCCCGCCAGGCCGAAATGAGTAAACAAAAACGCACCATCGCCACGGTGGTGCGAAATACTCTGTTAAACGCCCGCCCAACTCATTGCCCGACTCACCAGCGGGTCCTGCCGCAGCAATTGCACCGTTAGTTACTGGAAACGTCGGAAAGGTTTGTGCACAACTTGCGGTAGTGTGCGGGAGTAATACAGGCCGCGTAACCTTTTCGTCAGCCTTTGCTCATATAGAAGGTCAGATAGGTAAATTGCCTGGAAGTTTTGTGCAAACTTCAGGCATAATCGCACAGATTGCCGCAATATTAAGCGGTTGAACATCTTTTCCCGAAATTTGATTGACTGGCAGACGTGAATACGGTTTAATGCGCCCCGTTGCCCGGATAGCTCAGTCGGTAGAGCAGGGGATTGAAAATCCCCGTGTCCT
>NZ_SZWS01000015.1:0-17459 GCF_005281245.1 Citrobacter sp. wls826
GCCGAAGCGGGGTTCAAAATTGGTCGGCGAGAGAGGATTCGAACCTCCGACCCACTGGTCCCAAACCAGTTGCGCTACCAAGCTGCGCTACTCGCCGTTTTACTGCTTTTTGAATTTTTAGTTCAATTCTTTAAGTCGTGGTGCGAGGGGGGGGACTCGAACCCCCACATCCTAAGGACACTAACACCTGAAGCTAGCGCGTCTACCAATTCCGCCACCTTCGCATTTCACAACTTTAAATTAATGGGGTGGCTAATGGGATTCGAACCCACGACAACTGGAATCACAATCCAGGGCTCTACCAACTGAGCTATAGCCACCACTGCAAATCTTTTACGCGGTATTAAACCACCGCAGCTCCGGCACCTTACTAAATGGTGCGCCCGACAGGATTCGAACCTGAGACCTCTGCCTCCGGAGGGCAGCGCTCTATCCAGCTGAGCTACGGGCGCTTAGCGCCGTTGCGGGGCTGGATATTACGGAGGTCTCGGTCTGCTGTCTAGTGCTTTTTTAAAATAAATTATCGTTTGGTCATGGTTTGTGCGTTTTGTCGCTTATTCCTGCAATTTTTGGGCTGTGCCATGACGATTCAGGCCAAAAACCTTATAAATGAGCGTCACGGCCAGTAAGAAGATAATGCCAACAAACAGCGACATTCGGGTATCTTCATTAAAGTACATGCCGATTAATACGCAAATCAGGAACGCCATCGTCAAATAGTTCGCCCACGGGAACAGAATCGAGCGGAAAGGATGACTGGCGATCGCCGCTTTATGCGCCTGACGGAAACGTATCTGGCTTATCAGGATCACAAACCACGGCACCATCCCCGGCAGCACGCTGGCGCTATAGACATAAACGAACACACGCTGCGGGTTGGGAATGATGTAGTTCAGGCACGAACCAACCAGCAGGATCGCGATAGAAATAGCCACGCCGGCAACCGGCACGCCCTGGCGAGAAACTTTTCCAACGGCGGCAGGTAGCTGGCGATTCTTTGCCAGCGCGTAAAGCATACGCCCACAACTGTACATCCCACTGTTACAGCCCGACAGCGCCGCCGTCAGGACCACAAAGTTAATAATCCCCGCCGCGGCGGTAATACCAATCTTGGCAAAGGTGAGAACAAACGGGCTACCGTTACTGCCAATCTCATTCCACGGGAAAATAGTGACGATAACAAAAATCGCACCGACGTAGAAAATCAGAATACGCCACAGCACTTTCCCTACTGCACTACGCAGCGTGACCTGCGGATTCTTCGCTTCACCCGCAGTAATGCCGATCAGCTCCACGCCCTGGTAAGAAGCCACGACAATACACAATGCCGTCAGGAAGCCCTTCCAACCACCAGCAAAGAAGCCGCCGTGCTCGGTCAGGTTGCCAAAGCCGATCGCCTGACCGCCATTGCCAAAACCGAAGAAAATCACCCCTAATCCAATGACGATCATCACAATGATGGTGGTCACTTTAATCATGGCAAACCAGAACTCAATTTCACCATACAGGCGAACCGCGGCGAGATTTGCCAACGCAACCAGTCCGACAGCTATCAGTGCGGGTATCCATTGTGCCATTTCCGGGAACCAGAACTGGACGTACACCCCGATGGCGGTAATCTCTGATATCCCCACCGCCATCCACATAAACCAGTATGACCAGGCGGTGAGATAACCAAAGAAGGGGCTCATATAACGATGGGCGTAAACAGCAAATGAACCGGCAACCGGCTCGAGGAATAACATCTCCCCCATAGAACGCATAATGAAAAAGACGAACAGCCCGGCGACAATGTATGCCAGCAGAACCGAAGGTCCCGCCCATTTCAGGGTACTGGCGGCCCCCATAAATAGCCCGACGCCAATAGTCCCCCCAAGGGCAATTAATTCGATGTGACGAGCCTCCAGCCCACGCTGTAGCTCAGGTTTGTTCTCGGCCATAAATCCTCTTGTTGTGTTTGCATACTGTCCGGTATTACCGGTTCTCGTTATGGGTACATCTTGTTATGCCATAACAGGCCATACGGCACCGACCGCTTAACGGTTGGCGTCAAAAACACCACGGCACTGCAATGATTGTTGCGAATGGTTTCCTAAAATCGCTTAAATGGCAATTAAAGCATTCAAAAAATAAATAGATTGTGTGAGAAAGCAGCGATTATGTTGTGAATAAGTAGCGTAATTAGCAGATCACGCTACTTATCAAAGGAGGGAGGGCGTCAGAGGTTGCCGGTATAGTGCCAGCGGAGATAGCGTAATAAGCGAAGTTGACGAGTGATACGGCTTGGCTGCGACAATAAGCGATACAGCCACTCCAGCCCCAGACTCTGCCAGATTCGCGGCGCACGCTTAACGTGACCGGTAAAGACGTCGTAGGTACCACCGACGCCCATATAAAGCGCTTCAGGGTGAGTCTTCCGGCAGTCACGCATAAAGATCTCTTGTTTCGGCGAGCCCATCGCCACCGTCACAATCTGCGCACCGCTGGCGCGGATACGTTCAAACAACGCCTGACGCTGGTCCGGGGTAAAATAACCGTCCTGACTGCCTACAATGTTCACGCGCCACTGGGCACGCAGTTTGGCTTCCGTTTGCGCCAGAACTTCAGGCTTGCCACCAATCAGGAAGACAGGCGTTCCTTCCTGCCCGGCTCGCGCCATAAGCGCTTCCCAAAGATCAGCCCCTGCCACGCGTGAAACCTGCGCCTGCGGGAATTTTTTGCGCACTGAGCGCACCACGCTAATCCCATCCGCATATTTGAAGTCAGCGGCGTTGATCAGATCCCGCACTTCAGGGTTATCTTCTGCCGTCAGCATCTTCTCAGCGTTGATTGCCACCAGCGTTCCTGACCTGAGATGTCCCTCGGCAAACAGGTAATTTAGCGCATGCTGCATATCGCGCCAGCCAATCAATTGTAGCCCGCGCAGCGAGTAGAGTGGCGCAGTTGTGTTATCTGTCATTACGATCCTTCAATCTGTGTCCGGGGCAGCGATTTGATTCGTTTATGGATGAGTCCCGCACTATCGAATAGCCAAAACAGCAGTTTTGCCACCAGCAGACACACGCCGAAAATCACGAGGAAAAAGACCACTCGCGAGACAAACGAATCCAGCCCTTCACGTGCCAACACGATCATATTGAAAATAGCGCCAAAACAGAAACTGTGCAGAATCGCCGCCTTGTAGCGATTGGTTTCGCGGTTGCCTAACTCATACAGCCAGTCAAACCACTTGATGATGAGTCCAACGACAATCGCGCCTAACGGGATAAACAGCGCCCCGCCCATCACCACCAGTGAACCAATTAACGTCGGCGAAATCGCCAGACCTGAGTGGTTGTTCAACACTTCCCAGGTAAAGTAGTTCGCTGAGTTGAGGACAATACTCGGCCGCCCAGGCCACAGCCAGGAGGGGATAAAGACGTAGAAGTCACGGACAATCGGCGCCAGCCCCTGAAACTCAATATTGTGGTAATTTTGCAGCAACAGCGCCAGATTCTCCCACGGCGAGAAGGTGTCGCGCGTGAGGTACAGGAAGGTATAGAACGCCTCGTCGCCGCTAACGTTCATCCCATAGCGCTTCAGCGCCAGCCAGAACATCCCGACGATACCCAGCACGCCCGCGGCGGCCAGCATCCACAGCGAAATCCAGCCGCGAATGATGCCGATAAACAAGAAGATGGCAAACGCAATGATGATATTGGCGCGCGTCCCGCCAACAATCATATAGGTCAGCAAACCAAACGCGACGGTACTCACCAGGAAGAATAACCACGCTTTGCTGTCCTGACGCAGGAAATAGACCACCAGCATTGCCGGAATGAAGAAGTAGAAGAAACGCTTCAGAGCGACCCCAGAGACTTCACTGGAAAAAATTTGGCTGTAGGATTGCAGTCTGAACAGCAGGAATCCGTTGTGCATAAAGAAGACGCCCACGCTCACCAATGCAATCGCCATCAGGATAACCCAGGTCAAATGCGCTTCAACGCGATTGATGGTAAATAGCGGCCTGCGTGGCTTATCCTCGACTCGCTTGCGAAGGCGTGTTTTATACGTCACGTAGTAGACGGCATAGAAACAGGCGGCAGACAGCAAGGCCTGCAGCAGGATCTCCGGCGGAGCAACTGCCACATCAAAACGGAACACCAGTATGCTGGTCAACGGGAACCCGAAGAAGAACGTCAGCAAAAACAGCAGTGAGAAGAAAACATTGAAATTAAAACGCACGCGGCGGAATTCAAACCAGGTCAGCGTGGCGATAAACAAGGTGGAGAGCAGCCATACCACCAGCAGACCACTAAATTGCATCAGGCTCATATGGTTTCTCCTGAAGCAATGCGCAGCGCGTTGTGCCACGGCTGCAGATAATTCGGGCTAAAGAAGGTGATTGAATTTTTATCTACCGATGCCAACTGGCGCTGCGCTTCGCGTACGACGCCTTCATTGAGCTCATCAGTGGTAAATAACACCGGGAGATTCTGTTCCACCATATCCTGCCAGAAGGGATTTTCACGGTTGAGCACGCACGGGATACCGGCCTGAATCAGTAAACACAGGGTACCGATCCCCTGCTGACGGGCAAAAATAAAGTAACCCAAATCACACTGACGTAATAATGTCAGATAGGCATCAAATTCCAGCTTTTCACTTAAAATTTGCAGATTCTCAGCGCTAAACAATGCCAGGCCGGCCTGACGAACCTCGTCGATATAAGCCACATTATTGGCGGGGTACCCCATCGGTACAATCACATTCACCGTGTCGCCGAACTGCTGATGGACGGCGCGGAGCGCGGCAATATGCTCATTGCTGCGATCGCCAGAGTTGCCAACCAGCACCGTCATCTTGCCGCTGCGCTGACACGCGTTGCTCATATTATTGAGCGAGGGATCCATCCGCGTTGGGAAATAGAGCAACTCGCCACGCACACGCGGATGCTGTTCGGCGAAATAGCTCAAATCACCCCGCGTGGCAAATACGCAGCCCACGCGATTCTGCGCCATACGGCGAATGGGGTAAAACAGGCGAAATTTCAGTCCACTGGAGACTTCATATAAATCCGCGCCCCAGATATGCCAGTAAAACTGCTCCGGTTTAATTCCCCCGCTCAGCAGCGCTAACCACAGACTGGTGTTGAACTGACCGTGGAAGAAAAAACGCTGTTGGCGATCCGCTTTTGCTTTCGCGATAACCGCTTCAGCCAGCGCCTTTTTCCCACCATAGAAGCTTAGCGATAACGCCGGGCAGTTCTCACTGAATCCGGCATCCTGACCTGCAACCATAAACGTGCGCGCGTGCTCGCTCGTCGCGGCCAGCGAGTCGTTGAAAAACCGCAGCACGGTTTGGTTATGGTGAGGGATATCCGATCCCAGAACGTGAATCAGTACAGTCATACCCGCCTACGCCAGAGTAAAAACACGCCACAACAAAGAGAGAAATAGACAATGTACGTTGCCATGTAAGCCTGTGCCGCGCCCAGCGCACCATGTGCAGGGATCAGCCAATGTGCAAACGCCGTCAATAACATGAACTGGCTAATTTCTGCCAAGATATAAAACCGCAGCGACGCTTTCGCGATCACCAGATAACCAAAAACATAGGCGCCGACTTTCAGCACATCACCGACCAGTTGCCAGGCGAACAGGTCGCGCATGGCGGTGAATTTAGCGGAGAAAAGCAGCCAGATAGCAAAATCGCGCAGTAGCCAGACGGTAAAGCTTGCGGCAGCAACCGCCGGCAGCACGAATTTCAACGACTTGATCACTTCGCGTGTAATGTCGCGCTTTTCAGTCAAACGCGACAACGTCGGCAGCAAGTAAACGCTGAATGAGGCGGTGATAAATTGCAGATAAGCATCGGAGATACTGCTCACCCCCTGCCAGATCCCCACATCATTCCAGCTGTACTGCGCCGCCAACAGGTTTCGCATCATCACGTATGCCACTGGCAGCGTTACGGAGGTAATCAGCGCCATCAGCGTAAACTTGCTTAACTGCCCTGCCAGACCGTTATCCCACGAGGGTTTCAGGTAATGCAGGGGGATAGTTCCACGCTTAATCAGCATTATAGCGGCAGGGATAGCGACCAGCGCAGGTACCAGCGCCAGGCCCAGCAAGGCGCCTTCATACCCTCCCAGGCGATAACAGCCATAATAAGCCGCTACGCCCACCAGGCTCCCCACAATCAACGACAGCGCGTTACCCGCCGCATCGCGGAAGCCCTTCATCAGCGCCAGCAGCAGGTTCGCCCAGGCTATGCCCATCTGCACCAGCGCAACCAGTCGAACCAGCCCCTGATAATGAGTATGACCAAATAATCCCTGACTGATAGGTGCGGCCGCCAGCAAAAAAATCACCGCCATCAGCGTAGAGAATCCCAGCACCATCGCGGAAGAGGTACCGACCACCTTACGGAGCCGGGCCGGATCGTCATGATGCTGCGCAACGTATTTCGTGACGCCATTGAAAATGCCGGCCCCCGCCAACACGCCAAGCACGGTGACCATCTGGCGGAAGTTACCCGCCTGCCCCACGCCTGCCGGGCCAAACGACACCGCCAGCAACTTCACAACCAGCAAACCTGCGCCAATTTTTACCAGCGTACTGGCCGCCGTCCATAAGGACGCTTTTGCAAGCGACATATCAGGCGAAGTAGTTGAGTAAGGTCGTAATGACTGTTCGCTGGTTCACCGGCGACAGATTGTAGAACAGCGGTAAACGCAGCAGGCGTTCGCTCTCTTTGGTGGTGTAACGATCAACACCGGCAAACATGCCGAATTTATCGCCAGCCGGGCAATCATGCAGCGGGATATAGTGGAACACCGCCATAATTTCAGCTTCTTTCAGGAAGTTAATCAACGCCGTGCGATCGTCGATATCGCGCAGTTTGATGTAAAACATATGGGCATTCTGTACGCAACCCTCCGGTATCGAAGGCAGCTCAATACGCCCGGCACGCGCCAGCGGTTCCAGGGCATCGTAATACTTTTGCCACAGCGCCAGACGCTGCTGGTTAATACGATCAGCCGCTTCCAACTGCGCCCACAGATAAGCCGCCTGCAGATCGGACATCAAATAGCTGGAACCGATATCACGCCAGGTATACTTGTCTACCTGGCCGCGGAAAAACTGACTACGGTTAGTCCCTTTTTCACGGATGATTTCTGCACGCTCTACTAATTTTTTATCATTAATCAGCGTCGCTCCACCTTCCCCGCCTGCGGTATAGTTTTTGGTCTCATGGAAGCTAAAGCAGCCGATGTGACCAATCGTACCCAGCGCACGCCCCTTGTAGGTCGACATGACGCCCTGGGCGGCATCTTCCACCACATACAGGTTATGTTTAGTGGCCAGCCCCATGATGGTATCCATTTCGCAGGCCACGCCCGCGTAATGTACCGGCACAATAGCGCGGGTTTTATCGGTGATCGCCGCTTCAATCAGCGTTTCGTCAATGTTCATGGTATCCGCGCGGATATCAACAAAGACGATTTTCGCGCCGCGCAACACGAAGGCATTGGCCGTCGAGACAAACGTGTAGCTCGGCATAATGACTTCATCGCCAGGCTGGATGTCCAGCAACAATGCCGCCATCTCAAGCGATGCGGTGCAGGAAGGCGTCAGCAGCACTTTCTCGCTGCCAAAATGCTGCTCCAGCCACTGCTGACAGCGACGGGTAAAGCCACCGTCACCACACAGTTTGCCGCTATTCATCGCAGACTGCATGTAATCGAGTTCAGTTCCCACCACCGGCGGTGCATTAAATGGAATCATCGTGTCACCTGTATAACCAATACGCGGTGCTTTCCACATTCGCACCACTTTGTATATAACGTTTAAGCGCGGCGGTGTTACCCATTTGGGTCGCCACGCGCAATGTTGTTTTACCGCGGGCCTGTGCCCAACAAAGCGCGGCCTGCATCAGTTCTGCACCCGCACCACGCCCGGCCAGCAGGCCAATTCTCGCCTCGGTCGCATTCAGTTCACGCAGCGAGACATAGCCACGAATCTCACCAGTCGGTTTACGAAAAATGAGGCATTGATGATCAAACGTCCCCAGCACCGCGTTTTCAATCCACTGTGCGTAGAAACGCGCGCTGGCATCTTCGGCATACCACGGGGCGCGAAAACGACTTTGCGCAAATGCCTGTCCTGCCAGATGGCGTAATACCGGGATATCCGTAGGTTGCGCGACCTGCGCACCGGGGTCGCCGCTGGCACACGTCACCGGCAGTACAAAATCGACTTCACCTTCTACCAGTGAGAAACCCAAATGCTGCAGAGCATCTAATTCATGGCTATTTGCGGCAAGTATTTTTGCTTGTACACGCGACCAGGGCAGCAACGCATCCACGGTTAGAACCGGCGCGCGTTGGTCAAAACGGACAATGGCGCTATTCACGCCAAAGAACGTATTTTCCCAGCTAAGCGGCTCAATACTGGCGCGGACGAGCACGGAGCAGCTCCAGCAGGTATTGACCATAACCCGTTTTGGCCAGTGAACTGGCGGCACGCTTCACGCCTTCGTCATCCAGCCAACCGTTACGCCAGGCGATTTCTTCCAGACAGGCTATTTTAAAGCCCTGGCGTTTCTCCACCGTCTGCACAAAAGTGCTCGCTTCGATCAAACTGTCATGCGTACCGGTATCCAGCCAGGCAAAGCCACGCCCAAGCAATTCAACCGTCAGATGTCCGTCATCAAGATACATCTGGTTGATAGACGTAATCTCCAGCTCCCCACGCTCAGAAGGTTTCACGCGTTTCGCGTATTCCACCACTTTGCTGTCATAAAAATAGAGCCCTGTCACCGCCCAATTAGATTTCGGCGCTTTCGGCTTCTCTTCCAGAGAGACTGCGCGAAAATTGTCATCAAACTCAACAACACCAAAACGTTCAGGGTCCATGACCTGATAGCCAAACACCGTCGCACCTTGCGTTCTGGCGGCCACATGACGCAGTTTTGGACTGAATCCTTGACCAAAGAAGATGTTGTCCCCTAACACCAGGCACGATGGTTCACCGTTAAGAAACGTTTCACCGATAATAAAAGCCTGCGCTAATCCATCCGGGCTCGGTTGCTCAGCATAGTGCAGTTCAATGCCGAACTCAGATCCATCGCCCAGCAAACGCTGGAAATAGCCTTTATCTTCCGGAGTGGTGATAATCAGGATTTCGCGAATTCCCGCCAGCATCAGTACCGATAGCGGGTAGTAAATCATCGGCTTATCGTAAATGGGCAATAGTTGCTTCGATACGCCCCGCGTAATGGGATACAGGCGAGTACCTGAGCCACCCGCCAGAATGATACCTTTCATGCGTTGTCTCCTCCGCAAAACCAGGCTGTTAGCCCTTCAGACCTAAACGTTCGCCCTGGTAACTGCCGTCCTGCACGGGTTTCCACCATGCCTGATTATCCAGATACCACTGCACGGTTTTGCGCATTCCACTTTCAAACGTTTCCTGCGGCATCCACCCGAGTTCACGCGCAATTTTTGAAGCGTCAATGGCGTAACGTAAATCATGGCCTGGGCGATCGTCCACAAAAGCGATCAAGTCGCGGTACTGCGCGATGCCCTGCGGTTTATGCGGAGCCAGCTCTTCCAACAGGCTGCAAACCGTTTCGACAACATCCAGGTTTTTACGCTCGTTATGGCCACCAATATTATAGGTTTCCCCAACCGCGCCCGTCGTCGCCACGCAATAGAGCGCCCTGGCGTGATCTTCTACATACAACCAGTCACGGATCTGTTGACCATTGCCATATACCGGCAACGGTTTGCCCGCCAGTGCGTTGAGGATCATCAGCGGAATCAGTTTTTCCGGGAAATGGTACGGACCATAGTTATTGGAACAGTTGGTAATCAGCGTTGGCAGACCGTAGGTACGCAGCCAGGCGCGAACCAGATGATCGCTGCTGGCTTTCGACGCGGAATAAGGGCTGCTCGGCGCATACGGCGTGGTTTCGGTGAAGAAATCATCTGTGGAATGGAGATCGCCATACACCTCGTCAGTCGAGATATGGTGGAAACGAAACGCCAATTTTTCCTCACTGGCTAATGTACTCCAGTAAGCGCGCGCTGCTTCCAACAGCGTGTAGGTTCCCACAATGTTGGTTTCGATAAAGGCGGCCGGACCATCAATTGAACGATCGACATGGCTTTCTGCAGCCAGATGCATCACGCAGTCCGGCTGATATTGTTGAAACACCCTGTCGAGCGATGCCCGATCGCAAATATCCACTTTCTCAAAGGCAAAACGGGAATTCTGCGCAACCGGCTCCAGCGACATCAGGTTTCCGGCGTAGGTCAGCTTATCGACCACAACCACCGCATCCTCGGTATCATGAATGATATGTCGCACAACCGCCGAGCCGATAAATCCCGCTCCACCGGTAACCAGAATTCGTTTCATTAGCGCCAGACCCCTTTGGTATCAACGATGTACTGCTGTTGAACCGCATCGCCTTTGATGCCTTTAAATTCATTATGGTCAACCAACATGACCAACACATCAGCACGTGCCAGAGCATCGTCCAGCGTCGCCAGTTGGCAAATACCATCCAGTTTTTTCGGCAGTTGATGGATGTTCGGTTCCACCACCAGCATTTCGCCTTTGTGCCATTGCGCAATATTCTGCGCAATTCCCATCGCCGGGCTTTCACGCAAATCGTCAATATTGGGTTTGAATGCCAGACCAAAACAGGCAATTTTCACTTCGCTAGCCCGTTTGTTGGTATCCGCCAGACAGTCGGCTACGGCAGCCTTTACCCGATCGACCACCCAATGCGGTTTACCATCGTTTACCTCACGCGCGGTGCGGATCAATTTCGCCTGCTGCGGGTTCTGCGCCACGATAAACCACGGATCGACCGCGATACAGTGTCCACCTACGCCAGGGCCGGGCTGCAAAATATTCACGCGTGGATGGCGGTTTGCCAGGCGAATCAGTTCCCAGACGTTGATCCCCTGATCGGCGCAAATCAGCGACAGTTCATTGGCGAAGGCGATATTGACATCGCGAAAGCTATTTTCCGTCAGCTTACACATTTCTGCGGTGCGGGCGTTGGTTACCACACATTCGCCTTCGAGAAAGATGTTGTACAACTCGCTGGCGCGCGCGGAACAGACGGAGGTCATTCCTCCAATCACCCGATCGTTTTTAATCAGTTCGACCATTACCTGACCCGGCAGTACGCGCTCTGGGCAATAAGCAATGTTAACGTCCGCCTGTTCACCGACCTGCTGCGGGAAAGTCAGGTCAGCCCGCATTTCTGCAAGCCATGCGGCCATCTGTTCAGTTGCCCCGACAGGTGAAGTGGATTCCAGAATCACCAATGCGCCTTTTTTCAAAACTGGCGCAATAGATTTCGCCGCGGCTTCTACGTAGACCATATCGGGTTCATGATCTCCCTTAAAGGGGGTAGGCACCGCAATCAGATACGCATCAGCATCTACGGGTGTCGCGCTCGCACGTAAAAAACCATTTTCGACCGCCGTTTTCACCACCGCACCCAGATCGGGCTCAACGATGTGAATTTCGCCGCGATTAATGGTATCCACCGCATGTTGATTTATATCTACGCCAATTACGTGTTTTTGACGGGAAGCAAAGGCAGCCGCCGTTGGCAGTCCGATATAACCCAACCCAATGACAGAAATGGTCGTAAAACTCATAGCGATATCCGATTATTTTTTAATGCATCTAAAATGCGGTCACATGCCAGCCCGTCTCCATACGGATTATGGGCGCGGCTCATGATCTGATATTCATTGTCGTCATGCAGCAAACGCGTGACTTCTTCAACAATCCGCTGTGGGTCTGTACCTACCAGGCGTACAGTCCCTGCGGTAATAGCTTCCGGGCGCTCCGTTGTTTCACGCATCACCAGCACAGGTTTCCCCAGAGACGGCGCTTCTTCCTGAATCCCGCCGGAATCAGTAAGGATCAGCCAGGCGTGATTCATCAGCCATACGAATGGCAGGTAGTCCTGCGGTTCAATCAACACCACGTTTTCAACGTGACCCAGGATGCGATTGACCGGCTCACTGACGTTAGGGTTCAGGTGTACCGGATAGACAATCTGCACATTTTGGTTAGACGCGGCTATTTCCGCCAGGGCATGACAGATTTGCTCAAAACCGCGACCGAAGCTTTCCCGACGATGACCGGTCACCAGGATCATCTTTTTATCAGCATCCAGGAAAGGATAACGTTCGGCCAGATCCGCACGCAGCGTCTCATTTCCCAGTACGCGATCCCGAACCCAGATCAACGCGTCAATAACCGTATTACCCGTGACGAAAATACGATCATCAGGGATAGCTTCTCGTAACAGATTTTGGCGCGAGTTTTCTGTTGGGGCAAAATGATACATTGCCAGACGCCCGGTCAGCGTACGATTAGCCTCTTCCGGCCATGGTGAATAGAGATCGCCTGTACGTAAACCAGCCTCGACATGCCCCACCGGGATGCGCTGATAGAACGCGGCCAGACTGGTAGCAATCGTGGTTGTGGTATCACCATGAACCAACACCACATCGGGTTTGAATTCAGCCAAAATAGGCTTTAACCCTTCCAGGATGCGGCAGGTTATTTCTGTTAGTCCCTGACCTGGCTGCATAATATTGAGATCGTAGTCAGGTACAATGGAAAAAAGATTCAACACCTGATCGAGCATCTCCCGATGCTGCGCCGTAACGCAAACTTTCGCCTCAAAATCAGGATCTTTTTCCAGCGCATGAACCAGAGGAGCCATCTTAATGGCCTCCGGTCGCGTACCAAATACAGTCAGTACTTTCACATCGATTCTCTTCGGATTGGCAGTGAGGGCCCAGCCCCTCACTGCAACGGCATTGCTAAATCGTACGGCGACGGGTTAACGCGACACCAGCACCGATCAGAGCCCCAACGATACCCCACATAATCATCAGGAAGGCGCGACGAGGGCTGTCACGTTTTACCGGCTCTTCCGGCGTTCTCAAATAACGATAGGTCTGAAAACGCGGATCTAAAGTTGGTCCAACGTTCAGGGTGTTCAGCATTGCCCTGTTCTGGAAATAGTCCAGATCGAAATCCGGACCAATTGACTGCAGATTCTCAAGTCGCGCCTGCAACATAGGACGTCCGAGTAAGAACAATTCTGAATCCGGTAATTCATCAGCTGGAACATCTGTGGAAGTACGCGAAATATTATGCTGCTCAGCAATTTTAAGCGCTTGTTCAATGCTGTGGACGCGGCGAGAGAAAATGGATTTTGCCACTTCTTCCTGACGTTTGACCTGCGCTTTCATCTGCACAGTGCGTGCGGCCCATGCGCCTTTTAACTCATCATTCAGATGACGTGCCGCGCGTTGGCTGGCAAACGCGACGTACTGGCGCAGCAAATTGTTGGCATCAGGAGCCGTCTCGGCAATCAGCTTCACGCTGTCATTGGTATTACGCAGCGCATCGCCAGGTAAAAACTGAATGTTATTGATCAGTTCATCCAGCATCGCCGCATCGGCTTTACTATTACCGACCATACGCTGCTTATAGTAATCAGTCTGCTGCCAGAATTCTCGGCGTGTATCCCAGGAGGCAAGCTGCATAATGAATTCTTTATAGGCCTCATCCATTACTGACGGTTGGTCCGTGGACGCAAGACTGGCCTTAATATCCAGGTTGCGTAAAAACTGTTGTTGAGAGTAAAAGCCACCCAACATATTGACCGTTGGCCTGTCAGTAATCGCCGTGGCGCTCCACTCCTGACGCGCAAAAAACGTATAGGCGAGGGCCGCTATCGCGAAGGCGAGAGCCATACCGACGATCCACACCTTCCCTGACCACAAGGTACGAAACAACCCACGGATATCCAGTTCATTTTCAGCGCTCACGGCGTCTTCCCCCGGTAATGGTTGTCTCATCGCATCCTCAATTTACTTGGTTAAGTTTGGTTTGCCTTCACGAATTCTTCGCAATCTGCGCTTCACTCGCTTGATAAATCTCGCTACCTTCCAGGCACGCTTGATACAGTAACCGTAGAGGCCAAAGGCCAGTAAAAAAAGCAACAACATGGCCCATTCAGGGACTAAGCGAAAATATTCAGCCAACACGCCGATAGACGCCAGTACCGCCGCAGCCAGCGTAATCAGAACAAATGCTTGTCGGGAAGTAAACCCTGCCCGCATCACCAAATGATGTATGTGTTGACGATCCGCGGAGAAAGGGCTCATGCCTTTTCGCAAACGTCGGTACATGATTGCCACCATATCCATCAATGGAATGGCAATAATCCACAGTGCAGTTACCGGGCTAATGGGGTGAGTTTTGCCCTGCGTAGTCTCCAGCAGGATCCAAATAATGGTGAAGCCAATCAGTGTACTGCCCGCGTCACCCATAAAAACTTTATAGCGACGTCCAAGGATGCCCAGATTTAGCAGGATATAAGGCAGAATGGCGGCGATCATGGCAAAACACCAGATAGCCAGACTCGTCTGACCATCAAACCACAAAATGAATCCCATCGCCGCAAATGAAACGCTGGACAACCCACCTAGCAGACCATCAATCCCATCCACCATATTGAAGGCGTTTATTGCCGCCCAGACGGCAAACAGCGTGAGTAAATAGCCGAACGGACCGAGCACCATCTCCCAGGGGCCAAAAATATACCCAAGGCTAAGAAGATAGAGTTTGCCAACCGACATCATAATAATGCCGATCGCGGCCTGGATAATCGCACGGATTTTTACACTGATATCAAAGCGATCGTCTAACGCGCCGACCAAAACTAATACACCAGCACAGGCCAGAAAGAGAGAAGCATGCGGGATGTAGTAGTCAGCAATGGCAAACGTAAAACATACACCTGCGTAAGCCGAAATCCCTCCAACCAACGGAATCAATCCCTGATGCCGTTTACGGAAGTTGGGTTTATCCACTAAACCAATCTTTTTTGCGACCTTGCGGGCAAAGAAAAGAAACAGTGTTGTGAATAAGAAAATACTGATGAGATCAGTGCTTACTGTCAGTAAATTCACAATGCATGCTCTCAGAGAATATTAATAGCAGAAGTATAACCACGAAGACCTATATTCAGAAGGGAAACCCGACTTCATACCCAATGGTTTTGTATAATTATCAACCACAAGAAACAGATTACGAATCTTTTTCTACTTGTTGGTACTTCATACCGTATTATCGTTATTGTGTCGTTAAGATTACAGCCACAAAAGCAAAACGCCACGTAAAAACGTGGCGTTTTCGGATGAGACCTGAATTACGAACGCTTCATCATGTCGAAGAAGTCGTCGTTAGTCTTAGTCATCGCCAGCTTGTTAATGAGGAATTCCATGGCATCAATCTCACCCATCGGATGGATGATTTTGCGCAGGATCCACATTTTCTGCAGCTCTTCCTGGGTGGTGAGCAGCTCTTCTTTACGGGTACCGGAACGGTTGTAGTCGATAGCCGGGAAGACGCGTTTTTCAGCAATCTTACGAGAGAGATGCAGTTCCATGTTGCCGGTACCTTTAAACTCTTCGTAGATAACTTCATCCATTTTAGAGCCAGTATCGATCAGCGCAGTCGCGATGATGGTCAGGCTACCGCCCTCTTCCACGTTACGCGCCGCACCGAAGAAACGCTTCGGACGATGCAAAGCGTTGGCATCAACACCACCGGTCAAAACTTTACCGGAAGCCGGAACCACGGTGTTGTAAGCACGCGCCAGACGGGTGATGGAATCGAGCAGAATGATAACGTCTTTCTTGTGTTCAACCAGACGTTTCGCCTTCTCGATAACCATTTCCGCAACCTGAACGTGGCGGGAGGCTGGTTCGTCAAAGGTAGACGCAACCACTTCACCTTTCACCAGACGCTGCATCTCGGTAACTTCTTCCGGACGTTCGTCAATCAGCAGCACCATCAGCACGCAGTCCGGATGGTTGTAAGCAATGCTCTGCGCGATGTTCTGCAGCAGCATGGTTTTACCTGCTTTCGGCGGAGCAACAATCAGACCACGTTGGCCACGACCGATCGGTGATGCCAGATCCAGTACACGCGCCGTTAAGTCTTCAGTAGAACCGTTACCACGTTCCATACGCAGACGAGAGTTTGCGTGCAGCGGTGTTAAGTTCTCAAAGAGGATTTTGTTACGGGCGTTTTCTGGTTTGTCGTAGTTAACTTCGTTAACTTTCAACAGCGCAAAGTAGCGTTCACCTTCTTTCGGCGGGCGAATCTTACCAGAGATGGTATCACCAGTGCGGAGGTTGAAACGGCGGATTTGGCTGGGAGAAACGTAGATGTCATCAGGACCGGCGAGGTAGGAGCTGTCTGCAGAGCGGAGGAAACCAAATCCATCCTGCAATATCTCCAGCACACCGTCACCAAAGATATCTTCGCCACTCTTTGCGTGCTGCTTCAGGATGGCAAAAATAATGTCCTGCTTGCGCATACGAGCCAGGTTTTCAAGGCCCATATTTTCGCCGAGAGTGATCAGCTCAGAAACCGGCGTATTCTTTAATTCGGTAAGATTCATAATGGTGTGAGTTCTTAAACTTGGGGTAAATCTCGAACTTAATGTTGTGAATGGTATGGCAGGGTCATCCATGCCTGTTTACGGCCATCAACTCATGTCTGTTCGCTGTCTGGTCACAGGAAAGTACGCAGAACTGAAACGACAAGACGGATTGAGTGACAAGCCAGGAATCTGTCCACTTCTCGCGCGAGAAACAACGGGAAGTATTGGATATAACTAGATTCAAACTTAATAAGGTATGTTTAATACGAAGTCAACACTAACTTAGCACGACTCAAGTCGGGCGTCCAGTCATCCGAATCATTTCGAAGTATGGTCGCCCGATCATGAGACTTCCTTACGCTAAATTAGCGTCGAGGAATTCTTTCAACTGACCTTTGGATAGTGCGCCGACTTTAGTCGCCGCAACTTCGCCGTTTTTAAACAGCAGCAGGGTCGGGATGCCACGGATACCATACTTCGGCGCGGTGCCTGGGTTTTGGTCAATGTTCAGTTTAGCAACCGTCAATTTGCCCTGATATTCGTCAGCGATTTCATCCAGAATTGGAGCGATCATTTTGCACGGACCGCACCACTCTGCCCAGAAATCAACGAGGATAGCTCCGTCCGCTTTGAGTACATCCGTGTCAAAACTGTCGTCAGTCAGGTGAATAATTTTATCGCTCATATTAACTCCACAGGAATAAGCCTGGTGCGTTGGTGTACTCTTAATCAACGACGTGTTGATGTAGCATTAACCAACTAAAGGTTGACTTTATTTCACCGGATACGCTTTCGTAAAGCAATAGTAAGCTGATATTCTACCACACTATGAGCAAAACACATTTAACAGAACAGAAGTTTTCCGACTTCGCCCTGCACCCAAAGGTGATAGAAGCCCTTGAAAATAAAGGCTTTCATAACTGCACGCCCATTCAGGCCCTCGCGCTGCCGCTAACGCTGGCAGG
>NZ_SZWS01000015.1:17526-20812 GCF_005281245.1 Citrobacter sp. wls826
TACCGGAAAAACGATGGCGTTCCTGACGTCAACGTTTCATTATCTTCTCTCTCATCCCGCGATTGCCGATCGCAAGGTGAACCAACCGCGTGCGTTAATTATGGCGCCAACGCGTGAGTTAGCCGTGCAGATCCACGCTGACGCCGAGCCGCTGGCACAGACCACCGGTTTGAAATTAGGCCTGGCTTATGGCGGCGACGGTTATGACAAACAGCTGAAAGTGCTGGAAAGCGGCGTCGATATTCTTATCGGCACGACCGGTCGTCTCATCGACTATGCAAAACAGAACCACATTAACCTGGGCGCGATTCAGGTCGTGGTGCTGGATGAAGCCGATCGTATGTACGATCTGGGTTTTATCAAAGATATCCGTTGGCTGTTCCGTCGTATGCCGCCAACCACCCAACGTCTGAACATGCTGTTTTCTGCAACCCTCTCTTACCGCGTTCGCGAACTGGCGTTCGAACAGATGAATAACGCCGAGTACGTTGAAGTCGAACCGGAACAGAAGACAGGTCACCGTATTAAAGAAGAGCTCTTCTATCCTTCCAACGAAGAGAAAATGCGTTTACTGCAAACGCTGATTGAAGAAGAGTGGCCAGATCGCGCCATCGTCTTTGCTAACACCAAGCATCGTTGTGAAGATATCTGGGGTAGCCTTGCCGCTGACGGTCATCGCGTCGGTCTGTTGACCGGTGACGTGGCGCAGAAAAAACGTCTGCGTATCCTTGATGAGTTCACCCGTGGCGATCTCGACATTCTCGTTGCGACGGATGTCGCCGCGCGTGGTCTGCATATCCCAGCCGTAACGCACGTATTTAACTATGACCTGCCGGATGACTGTGAAGATTACGTTCACCGTATCGGTCGTACCGGTCGCGCCGGAGCAAGCGGTCACTCTATCAGCCTGGCCTGTGAAGAATACGCGCTGAATTTACCAGCAATCGAGACCTATATCGGTCACTCGATCCCGGTCAGCAAGTACAACCCGGATGCGCTGATGACCGATCTGCCGAAGCCGTTACGCTTAACGCGTCCGCGCACAGGCAATGGCCCACGCCGTACCGGTGGTGCTCCGCGTAATCGTCGTCGTTCAGGTTAACGTTAGATATGCTCACAACCACTTCGCTGTACGCCGCAATTGATTTAGGCTCGAATAGTTTTCATATGCTGGTTGTACGCGAGGTGGCGGGAAGCATTCAGACGCTCACGCGTATTAAACGCAAGGTGCGTCTGGCCGCTGGCCTCAACAGCGACAACGTTCTTTCCGCTGAAGCTATGGAGCGCGGCTGGCAATGCCTGCGCCTGTTTGCTGAACGCCTGCAGGATATCCCTCAGCCGCAAATCCGCGTGGTCGCCACGGCAACATTACGCATCGCGGTAAACGCCGATGAGTTTATCGCCAAAGCGCAAGAGATCCTCGGCTGTCCTGTCCAGGTCATCAGCGGCGAAGAAGAAGCGCGGCTGATTTATCAAGGTGTTGCCCACACCACCGGCGGTGCCGATCAGCGTCTTGTCGTTGATATTGGCGGTGCCAGCACTGAACTGGTTACCGGCTCCGGCGCGCAAACCACCTCTCTGTTCAGCCTGTCAATGGGCTGCGTCACCTGGCTCGAAAGGTATTTCACCAATCGTAATCTGGCACAGGAAAACTTTGACGAAGCAGAGAAAGCGGCTCGCGAAGTTCTGCGCCCAGTCGCCGACAAACTGCGTTTTCATGGCTGGAAAGTTTGCGTTGGTGCCTCTGGCACCGTCCAGGCGTTACAGGAAATCATGATGGCGCAAGGCATGGATGAGCGCATTACGTTGGCCAAGCTTCAGCAGCTTAAACAGCGCGCCATTCATTGTGGTCGTCTGGAAGAGCTGGAAATAGAAGGGTTAACGCTGGAACGCGCACTGGTTTTTCCCAGCGGACTGGCCATTCTAATCGCCATTTTCACCGAACTGAATATTCAATGCATGACTCTGGCCGGCGGCGCACTACGCGAAGGTCTGGTCTACGGCATGCTGCACTTGCCAGTTGATCAGGACATTCGCAGCCGTACGCTGCGTAATATTCAGCGTCGATTTATGGTCGACACCGATCAGGCGAATCGCGTCACGCAATTGGCTGTACATTTACTCGAACAGGTGAAAGATGAGTGGCATCTTGAAGCCATTAGTCGTGAACTGCTGCAAAGTGCCTGTCAGTTGCATGAAATAGGACTGAGCGTAGAGTATAAGCAGGCGCCGCTGCATGCCGCCTGGCTGGTACGTAATCTCGATCTCCCGGGCTTTACTCCCGCGCAGAAAAAACTGTTAGCCACGCTGTTGCTCAACCAAACTAATCCGGTCGATCTCTCTTCACTCCACCAGCAAAACGCTGTGCCACCACGCATCGCAGAGCACCTTTGCCGTTTGCTACGCCTGGCGATCATTTTCGCCGCTCGCCGTCGCGACGATTTAGTGCCACATATCACCCTGCAAGCTCAGGATGAGAATCTGACGTTAACGCTACCGGAAGGCTGGCTGGAACATCATCCATTAGGTACAGAGTTAATCGATCAGGAAATACAGTGGCAAAGCTATGTCCACTGGCCGCTGGAAGTGCATTAGATGCTGGCTGCCGGATAGCGCTTACGCTTATCCGGCCTACAAAATACCTATTTCTCTTTGGCTTTCGCCATCATTGCCCGAATGTTAGCAATGCTGGCCTGCCCTTTTTGCATCCGCTCCTCGGCACTCACCACTTTACGCTCCTGTTCCCAGATAACGTCATCTTGTGGTAGTTCCAACAGGAAACGGCTCGGTTCAGGTCGTACCAGTTCACCGTACTGACGGCGCTCTTTACACAGCGTGAAGATAAGTTCTTTCTGCGCACGCGTAATCCCGACGTAAGCCAGACGACGCTCTTCGTCGATGTTATCTTCATCAATGCTGCTCTGGTGCGGCAAAAATCCTTCTTCCATTCCCACCATAAATACGTAAGGGAACTCCAGTCCTTTTGAAGCATGCAGCGTCATCAACTGCACCTGATCCAACTCCTCTTCGCTCTCTCCGCGCTCCATCATGTCGCGCAGGGTAAAGCGGGTAACGACCTGAGTCAGGGTCATTGGCTCTTCCAGCTCACTACCTTCCAGCATCTCCGTCATCCAACTGAACAGCGTGTTGACGTTTTTCATACGCATTTCGGCCGCTTTCGGGCTCGGCGAGGTTTCATACAGCCAGGATTCGTAATCAATGCCGTGGATCAGATCGCGTACGGCGGCAACCGGCTCGCGCTCCGCCAGACGTTGAATTTCACCCA
>NZ_SZWS01000015.1:20871-26675 GCF_005281245.1 Citrobacter sp. wls826
AGTGCGTAAAGCGGGTCAGAGAATCATATCCGCGCCCGGTTAGCGTCTGGCTAAGTCCCATATCAAAGCTAGCGGTAAACAGGCTTTTATTACGCGTCATCGCCCATTCCCCCAGCTTTTGCAGCGTGGCCGGACCGATTTCACGCTTAGGGGTGTTTACGATGCGCAAAAATGCACTGTCATCATCCGGGTTGCTGAGCACGCGCAGATAGGCCAGCAAATCTTTAATCTCCGGACGCGAGAAGAACGACGTCCCGCCGGAAATTTTGTACGGGATGCGGTTCTGCATCAGAAACTTTTCGAACACTCGCGACTGATGATTACCGCGATACAGGATGGCGTAGTCTTTATACTGCGTCTTGTTCACAAAGTGATGGGCTATCAGTTCCCCGGTCACGCGTTCTGCTTCGTGCTCTTCATTATTCGCACTCAAAACCTTCAGCTCAGCGCCGTAGCCCAGCTCAGAAAAGAGCCGTTTTTCAAAGACGTGTGGGTTGTTAGCAATAAGGATGTTCGCCGCCTTCAGGATACGCCCTGATGAGCGATAGTTTTGCTCCAGCTTCACCACCTGCAGCGCCGGAAAATCTTTGCTTAACAGTACCAGGTTCTGCGGACGTGCACCGCGCCAGGAGTAGATCGACTGATCGTCATCACCCACGACGGTAAAGCGCGCGCGTTTCCCCACCAGCAACTTCACCAACTCGTACTGGCTGGTGTTGGTATCCTGATATTCATCCACCAGCAGGTAGCGGATTTTGTTCTGCCAGCGCTCGCGCACCTCTTCATTGCGCTGCAACAGCAGCGTGGGGAGCAGGATCAGATCGTCAAAATCGAGGACGTTACACGCCTTCATATGCGCGTCATACAGACCATAGCAGTGGGCAAAAATACGATCGCGTTCACCCTTTGCACTGGCTGCCGCCTGCGCTGGGGTCATCAGATCGTTTTTCCAGTTGGAGATCGTTGAAATCAACTGTTGAAGGATAAGCTTATCGTCTTCAATTAGCCCTTCGGTCAATTCCTTAAGCAGGGCCACCTGGTCAGTATCATCAAATAACGAGAAGTTCGACTTCATCCCTAACGCGGCGTATTCACGCTTAATGACATCCAGTCCCAGAGTGTGGAAAGTAGAGATCATCAACCCGCGCGCTTCTTTACGACCCAACGTTTGCGCCACACGCTCTTTCATCTCGCGCGCAGCCTTATTGGTAAAGGTTACTGCCGCAATATGTCGTGCCTGATAGCCACATTCACGGATCAGATGTGCGATTTTGTTAGTGATAACACGCGTCTTACCGGAACCCGCTCCCGCCAACACCAGGCAAGGTCCGGTGACGAATTCGACGGCTTGTTGTTGTCCGGGGTTCAAACGCATAGAGGATTGCTCAATCTGTAAACACGGGGATGTGGATTGTAGCAGAAAGTGACGCCAGGGGGATCGGTCATAGCCCATCGCCGAAGACCACGGATTACATGCTACTATTGCGCCCTGATTTATCACTCAACTCAGAGCGCAAACCATGGCAAAAACAGCATCAGCAGTGCATATCCTTGTTAAAGAAGAGAAACTGGCTCTCGATCTTCTGGAACAAATCAAAAATGGCGCCGATTTTGGTAAACTGGCGAAGAAACACTCTATCTGCCCGTCGGGCAAACGCGGCGGCGATTTAGGCGAATTCCGTCAGGGCCAGATGGTTCCGGCGTTTGATAAAGTGGTGTTCTCCTGCCCGGTGCTGGAGCCAACCGGCCCACTGCACACTCAGTTCGGTTACCACATCATTAAAGTGCTGTACCGTAACTAATAGAAAGCCCGGTGTGTTAAAACACCGGGCTTTTTTTGCCGAAAGGCGGCCTCTTAGCCAGCTACAGCAATACGTTTCATATCCGTCATATAGCCACGCAGTTTCTGGCCAACTTTCTCGATAGCATGGCCGCGAATAGCATCGTTTACGTCGCGCAGCTGCGCGTTGTCTACCGCACCTTCGGCAATCGCTTTGCCCAGATCTCCGGTTTGCAGGGTGGTCATGAACTCTTTCAGCAGCGGTACACACGCGTAAGAGAACAGGTAGTTACCGTATTCTGCGGTATCGGAAATGACAACGTTCATTTCGTACAAGCGCTTACGGGCGATGGTGTTCGCGATCAGCGGCAGTTCGTGCAGTGATTCGTAGTAAGCAGACTCTTCGATGATGCCGGAATCCACCATGGTTTCAAACGCCAGCTCAACGCCAGCCTTCACCATCGCGATCATCAGCACGCCTTTATCGAAGTACTCCTGCTCGCCAATTTTACCTTCAAACTGCGGCGCGGTTTCGAACGCGGTTTTGCCGGTCTCTTCACGCCAGGTCAGCAGTTTCTTATCGTCGTTGGCCCAGTCAGCCATCATGCCTGAAGAGAATTCGCCGGAGATGATGTCATCCATGTGTTTCTGGAACAGTGGCGCCATGATCTCTTTCAGCTGTTCGGACAGCGCATAAGCACGCAGTTTCGCTGGGTTAGACAGACGATCCATCATCAGGGTGATACCGCCCTGCTTCAGCGCTTCGGTGATGGTTTCCCAGCCAAACTGAATCAGTTTTTCGGCGTAAGCCGGGTCAGTACCCTCTTCCACCAGCTTGTCGAAGCACAGCAGAGAGCCTGCCTGCAGCATACCGCACAGGATTGTCTGCTCGCCCATCAGGTCAGATTTCACTTCCGCAACGAAGGACGATTCCAGCACGCCTGCACGGTGACCGCCAGTGGCCGCAGCCCATGCTTTGGCAATCGCCATGCCTTCGCCTTTCGGATCGTTTTCCGGGTGAACGGCGATCAGGGTTGGAACACCAAAACCACGTTTGTACTCTTCACGCACTTCGGTACCCGGACACTTCGGCGCAACCATCACCACAGTGATATCTTTACGGATCTGCTCGCCCACTTCGACGATGTTGAAACCGTGAGAGTAGCCCAGCGCCGCGCCGTCTTTCATCAGCGGCTGTACGGAACGTACAACGTCGGAGTGCTGTTTGTCCGGCGTCAGGTTAACCACCAGATCCGCCTGCGGGATCAGCTCTTCGTAGGTACCTACTTTGAAGCCATTTTCGGTCGCTTTGCGCCAGGAAGCTCGCTTCTCAGCAATCGCTTCTTTACGCAGGGCGTAGGAGATATCCAGACCGGAGTCGCGCATGTTCAGGCCTTGGTTAAGCCCCTGAGCACCGCACCCGACGATGACCACTTTTTTACCCTGAAGGTAGCTTGCGCCATCGGCGAATTCGTCGCGACCCATAAAGCGACATTTGCCCAGCTGCGCCAGCTGCTGGCGCAGGTTCAGTGTATTAAAGTAGTTAGCCATGGTGATACCTCGTGATGTTGTACTGTCTTATTGTTCGGTTCGCGTTTCAGCGAGAATGAACCCACATTACAACAGGAAAATTATTGCGGAAATTGATATATTCACAACATCACATTGCAATATCTGCAACGTAGAAAATCGGAGGCTCGTCCGTGGATTTACGCGATCTGAAAATGTTCCTGCATCTGGCGGAAAGCCGCCACTTTGGCCGCAGTGCGCGGGCGATGCACGTCAGCCCCTCCACACTCTCACGCCAGATCCAACGGCTGGAAGAAGATCTCGGCCAGGCGCTGTTTGTGCGCGATAACCGTACGGTCACGCTGACCGAAGCAGGCGAAGAGCTGCGAGTGTTTGCCCAGCAGACGCTGTTGCAGTATCAACAATTGCGCCACACCCTCGATCAACAGGGACCGTCGCTGTCGGGTGAGCTGCATATCTTCTGCTCGGTTACCGCCGCCTACAGCCACCTGCCGCCAATTCTCGACCGCTTTCGCGCCGAGCACCCCTCGGTTGAAATTAAGCTCACCACCGGCGATGCCGCTGACGCAATGGACAAAGTGGTCACCGGAGAGGCCGATCTGGCAATAGCAGGTAAGCCGGAGACGCTGCCCGGCGCAGTAGCATTCTCGATGCTGGAGAATTTAACGGTAGTGTTGATCGCACCAGCATTGCCTTGCCCGGTACGGAATCAGGTTTCGGTCGATAAACCAGACTGGTCGACGGTGCCGTTTATCATGGCCGACCAGGGGCCGGTACGCCGCCGCATCGAGTTGTGGTTCCGCCGTCACAAAATCAGCAACCCATCGATTTACGCCACGGTCGGGGGGCACGAAGCGATGGTCTCGATGGTGGCGCTGGGCTGCGGCGTGGCGCTGCTGCCGGAAGTGGTGCTGGAAAACAGCCCGGAGCCGGTACGGAATCGCGTGATGATTTTAGAACGCAGCGACGAAAAAACGCCGTTCGAGCTGGGTGTCTGCGCGCCGAAAAAACGGCTGCATGAGCCGCTAATCGACGCGTTCTGGAAGATTGTTCTGGAGCGTAAATCCGCCGAGTAGCGCCAGCATCAGGCCTAAAATCAGTGGTAGATTCAGTATTGGCACTCCTTTTCTGTATAATGTCCCGTGCCATAATAGATGTGGGGGGCTTGTTAACCATCACGTTTAGCAAGCCAGAACAGACGGTGTCATTGCGCACTTGACAGCGAAAATACAAACTTAATTAGCCATCATTATGATAATCAAACCAAAAATTCGTGGATTCATCTGTACAACGACCCATCCGACTGGCTGCAAAGTCAATGTGGAAAAACAGATCGATTATGTGAAGAAAAACGGGAAAATCGCTAACGGCCCTTCCCGTGTGCTGGTCATCGGTGCTTCCACCGGTTACGGCCTTGCTTCCAGAATTTCCGCGGCATTTGGCAGCGGAGCCGCCACTATCGGCGTATTTTTCGAAAAACCAGGCACGGAAACCAAGCCAGGTTCCGCGGGCTGGTATAACTCTGCAGCCTTCGATGAGGCCGCAAAACGCGAAGGTCTGTATTCCAAAAGCATCAACGGCGACGCGTTCTCCGACGAGTGTCGCGACGAAGTTATCAAACTGATCAAAGAAGACCTGGGTCAGATTGACCTGGTGGTTTACTCACTGGCATCTCCGGTACGTAAAATGCCGAAAACCGGTGAAATCGTCCGTTCTGCGCTGAAGCCAATCGGTGAGGTTTATACCTCTAAAGCGATCGATACCAACAAAGATCAGATCATAACCGCCAGCATTGAGCCGGCAACCGAAGAAGAAGTTCAGAACACCGTCACCGTTATGGGCGGCGAAGACTGGGAACTGTGGATGGGCGCGCTGAGCGAAGCAGGCGTGCTGGCTGACGGCGTGAAAACCGTTGCCTACTCCTACATCGGTACTGACCTGACCTGGCCAATCTACTGGCACGGCGCGCTGGGCAAAGCAAAAGAAGATCTCGACCGCGCGGCAGGCGCGCTGCGTAATCAACTGGCTCCGCTGAACGGTTCCGCTAACGTTGCTGTACTGAAATCCGTTATCACGCAGGCCTCTTCTGCGATTCCGGTGATGCCGCTGTACATCTCCATGGTCTTCAAGCTGATGAAAGAACAGGGCATTCATGAAGGCTGCATCGAGCAGATCAACCGTCTGATGACCACCAGCCTGTACGGCGATAAAGTGGCGCTTGATGACAACCAGCGTATCCGTATGGATGACTGGGAACTGCGTGAAGACATTCAGCAGGCATGCCGCGATCTGTGGCCGCTGATCACCACCGAAAACCTGGCGCAAAAAACGGACTATGCAGGATATAAGCAGGAATTCCTGAATCTGTTCGGTTTTGGTCTCGACGAAGTGGATTACGATGCGGATGTAAACACCGAAGTCGAATTCGAAGTCATCACGCTGTAATCTGCTGATACAGTTGCAAAAAGGGTTCATGTTTTTACATGAACCCTTT
>NZ_SZWS01000015.1:26758-27935 GCF_005281245.1 Citrobacter sp. wls826
GCGTTTCATCATGACAGTCATAACCCAGTTCGTTCAGTCGCGTTTCGAAATCAGGTTCGTGCTCACCCAACTCAAACGCCGCCAGTACGCGACCATAATCGGTTCCGTGACTACGATAGTGGAACAACGAAATATTCCAGTGCGTCCCCAGGGTATGCAGGAATTTGAGCAACGCCCCCGGAGATTCCGGGAATTCGAAGCTGTACAGCCGCTCCTGCAAGGGTTTCGACGGGCGCCCACCGACCATGTAGCGCACGTGCAGCTTCGCCATTTCGTCGTCGGACAAATCCACCACGCTGTAGCCACCCTCGTTAAGCAACTGGAGGATTTCCTTACGCTCTTCCAGCCCACGGCTCAGACGGACGCCAACAAAAATACAGGCGTCTTTCGCATCAGCAAATCGGTAGTTAAACTCGGTAACCGAGCGTCCTCCCAACAGCTGGCAAAACTTCAGGAAGCTGCCCTTTTCTTCCGGAATAGTTACTGCCAGCAACGCTTCGCGCTGTTCGCCCAGCTCGCAACGTTCGGAAACATAGCGTAGGCCATGGAAGTTAACGTTAGCGCCGGAAAGGATATGCGCCAGACGTTCGCCGCGAATGTTGTGCTGGGCAATGTACTTTTTCATCCCCGCCAGCGCCAGCGCACCGGATGGTTCCGCCACCGCGCGCACATCCTCGAACAGATCTTTCATTGCCGCGCAAATAGCGTCGCTATCGACAGTGATGATGTCGTCGAGATACTCCTGGCACAAACGGAAGGTTTCGTCGCCGATACGTTTAACCGCCACGCCTTCAGCAAAGAGGCCAACACGCGGAAGATCGACCGGTTGACCGGCATCCAGCGCCGCTTTCAGGCAGGCTGAGTCTTCAGCTTCAACGGCAATCACTTTGATCTGCGGCATCAACTGTTTGATCAGCACCGCCACACCTGCCGCTAATCCGCCACCACCCACTGGCACGAATACACGATCAAGGTGGGCATCCTGCTGCAATAACTCCAGTGCCAGCGTGCCCTGCCCGGCAATCACCATCGGATGGTCGAACGGAGGAACCCAGGTAAAACCCTGCTGCTGCGACAGCTCAATCGCTTTGGCTTTGGCTTCATCAAAATTCGCGCCGTGTAGCAGTACTTCACCACCGAAACCGCGAACGGCATCGACTTTGATATCGGCGGTAGC
>NZ_SZWS01000015.1:28007-30140 GCF_005281245.1 Citrobacter sp. wls826
AGAAAGCTACACCCTGAGCATGATTACCCGCCGATGCGGTGATTACGCCATGCGCTTTTTGCTCTTCGGTCAGACCGGCCATCATGGCATAGGCACCGCGCAGCTTGAAGCTGTGAACGGGTTGACGGTCTTCGCGCTTCACCAGAATCACGTTATCGAGGCGCGAAGAGAGTTTTTCCATTTTTTGTAGCGGTGTGACCTGCGCCGCTTCGTATACCGGCGCACGCAGCACTGCTCTGAGATACTCGGCGCCTTCTGGAGCGCCGGAGAGGGGTTGAGAATCCGCCATGGTCATTATCCCCCTAGTTTCGACTTATCGCGCACCGCACCTTTGTCGGCGCTGGTTGCCAGGCTGGCGTAAGCGCGCAGCGCAAAGGAGACCTGACGCTGACGATCTTTTGGCGTCCAGGCTTTGTCACCACGAGCTTCTTGCGCTTCACGGCGCGCAGCGATTTCCGCATCGCTCAGTTGCAGTTGAATGCCTCGATTCGGGATATCGATAGCAATCATGTCGCCATCTTCGATAATTGCGATATTACCGCCGCTGGCCGCTTCAGGAGAAACGTGACCAATGGAAAGCCCCGAAGTACCGCCAGAGAAACGACCGTCGGTAATCAGCGCGCAGGCCTTACCGAGACCCATCGATTTCAGGAAGGTGGTTGGGTAGAGCATTTCCTGCATGCCTGGCCCGCCCTTCGGCCCTTCGTAGCGAATCACCACCACGTCGCCGGCAACCACTTTACCGCCGAGGATAGCTTCAACCGCATCGTCCTGGCTTTCATACACTTTTGCCGGGCCGGTGAATTTCAGGATGCTGTCATCCACACCAGCGGTTTTTACGATACAGCCGTTTTCCGCGAAGTTACCGTACAGGACTGCCAGGCCGCCGTCTTTGCTGTAAGCATGTTCCAACGAGCGAATGCAACCTTCTGCGCGGTCATCATCCAGGGTGTCCCAACGACAATCCTGCGAGAACGCCTGGGTGGTACGGATGCCAGCCGGACCTGCGCGGAACATTTTTTTCACCGCGTCGTCTTTGGTCAGCATAACGTCATAACTATCGAGCGTTTGAGGCAGAGTCAGCCCCAGCACGTTTTTCACGTCGCGGTTCAGAAGCCCGGCGCGATCCAGCTCGCCTAAAATGCCCAGTACGCCGCCCGCTCGGTGCACGTCTTCCATATGGTATTTCTGCGTACTCGGCGCAACTTTACACAGCTGCGGGACTTTGCGGGACAACTTATCAATATCACTCATGGTGAAGTCGATTTCCGCTTCCTGCGCGGCCGCCAGCAGGTGCAGAACGGTGTTGGTGGAGCCGCCCATCGCGATATCCAGCGTCATGGCGTTCTCAAACGCCGCCTTGCTGGCAATGTTGCGCGGCAGGGCTGAAGCGTCATCCTGCTCGTAGTAGCGTTTGGTCAGCTCAACGATGCGTTTACCTGCGTTGAGGAACAGCTCTTTACGGTCGGCATGAGTCGCCAACAGCGAACCGTTACCCGGCTGCGACAGACCCAGCGCTTCGGTCAGACAGTTCATCGAGTTGGCGGTGAACATCCCGGAGCACGAGCCGCAGGTCGGACAGGCCGAACGTTCAACCTGCTCGCTCTGCGAGTCGGAGACTTTCGGGTCTGCACCCTGAATCATCGCATCAACCAGATCAAGCTTGATGATTTGGTCAGAGAGCTTGGTTTTCCCGGCTTCCATTGGGCCGCCGGAAACAAAGATCACCGGAATATTCAGCCGCAGAGAGGCCATTAACATCCCGGGGGTGATTTTATCGCAGTTAGAGATGCAGACCATCGCATCGGCGCAGTGGGCGTTAACCATATATTCCACTGAATCGGCGATCAGCTCACGCGACGGCAGTGAATAAAGCATGCCGCCATGACCCATGGCGATACCATCATCCACGGCGATGGTGTTGAACTCTTTCGCCACGCCGCCTGAGGCTTCGATTTGTTCGGCAACCAGCTTACCGAGATCGCGCAGGTGGACGTGGCCCGGCACAAACTGGGTAAAGGAGTTCACCACAGCGATAATCGGTTTACCGAAGTCATCATCGGTCATCCCGGTGGCGCGCCACAGTGCGCGGGCACCCGCCATATTGCGGCCGTGGGTGGTGGTAGCAGAACG
>NZ_SZWS01000015.1:30203-34511 GCF_005281245.1 Citrobacter sp. wls826
TTAGGCATGCTTGATTAACTCCCGTCTGTCTTTCCCCTGCATATTTCACGCCGCAGCTGAGGGCTGCCTCGCTCCCCCCAGTCACCTACTAAAGTAAGCTCCTGGGGCTCGCTGCGTTGCCGTCTTCCTGCAACGTGAACTATTTTGGGGAAATATTAATTTTGTTATTGGTTTACTGAATCCAACCAGCCGTATTTATCTTCCGTTTCACCGGTGAAGAGGCCAAAGAAGGCCTGCTGGATGCGTTTGGTGACCGGACCGCAGCGGCCTTCGCCCACCTGAATACCATCGACGCTGCGTACTGGGGTGATTTCGGCCGCGGTACCGGACATGAACACTTCGTCGGCCAGGTACAGCGATTCACGAGACAGCACCTGCTCACGCACTTCGATATCGAGATCTTTCGCCAACTTAATGATCGCGTCACGGGTGATACCCGGCAGCGCGGAAGAGGTAAACGGCGGGGTAAACAGAATGCCGTCTTTTACTTCAAACAGGTTTTCGCCCGCGCCTTCGGAGATGTAGCCATTCACATCCAGCGCAATGCCTTCCTGGTAGCCATGACGACGCGCTTCACTACCCACCAGCAGCGAAGACAGATAGTTACCACCTGCTTTAGCAGCGGTAGGAATCGTGTTCGGCGCAACGCGGTTCCAGGAAGAAACCATCGCGTCGATCCCCTGCTCCAGCGCTTCAGCACCGAGGTAAGCCCCCCATGGGAACGCGGCGATTATCACATCAGTGGTATATCCCGCAGGCGGGTTAACGCCCATCCCTACGTCGCCAACAAACACCAGCGGACGGATATAGGCGCTGGTCAGGTTGTTTTTACGAATCACCTCACGGCAAGCTTCCATCAGCTCATCAACGCTCTGAGAAACGGGAAAACGATAGATCTTGGCTGAATCACGCAGACGCTGCATATGTTCGCGATGACGGAACACTACCGGCCCTTTGTGAGAATCGTAGCAACGGATCCCTTCAAATACAGAAGTACCGTAGTGCAGCGCGTGGGACATCACGTGGACCTTCGCGTCTTCCCAACGAATCATCTCGCCATTAGACCAAATGTAATCAGCTTTTTTCGTCGTCATTTTTCTTCCTTTTGCGCTCAGGCGCGGATTTGTTGTGATGTGGTTGTGCTCTGGCAGATAGCAACATGTGCAACATCTACCAGTTTACTTAACTGACTAAACAGTAAGTCGACCGACCGGGGACTGGCAACGGTCAATTCGATATTTATATTCTGCGCATCGCTGGCGGCTTCCATATTCATGGAGCACACCTGAAAACCACGATGGCGTACCACGCGTAAAACACGTTCTAACGTTTCCGGATTGAAACGAGCCTCAACGGCGACCTGATGTTGCATCATGATAATTTCTCCAGCATTTCTGAGTTACTGGCGCCAGGTGGCACCAGAGGCCAGACATTCTCAAGTTCGTCGATTGAGACATGAAGCAAGTATGGCCCCTCGCTGCTCAGCATGGTGTCGAGTGCCGCTTCAACCTGGTCTTTACGGGTGATGTGTTGACCAGGAATGCCGAAGGCTCTGGCCAACATGAGGAAATCGGGGTTATCGGTAAGGGTGGTTTCGCTATAACGTTCCTGGAAAAACAGCTGCTGCCATTGTCGCACCATGCCTAACCGCTGGTTGTCGAGTAAAACTATCTTCAGCGGCAACTGTTTGCGTTTTACGGTGCCCAATTCCTGTACATTCATCATGAAGGAACCGTCACCGGAGATACAGATTACCGTATCATTCGGGCGAGCAACCTGCGCGCCAACCGCTGCTGGCAGGCCAAAGCCCATCGTCCCCAGACCGCTCGACGTGATGAAATTTTCAGGGCGAGTGTAGGTCATATGCTGTGCCGACCACATCTGATGCTGGCCAACATCCGTTGTCACTACGCTATCCGCAGGTTTGCGATCGGATAACTGCTTTAACAACAGTGGCGCATAGATAGCTTCCCCCGGATGGTCGTAGCGCCAGGTATGTTCTGCGCGCAGTTCAGCGCTGTGCTGACGCCATTCGTCAATCTTCATCAATTGCTGTAATGCTGGCAGCAGAGAATTTAAATCCCCCTGCAGCGCCACGTGTGCCTGGCGCAGTTTGTTCATTTCCGCTGGGTCGATATCCATGTGGATTACGCTGGCGTTCGGTGCGAAGGTATTCAGCTTGCCAGTCACCCGGTCATCAAAACGTGCGCCAACCGCAATCAGTAAATCGCACTCTTGCACCGCGAAATTCGCGGCTTTAGTACCGTGCATTCCCAACATGCCCAAATAGTACGGGTAGTCAGCATCTACTGCGCCCAGACCTTTCAGCGTGCAGGCGACCGGCATTTGGGTTACCGCGATAAATTCACGCAGGGCCGGGACCGCCTGCGCCATACCTACGCCACCACCTACGTACAGGATGGGTTTTTGTGCCTGCGCCAGCATATTACGTGCCTGCTCAACGTCAGCGTGCGGAAACGTCTCTACGTTTTCGACGGTCGTAAAATATGGCTCCAGCGTACCGCTGGCTAATTGAATGTCTTTCGGGATATCAACCAGAACTGGACCCGGACGACCGGAATTCGCCACGGCGAAAGCCTCAGCCATGATACGCGGCAGTTCTTCGAGTGACTGTACCAGGAAGCTGTGTTTGGTGCAGGACAGAGACATCCCCAGCACGTCCACTTCCTGGAACGCATCCGTTCCGATGAAAGGTGATGCCACCTGACCGGTGATCGCCACCACTGGAACAGAATCTAACAGCGCATCGGCAAGGCCCGTGATCAGGTTGGTTGCGCCAGGGCCGGAGGTAGCGATACAAACGCCGGTTTTACCGGTCGCACGGGCATAGCCAATCGCCGCCATTGCCGCACCCTGCTCGTGTCGGCACAACAGGTGCTCTACGCCGCCGTCATACAACGCATCGTAAACCGGCATAATTGCGCCACCAGGATAACCAAAGACGGTTTGAACCCCTTGTGCACGCAACGCATGTACCACCCACTGTGCCCCATTCATAGTTACATCCCCGCCGTAAATCTTGAGAAACAGAATTTTATGCTACCGTTCACTTTCTGCTCCTCGTGTATGTTTTTAAGGTCAAAAAAAACCCCCGGACCTTTCGGTGCGGGGGTCTTAGTTCGTTAAGGCTTGTTTTCTAAGCCTTTCCTCGTCCAAGTGCAGCCCCGCACGGTGGGATAATAATCACCACCACGCTAATCACGACCAGGCTAATCACTCGTAGAAGGGCTGTCATTTTTGTATTTTCTTGCATCTTGTTCGAAGGAATACCTAAAGAGTTACCATAGAATTTGCAAATGACACAAGATATTTTTTTATTCGTTTTTCTGACGTCGTTAACGGTTTAGATAAATACCGTTGTTTTTTATACAAAAAAATCAAAAATGAAAATATTTCACGCTTCAGGCGATCATCGGTAACCCGATCCCCAATACAAACACCATTCAAAAGCATTTGCGGGCGTCATTCCAGGCTTAATGCAAGCAATTATACGTTGCGCAAAAATACGAGAATCAGCATCTAAAAACCGTAATTATGTGAAATCTTGCCGCGATGTATTACGACATAATACTTTTATCAGGAGGAATTATGTCACTATCGATTGTTCACACACGCGCCGCGCTAGGCGTGAATGCGCCAGCCATTACCATCGAGGTACATATCAGCAACGGCCTGCCTGGTTTAACCATGGTGGGGCTGCCCGAAACGACGGTGAAAGAGGCTCGCGATCGGGTACGCAGTGCGATTATTAATAGCGGTTATGAATTCCCAGCAAAGAAAATAACTATAAACCTCGCTCCGGCCGATCTCCCGAAAGAAGGGGGGCGATATGATTTACCTATCGCTGTTGCGCTTCTGGCCGCTTCTGAGCAGCTTACACCCCACAATCTCGACACCTACGAGCTGGTAGGTGAATTAGCGCTTACAGGCGCGCTACGCGGCGTTCCCGGCGCGATATCAAGCGCAACCGAGGCCATTCGTGCAGGCAGGCGAATTATTGTCGCAAAAGAGAATGCCGCTGAAGTTGGACTGATACACGGCGAAGGGTGCCTGATCGCCGATCACCTGCAGACCGTATGCGCATTTCTCGAAGGTAAGCATGATTTAGACAGGCCATCATCCGCAGATTTTACGCCTAACGCATTAGCTGATGATCTGAGTGATGTTATCGGCCAGGAACAGGGTAAACGCGGGCTGGAGCTTACCGCAGCAGGCGGCCACAATCTCTTGCTCATCGGCCCGCCGGGTACGGGAAAGACTATGCTAGCCAGTCGACTCAGAGGGCTA
>NZ_SZWS01000016.1:0-19926 GCF_005281245.1 Citrobacter sp. wls826
CCATTTAACACCCTGGAAGGCGTGGCAAAATGGGCGGCGGAGCTGGGCTATAAGGCATTACAAATCCCGTGTAATCACAAGTCTTTGTTTGATGTCGAACAAGCAGCCAGAAGTCAGGCCTATTGTGATGATATTCATGGGATGCTGGCCGGGCATGGGCTGGTGATTAGCGAACTATCTACCCATCTTGAAGGCCAACTGGTTGCCGTCCATCCGGCTTACGATGACGCTTTTGACGGATTTGCTCCGCCATCTGTACGCGCTAATCCGCAGGCCAGGCAGGCGTGGGCCATCGAAACCCTCCACCAGGCCGCTGCGGCTTCGCAAAGGCTGGGGCTGACGGCGCATGCTACGTTTTCAGGTTCGCTCGCCTGGCCCTTCTTTTATCCGTGGCCACCGCATAACCGTCAGCGCTTTGAAGAGGCTTTTCTGGAACTGGCACGCCGCTGGAGGCCCATTCTCGATCGCTTTGATCATCATGGGGTGGATGTTTGCTTTGAAATCCATCCCGGTGAAGATCTGCACGATGGCGTAACGTTTGAGCGCTTTCTGGCGCTGGTTAATCATCATCCTCGCTGCAACATTCTCTATGACCCGAGCCATCTGTTATTGCAGCAGATGGATTACCTTGGGTTTATCGATGTTTACCACTCGCGCATTAAAGCGTTTCACGTCAAGGACGCTGAGTACCACGCCAGTAGCCGCAGTGGTGTCTATGGCGGTTATCAGCCGTGGCTCGATCGTGCTGGGCGTTTCCGTTCCCTGGGGGACGGGCAGGTCGATTTCAAAACCATCTTCAGCAAGCTCACACAATATGATTTCCCTGGCTGGGCGGTACTGGAATGGGAGTGTTGCCTGAAAGACGCGCAAACCGGGGCGCGTGAGGGGAGCGATTTTATACGCCGCCACATTATTCCGGTTTCTTCACGCGCATTTGATGATTTCGCCGCTGGCGATGAGGTACGCAAATGATACAGGTTGGCATTATTGGCAGCGGTTTTATTGGGCCTGCACATATCGAGGCGTTGCGTCGACTCGGCGGTGTGAACGTGGTGGCGCTCTGTGATAGCTCGCTGGCGGTTGCTCAGGAACGTGCAGATGCTCTTCATATTCCTCACGCGTACGGCAGCGTTGAGGCGCTGCTGGCGCATCCCGGACTGCAGGTGGTGCATAACTGTACGCCGAATCATCTGCATGCCGACATCAATCGGCAGATTCTACGCGCGGGTCTACACGTGTTTTCAGAAAAGCCGCTGTGTATGACGCCTGATGAGGCTCGTGAACTGGAAACGCTGGCGGAGCAGGTAGGAGTGGTGCACGGCGTGAGCTTTGTCTATCGTCAGTTTGCGATGGTACAACAGGCTGCCAGCATGGTCAGGCGCGGTAGCGTGGGGCGTCTGTTTGCCGTCCAGGGGAGCTATTTGCAGGACTGGATGCTGCTGGAAACTGACTACAACTGGCGGGTCGATGCCAAACAAGGCGGCAACTCACGGGCGGTAGCGGATATCGGTTCCCACTGGTGTGACACGGTGCAATTCGTCACTGGAAAACGTATTGTCGAGGTGATGGCCGATCTGGCTATCGTCTGGCCGGTACGAAAAGCCAGCATCGCCAGTAACGCTACGTTTGGCCAGCAAACGGCTGACCTGCAATTTGAGGATAAAGCGGTGACGACGGAAGATTGTGGATCGGTGCTGGTACGTTTTGACGATGGTAGCAAAGGCTGCTTTAGCGTTTCACAGGTGAGTGCCGGGCGCAAGAATCACCTGAGCTTTGAAATTAACGGTAGCCAGAGTTCACTGCACTGGGATCAGGAAACGCCGCAACAGCTTTGGATCGGGCACCGTCAGCAGGCGAACCAGATCCTGACGGATGACCCAGGATTGATGAATGCGGATGTTGCTGCCAGTGCGCACTTTCCGGGTGGGCATATTGAGGGCTGGCCGGATGCGTTCAAGAATATGATGCAACAGTTCTATCAGGCGGTGCAGGCTGGCAAAATGCCCGCGACGGCGGAGCGTCGATTTGCGTCATTTTCTGATGGTGCGGATGTGATGTATATCATTGATGCGATTATAAAAAGCCATCAGCAGCAGCGCTGGGTATCAGTGCAGCGCTAAACACGCACCCGGTTCGCCGGGCAGTGATTTTATGGTAGCCTCAACGTAAAGCCTAAACCGCAGGACTTGTCGTCGTTATGTCTATTCAAAAAATCGCCCAGCTTGCCGGTGTGTCGGTGGCGACGGTATCGCGTGTGCTGAATCACAGTGATACCGTCAAAGCCAAAAATCGCGAGCGTGTGCTTCAGGCTATTAAAGAAAGCAATTATCAGCCCAACCTGCTGGCTCGTCAGCTGCGTACGGCACGCAGTTCGATGATTCTGGTGATGGTTTCCAACATTGCCAACCCTTTTTGTGCAGAGGTTGTTAAAGGCATTGAAGAAGAGGCGGAAAAGAATGGCTATCGCATTTTGCTGTGTAATTCCGGCTCGGATACCGCCCGCTCAAAATCGGCGCTAAAGCTGCTGTCGGGGAAAATCGTTGATGGCATTATCACCATGGATGCATTCTCAAAATTACCGGAACTGACCACGCTGATTGGCGACGCTCCCTGGGTTCAGTGTGCGGAATATGCTGATAAAGGCGCGGTTTCCTGCGTAGGGATTAACGATGTTGACGCTGCGCAGTCGGTAATATCTCACCTGGTGGAAAAGGGCTATCGACGCATTGCGCTAATCAATCATGATCTGAGTTATAAATACGCCCGGTTGCGCGAACGTGGCTATAAAGCGGCGCTGCATGCGCTGTCGCTTGAGTATCAGGCCGTAGAATACGCCAGCGAATTAAGTTCCAGCGCAGGAATTGCGGCGATGAAAACATTGCTTGCCGCAGAGGTGAAACCCGACGCGGTGTTTGCCGTATCGGACACGCTGGCCGCTGGGGCGATGCGTGCTATTTTCAATGCCGGATTACAGATCCCGCAGGATATCGCCGTCGTGGGCTTCGACGGTACGGAACTGGCAGAAATGGTTTCCCCACAGCTTTCGACCATTGAGCAGCCCTCGCGGGATATAGGCCGCAAAGCGGTAGGATTGCTGCTGAATAAAATAGAAAATCCTGACGCGCAGACGGAAAGGGTGATGATGGACTGGCGCTATATTTCACGCGCCAGTACCTGAGCGTTAGCGTTGAAACGCGCCTGACAGCGCGCGAATATCATTTCCGGTGGGCGACTGATGAATGCGCAAGCCAAATTCTTCGATCACGGCGAATATATGGTCGAAAATATCAGCCTGAATACTTTCATATTCCAGCCAGACCACCGTATTGGTAAAAGCATAAATTTCGATCGGTAAACCATGATCGTCTGGCGCAAGCTGGCGCACCATTAACGTCATATCTTTGCGAATCCGCGGATGATGACGCAAATATTCGTTCAGATAGGCGCGGAAGGTGCCAATATTCGTCATCCGACGGTGGTTTAATACCGATTCAGGCGCATCTAACTGCTGATTCCACTCGTCAATTTCCTGATGGCGCGTGGTCAAATACGGTTTCAGCAGGTGCGCTTTATGCAGCCGCTGACGCTCATCCTCATCAAGAAAATGAATGCTGGTGGCATCAATGCTGATGCTGCGTTTAATGCGTCGCCCACCGGAAGCCGACATCCCACTCCAGTTTTTAAAAGAGTCCGATACCAGTGACCAGGTTGGGATAGTGGTGATGGTGTTATCCCAGTTGCGCACTTTTACGGTGGTTAAGCCAATATCAATCACCGCGCCATCTGCGCCGTATTTAGGCATTTCCAGCCAGTCACCCAACTTCAACATATCGTTGGCTGAAAGCTGTATTCCGGCCACCAGCCCGAGGATCGGATCTTTAAACACCAGCATTAACACGGCGGCCATGGCACCCAGACCGCTTATCAATATTGCCGGTGACTGACCAATCAGCAGGGAAATCATCAATATTCCGACGACAATAGCGCTGATGAGCTTGATGCCCTGAAATATGCCTTTTAGCGGCAATTGCGATGCGGCAGGGAATTTTTGCGACAGATTGAGAATGACGTCCAGCAGGGAAAACAAGGACAACAGGGCGTACATCATGATCCACAGCTGTGCGCAGGTCCCTAATATTTCTGCTGCTTCACTGCCTTTCTGCAACCAGAGTGCGGCCTGTATATTGACAATGATACCCTGCAGGGTGAATGCCAGCCGATGAAATAACTTGTTCTGCGTGATGATTTGTAGCCACAGGCGGGAGCTGGCGTTGGCGCGCTTTTCAAATGCGCGTAATACCACCCAGTGCAAAATAACGTGAACAATAATGGCGGTGATAAAAATAATGCCAAAAATCATCACCAGTGAGGTGGTGTGATTTATTTCAATGCCGAGTTCTTCTACCTGAGATATCAATTCCTGCATAACGTCTCCTTAATAAACAGCGGTCTATGATGACCGCTGTGTAGAGCTTATGCAAATGCGGGGATTAAACTTCCGTCAGTGTTGTTTCCAGCGGCAGACGAGATTTTGGCAACGCGGCGTTGAAATCTTCTACGCTGTGATGACCCACCGGGACCACAACTACGCTTGTGAACCCTTTTTCTTTCAGGCCAAATTCTGCATCCATCACCGCCGCATCGAAGCCTTCGATCGGCACCGCATCAAGACCCATCGCCGCCACGCCCAGCAGGAAGTTACCGACGTTCAGATACACCTGTTTTGCCATCCAGTGGTTGTCATCTTTCAGCTCTTTGCGATGCATGTCGGCAAAGAAGGTACGGCCTTTGTGGTTTGCGGCTTTGGCTTCAGGGGTGGCGAAACGGCCATCGCGCTCTTCTTGATCCACCACGCGCTCCAGCCAGGCATCGTCCATAGCCGTTTTGGCGCAGAACACCACGACGTGGGAAGCATCCAGCATTTTACGTTCGTTGAATACAAAACCGCCGGCTGCGGATTTCGCCACGCGCGCTTTACCTTCGTCAGTGCTGGCAACGATAAAGTGCCACGGCTGAGAGTTGGTGCTGGACGGACTAAACTGCAGCAGCGTTTTTAATTTTTCGGCCTGCTCAGCGGTTAGTTTTTTATTCGGATCGAATGCCTTAGTGGAGTAACGTTTTAAGGCGACAGAAACAATATCCATAACTACTCCTGGTGATTTTTCATACCCTGCGGGTGCGTTTTGTTTCAGCAGGGTACAGGGTTAGCAAGAAAAAGATAAGACAGGAAAATGCAAAAACACTTATCGGAGTTAACGATAAATCAACCTGGACGCAGGCGTTTTTGATCCCGCTTCGCCAGGCCGTCTACGACGCGATGCCATGAATCATTTACCAACTCCGTCAGTAATGACTCGGTAATGTCGTCGCCTGGGTAGACCGATATCCAGTGCTTTTTATTCATGTGATAGCCGGGTTCAATGCTGGGGTAGATCTGCTGATTTAACAGTGACTTTTGCGGATCGGCTTTCAGGTTAACCAGCGGGCGTCCGCGAAGCTCTGAGACCAGCATAAAAATTTTGCCGCCGACTTTGAAGACATCGTATTCCGGGCCGAATGGCCAGCAGTGCTCGGTAAAAGGCAGTTCGAGCGCAAGGCGCTTTGCACAGGCATGTAAAGTCTGGCCGTCCATTATTTTTCCTCACGGGTGAGTGCGCGCCACATCGCCTCAAATCCCATCGAAATATATTCTTTTGCGCGAGCCGCATCGCGGGCGGCGAACTCCATGGTGGTCTCTGCCAGAGAAAGAAACAGCGCGTCGCCAAAGGCGCGATACTCGTCAGACATAAACTCAGGTCGTACGGAGCGATGACAAAGATCGCGCAGTTCCGGGAACATATCGTCAGCCTGCTGTTCCGTTTCTTTGCTGATTTTCTCGCTGACGGCCAACTGACGAATCGTGCGATGCCCGCAGGTATGGTTCAGGCCCCAGCTAATGTAGCTGTTCCAGATGTAGTGAGTCATGGTTTTGGCATCGGTCACCGATCGATCCAAATTTGCCATCATCGACTGACAAAGGTCTTGCTTCAAAAAGAGGTAAAGCTCGTTGATCAAATCATCTTTGGTTGCGAAATAGCGAAACAACGTCCCCTCCGCAACCCCTGCATTGCGGGCTATCACGGCGGTAGATGCCGCAATGCCTGATTGTGCAAATGCTGTGGTTGCAGCTTCCAGTAATGCCAGTTTTTTGTCTTCACTCTTCGGACGAGCCACTACACTTTACCCTTAAGTCTGTAAAAAACATGATTGAATCACGGCCTTTGCAGCACCGCAACGGCGAATGTCAAAGATTGAAAATCATCTTGACGGCGAACTTTCGATTTCTATAATGAGTGCTTACTCACTCATAATCAAGAGTCAGTCGCGCAAACCAGCGGAAAGGGGCGCGTTTAAGGTCAGGATATGAAGCGTCTCACAGTTTGTGTGGTTGTTATTATGCTAATTGCCGCAGCTGCAAGTTTACCGTTTGTACTCAATGCCGGGTTTGGTCAGGCTCCGCAAGGGGCACAACTGAGTTTGGTTGAACAGTCACCTCACTATCGTGATGGACAGTTTCATAACCAGGTGCCGACACCGGGCTATACCGGCAACAAAGGCATGCTGGCGGCCTGGTGGGAATTTCTGGTCGCTAAGCGTGATAATGCGCGCCCGGCGCAGCCGTTACCGCTGGTGGCAACCGATCTCGCCGGACTTTCGCCACAGCAGGATACTCTGGTCTGGCTGGGCCACTCCTCATGGTATTTGCAGCTGGCGGGTCAACGTATCCTGATTGATCCGGTATTTAGCAATTATGCCGCACCGTTTTCATTCCTGAACAAAGCCTTTGCCGGGGATTATCCGTGGACTGCGCAGACGATGCCGGAGATCGATCTGCTCATTATCTCGCACGATCACTATGACCATCTGGATCTCGCCACTATCAAGGCGTTAATGCCGAAAATTAAGCGGGTAATTACGCCGCTCGGCGTAGGGTCGCATCTGCGTTACTGGGGGATGCGCAGCGAGATAATCGAAGAGCGGGACTGGAATCAGTCCGTCAGAGTGACGGATTCGCTGATCGTTCATGTGCTGCCTGCTCGTCATTTTTCGGGGCGCGGTATCAAGCGCAACCAGACGCTATGGGCGAGCTTCATGTTCGAAACGCCGGAGCAGAACGTTTATTACAGCGGAGATTCCGGCTATGGACCGCATTTTAAAGCCATCGGTGAGCAGTTTGGCTCGGTTGACTTGGCGATTATGGAGAACGGTCAATATGACCAGGACTGGAAGTTTATTCACATGATGCCAGAAGAGACGGCGCAGGCTGCGGCCGATCTGCATGCGAAAGCCGTGTTGCCAGGGCATGCCGGCCGTTTCGTTCTGGCGAAACATACCTGGGATGATCCTTACAAACGACTGGCGCTTGCCAGCCGTCGTCAGGATTACCGACTACTGACGCCAATGCTGGGTGAACCGGTAATTCTGTCCGAACCGGACCAACCGTTTACGGCCTGGTGGCAACAGGCGACTCAATGAATACAGGGGAGAGCATGATGACGATTTCTGCTCAGGTCATTGATACGATTGTTGAATGGATTGATGATAATTTGAATCAGCCATTGCGCATTGATGATATTGCACGCCATGCGGGATATTCCAAATGGCACCTGCAGCGTCTTTTTATGCAGTACAAAGGTGAAAGCCTCGGGCGCTACATCCGCGAGCGTAAGCTGCTACTGGCGGCGCGCGATCTACGCGATACCGACCAGAAAGTGTATGACATCTGTTTGAAATACGGATTCGATTCGCAGCAGACCTTTACGCGAATTTTCACCCGTACGTTCAGCCAGCCGCCGGGCGCGTATCGCAAAGAAAATCATAGCCGAACGCATTAAAGGCAAAGGGTTCTCGCGGGTCTAATCCGCCAGCGAGAACCAGCGCCGCCAGATAAAACGCAGTACAAAATATTCAATCACCCCCAGCAGTAAAAACCACAGACAAAACAGCAAAGTATAAAATTGGTTGAGATCCATTAGATGAAAGGTGGCGACGAGTTTTTGCGCCAGCACAATGCCCAGTGAGGGGGCGGGCAGCAGCAGGCAAGACAAAAAAGCCAGCAGCAGGATCCCTGCGGCGGTCATCAGTGATTCAAGCGGGTGTTTCATGGCATTGTTAAACTTGAGTTAAAAAGCCATTGTCCGGGATCTCTGTGGGCAACGCAAACGCCACGCTTACAGCCCGGCCCAAATCTCACAATGTTTTTTCACCAGACCACTCAGAGATCCGCCGTCGGCGACGAAATCACGCATGCTCTGCGCTTCATCATGACCATTTTTAACCTGCAGGCGTAAGGATTCAATCGCGCTGGTCGCGCCCACTTTGTCCGCAGAAGCGGCGACATTCTCCAGTAGCCGTAGCGTGTCATCTGACAGGCGGTGCCCATCGCCGGTATTGACGTCGGTGATGATTCCCGCCATGCCAAAGCGGCAGGCCTGAAAACGGTTAAATTTATACAGCAGGTAATCACGCTCCTGGTGCTTGAATGGCCGTTTAGTGAGCAACCAGTGGGCGGTAGCCTGAATAAGTCCCGCCATATTGACTGCGTGTTCAAGGGTTAGCGGAGTGTCCATGACGCGAACCTCTACCGTACCAAAGTGCGGGCTGGGGCGGATATCCCAGTGTAAATCTTTAATGCTATCAATCATGCTGGTGTAAGCCAGTCGACGAAATAACCCCTCGAATTCCTGCCAGTTATTCACCCACGGCATCGGGCCATTATCGGGAAATCCGGAGAAAATATTCAGCCGCGCGCAGGCAAACCGCGTGTCGGACGTCTGCATATAAGGTGAGGTGGCAGAGAGTGCAATAAAATGGGGAACAAATCGCGACAGGCCGTGCAGGAGGTAAATAGCATCATCGCCGTTTGCGCAGCCGATATGCACATGTTGGCCGAATACCGTCGCCTGCTGAATAAGATAGCCAAAATTTTCCAGGTTGCGCCGATAGCGTTCGTCATCGCAGACTTCCTGACGTTGCCATTTTTGAAACGGATGCGTACCGCCGCCACAGATGGCGAGGTGATGCTCGGCAGCAACCCGTGAGATTATCTGCTGCATGGCGGATAATTCAGCACTCGCCTGGTCGATATTGCGACAAACCCCGGTCGCCATCTCCAGCATACTTTCAGTGATATCGTGCTTTACTTCTCCGGCGGTGAGCTGCGGCTTTACGGCGTCAATCAGTCGGGAAGAGTCCTGGCTCAGGTCGTAGCCCGGAGGATTGACCACCTGCATTTCCAGTTCAATGCCTAACGTAAAAGGGTCTGAAACATGAAAATCGGGTAGGGACATAGTGTTCTCTTCAGCGTTGATTTTTAATCAGTATAGACGCGTCATCTTGCAAGCTGCATATAGAAGGGCCGCTGAATTTCTGTTCGTTGTCAGAAATCCCCCCGTGATGCTTTGAAGGCGAAATGGCCGGTGTTATAACTATTTTTTACTTCGCAACAGGGGTTGAATCGTGCCGGAAATTAATCTTTATGGACAGACCGTCGGTGATATTGTGCCTGACTGGAATGGTGCCGCCGTACTGCCGCGGGAAGAACTTGCAGGGCAATATTGTCGACTGGTTCCCCTGGATGCCGACAGCCATGCCGCCGATCTGTTTGATGCTTACGCGCAGGCGCCAGACGATCGCGACTGGACCTGGCTTGCAAGTTCTCGCCCCACGAGCGTTGAGGCCACAGCTTGCTGGGTAGAGGGCAAATCTACGGATGCATCTCTGGTTCCCTATGCTGTCATTGAACAGCGTTCCGGTCGTGCGGTGGGACTGGTGTGCTTTATGGCGATCGAACGGGAGCATGGTTCGGTTGAAATTGGTCATGTAACCTGGTCACCGCGCATGAAAAATACGGTACTCGGCACCGAAAGCATCTGGCTGTTGCTGCGCCAGGCGTTTGCGTTGGGCTATCGTCGCGTGGAGTGGAAATGTGACTCTCTGAACACGGCTTCCCGTCGGGCGGCGGAGCGCCTTGGGTTTATCTTCGAAGGACGTTTTCGCCAGAAGATTGTGCGCAAGGGGCGTAATCGCGACAGCGACTGGTTATCGATGATTGATAGTGAATGGCCCCAGTGCGACGCTGTTTTGCAGCGCTGGCTGGCTGCCGATAACTTCGATGAAAAAGGGCAGCAACGCCGATCGCTGGCGGCGTGTCAGCAACAGTAGCTCGCTTTTGAAGAATTAACAGTGCGCCCACAGTCAGTTATGGCTGCGGGCGCATTTATCATTAGCGTTGATTTATTAACGGGTTTGCCAACGGGTGCGTTCGACGGCCCCTTGCCATTCATGCCAGCGTTTTTGCAATCTCCCATGGCGCGCCATGTTTGGCTGGAACGATACGTGTTCGGGCAGATAATCTCGCAACTGGCAGGTAGATGCACCTTGCAGCTTCTTGCGTGCCAGCAATCCGGCACCGATAGCGGAAAGTTCAGGGATATCGCTGCGCATCACCGGACAGCCCAATAAATCGGCTTGATACTGCATTAGCCAGTCATTTTTTGTTGGCCCGCCATCAACCATTAACGCGCTGAGTCGAAAACCGTTGTGCTGGCGCATCGCTAAAACAACATCGGCAATCTGATAGGTAATCGACTCCAGTGCCGCACGTACCAGATGTGCGCGTTTCACTCCGCGGCTGAGACCGTGAATCAACCCCCGGGCATCTTCATCCCACCAGGGCGCGCCCAGCCCGGTAAGGGCCGGAACAAAATAGACGCCCAGCGTGGAGTCAACCGTGGCGGGCAGCGTATTGAGCTCATGAAGCAGTTGCTCTTCCGGTAATTCGCTAAGACCTGTGCTATCGGCCATCCATGCGACGGCATCTCCCGTATGCGGAATATTACCTTCCAGTCCGTAGACCAGGGTGTCAGCGTCATGCCAGGCAATGGTCGTTGCCAGCGCGCTCACCTCGGACTGCGCCGAGAATACGGGAGCCATAACGGAAGATCCGGTGCCATAGGTCGCTTTGACGCAGCCTTCCATACCCAGCCCATGGGCAAAAAGCGCAGCATGAGAGTCGCCAATCATCGCCAGAATAGGGATTCCATCAGGTATCCTCTCCAGACCTTTTGTTACGCCAAAATGGTGGCTGGAAGGGCAAACTTCGGGCAACGCCTGCTGCGGGATACCGAATAGAGCCAACATCTCGTTATCCCATTGTCCGCTGTTGAGATTGAGCAACTGCGTGCGTGAAGCGTTGGAGATGTCGCAACGAAATTCCTCGCCGTGCGTTAAGTTCCACAGTAACCAGCTATCGATGGTCCCGAGACATATTTCCCCTTGCTGTGCGAGCGTCATACCGTTGGGAACTGACTCCAGCAGCCAGCGCATTTTAGAGGCGGAAAAGAGTGGGGCAACGGGTAATCCGGTGATGGATTTTATGTACGCCTCGTGCCCCTGTTCACGTAATGCACGGCAAAAATCGGCCGTACGCGAACATTGCCAGGTGATAGCAGGGCCGAGAGGGCGACCGCTGGCACGATACCAGCCTATCGCCGTTTCACGTTGATTGCTGATCGCCAGCGCTGCGACGCGTTGTGCGCCGACGCAGGCAATGGCTTGTGCCACAACATCCAGCGATGCGTCCAGAAGTGCATCACCTGACTGTTCAACCCAGCCTTCACGGGGCGTGTGGATCGCCAGCGCGCGGGAGAACTTCGCGACCACGTTTCCCTGACCATCCAGCGCTACGGCTTTGGCATTGGTGGTGCCTTCATCAAGCGCAATAATAATGTCTTTTTGTGCTGACATTGTTTTCTCCAGCCCTTCGGTTTCCCTGAGTATTAGCGATGGAAAAAGGTATCCACCCCGAGATAGCGGGTGAAAGCTTCATGCAGTACCTCTGCGCTGGCGGAATGGTTCATTGCCACGTGATGCTCAAAGCCATTACGACAAATCCAGGCCAGTAGGTTCTCCAGATGAGGCACCTGGATTACCGCTCGGCAGCCGACAGTGTCCAGCGGATCGTCAACCGATAGCCCTTCGCCGACGTAGGCTTTGATTTCGCCGGTTAAATCGTCGGTACTCAGGCGGAAGTAGGTCAAGGCACCGCTTTTCATACGACCATGAACTGCACCGCAGGTGTTCTCTTTACCGACGGTGGTACCGATGATATCCGCCGTCCCCATCTTCGGGCTGTCCAGACTGGCTGATGCGAAATTACCGCAGTGAAAAAGAACGCATTTATCACGATCGTCGCCGAAATTATTATTCCAGTCGGCAATGGATGCTGGACTTAAGTTGCTGCTGGCGAGGGCATACATTGACAACGCGCCCATCACATCCACTTCGCAGGCACTGGGCATTAACTGCCCGGACATCACGCTCATGATTGAGCACACGTTGATGCCTAAATTTTCCTGCAGCGAGGTCCAGCACTGGATGGCAGTTGTATCAATATCATTAGCGATGACCCATTCGCTGATAACGACAAACAGTTTTGCCATGGTGACCAGTTTGTCTGCTGGAATGGCGCTGGCGTCGGCGTTATCCATCAACAGGCGGCGTTTTTCATCCACCCGGATATCGTCGTCGCGCAGTCGTTTGATGCGGGTAAAGACTTCAGACAGATCCAGTGTTTCGACGGCAATACCCAGTCTTTCGAGCAATTTTTCGCTGTAGCGGACGGTGTTAAACCCAGCTGGACGTGCGCCGATAGCGCCGACGCGAACTCCGCGCATGCTGGCGACCACGCGACAGATTTGTTCGAAACGTTTCAGGTCTTGTGCAAACACCTCGCCTGACAGGTCGCAGACATGCTGGGTGGTTAGCGTAAACGGAATACCGTACTGGCGCATGTTATTGCACAGGGAGATCTTGCCGCAGAAGCTGTCACGGCGAGTGGCAAGCCCCATTTTATCCAGGTTGTCTTCCTGCGCCTGGATCAGAACCGGGACATCTAAACCGGAAAGTCTCAGCGTTTCCGCTATCGCTTTTTCATCGCCAAAGTTCGGCAGTAGTACCACCACACCGTGAATCTTGTCGCGGTGAGCGCGGAAAAGTTCAGCACAAACTTTCGCATCCTGACGGGTTTCAACACCGCCGAGTTCTGTCTGCGTTTCGTTGAGCATAATGGTGTTAATGCCCAGCCGCTCAAAGAGCACGCTGGCTTGTTCGCGGGCTTCAGCAACCAGATAGCTCGGGAAAAATCCCCGATTGCCAATAATCACCGCCATGGTCAACTGATGAGGAATTCGTGACATCGCTTTCTCCAGTAAGTGTTCTGTTGTTGTTATTGTTTTATCGTGTTGCCAGCAACAGTGCGGTGGCGTTTTTCACGACACCCGCCGCGTCAATTTCATGGCGTGCGCGCGTTGCTGCACGATCGGCTGCGATTGCATATTGGCCATCGGCAATCCCCAATCTACGCAGTGGAATGGCACAGCCAGCTTCTGCCAGCACTTCAGCCACCAGACTTCCCACGCCGCCATTAATGTTATGTTCTTCCACGCTAACCACTGCCTTGCAGTGGGTTAAAGCTGCCAGTAACTGTTGGGTATTGCAGGGACGTATTGACGGTACACTGATTACGCTGGCGTCAATACCCGCCTGTTCCAGCACTGTGGCAGCCTCGACAATTTCATGCACAGTTGAACCCATTGCCACCAGTGCGACATCTTTTCCTTTGCGCAAAATATCGATATTACCCGGCGCGAACTGGTAGTTTTCGTCGTGTAATTCGGGTAAGGCTTTGCCATCCAGGCGAATATAAACCGGACCTATGTGGCTTAAGGCGTAATCGAGAATCTGTCGGCATTCCACCGGACAGGACGGGGCGTAAATCTCAATATTGCCAAAACCGCGTAGCACGGAAATATCATCAATGCTGTGGTGCGTACTGGCGAGCGGTCCGTAGCTGGCCCCTGCGTTCAGGCCAATCAACTTCACGTTGGTATTGTTGTAGCAAATGTCGACTTTAATTTGCTCATTGGCCCGTGAAATCAAGAAGGGCGCAGCGTTACAGGTGACGGCGATTTTACCGCCCAGCGCCAGTCCGGCAGCAGCACCGACCAACGTCTGTTCGGCAATACCCACGTTGACCAGACGACCGGGAAATTCCTTCATAAATGGGGCGATTTTTGCTGTTGATGTTGAGTCAGCCACCACCGGCACAACATCCATTCCACGTTTGACCGCGGCAATTAACGTGTTCACCATGACGGTGGCGAGGTGTTCGCTATTACGCATCTTTCAGTTCCTCCAGCGCCAGTTCAACTTCTTCTCCTTTTGGCACGCGGTGGTGCCATTCCGGGCGGCCCTGGATAAAAGAGATCCCGGCTCCTTTGGTGGTGTGTGCAATGACGACATATGGCTTGCCTTCAGGGGGTAATCCTTCCAGCGTGCGTACCACATCACTCATATCGTTCCCGCGACACTCTGTGACTTGCATACCGAAGGCTCGCCATTTTTCATCCAGCGGATCGGTGTTCATGATCTCTTTGGTTGATCCGGCAAGCTGGAGGTTATTTTTGTCGTTGATGATAATCAGGTTATCCAGTTTATAGTGGGCAGCGACCAGTGCTGCTTCCCAGTTGCTGCCTTCGGCCAGTTCACCATCACCGGTGACGACAAACACCCGGCGTTTGCTGTTGCTGCGTTTAGCCGCCAGCGCAATCCCTACTGCAACCGGCAGACCGTGACCTAGAGCTCCGGTATTCAATTCAATTCCTGGCGTTTTATGTTTTACCGGATGCCCCGGCAGATGCGAATCGGCGTGTTGATAGGTCGCCAGCCAGTCCACAGGAATAAAACCGGCTTCTGCCAAGACACAGTAGTAACCGCCCACAGCGTGACCTTTTGACTGGATGTAGATATCGCGCTCGTCGCTCTCTTTAATCTCCGGGGAGCAATTCAGGATACGAAAATAGAGTGCTGTCAGCAGTTCAACCTGCGACAGGTCTGCGCCAGTGTGCCCGCCAGCCGGGCTTTCAGCATTCAACACGATAATGCGGCGACGCACGGCACGTGCTTTCTTTTCTAGCTCTGGTATTGAGAGCGAAAACGGATTCATAAGACACCTCTTGAATGTTTAATCTTGAGTGAATAAATATTCCATGTGAGTGCAGTAGTGCAACTGTCTCTCTACCCACCACGTAATCTGCAGATAAAACAGTCAGTCGTTATTGGTTAGAATAAATATTCACTACTGATTTATTATTCATGATTAAAGATATGCCTTGTCTGGCGGTTTGTCTACGGCTTGTGCCACCAAATTTTGGAGAAAAGAGAAAAGGATCACACTAACGTGATAACTGGAAAGGTACTGATGACTTGTTATCTATTCAGGTATGAATAAAAATAACAGGCAGTTTATCAGGGGGAATGCCATGTCAAAGCAGGATGAACAGCGGTTGCTGGTTAAGATTGCCACGCTTTACTACGCCGAAAATAAAAAACAGTCTGAAATCGCCACGCTGCTGCATTTGTCGCAGTCCTTTGTCTCCCGTGCTTTAACGCGTTGTCAGAAAGAAGGGCTGGTGAAAATCACCGTCGTACAGCCGACCAATATCTTTGTGGCGCTGGAAAAAGCCATTGAAGAGCAGTTTGGTATTCGTCAGGCGATTGTCGTGGATGTCGGTGACAACCCCAGCAATACGCAAATTAAGCATGCAATTGGCAGCGCGGCGGCGCATTACGTTGAAACCCGCTTGCGAGCCGAGGACCTGGTTGGAATTTCCTCCTGGAGTAGCACCATTCGCTGTATGGTCGATGAGATGCACCCGCAAAATATCCGTGCGGCGGGTGTGATCCAACTGCTGGGCGGCGTAGGGCCGAATGGTAACGTGCAGGCCACGATTCTTACGCAACAGTTGGCAGCGCACCTCGGCTGTCCGGCCTGGCTGCTGCCTTCACAAAGTATTGAGCATTCGGTTGAAGAGCGTACACGGTTGGTTAACAGCCCTGACGTTGCCGCGGTGGTTGAAAAGTTCGCTGAAGTGGATGTGGCAATTGTCGGTATTGGCGAACTGGAGCCTTCTCAATTGCTGAAAAACTCAGGCAACTACTACAACGAAGAAATGTTGCGACTGCTCGCCGAGCGCGGCGCAGTAGGCGATATCTGTCTGCATTATTACGATGCAGCAGGTAACCCGGTACTCAGCCATGAGGAAGACCCGGTCATCGGAATGGAGCTTTCGCAGATCCGGGAGTGTAACCACGTGATTGCTTTGGCTGGTGGTGTGGAAAAACAGAATGCGATACGCGGGGCATTGCAGGGGAATTATATTGACGTATTGATCACCGACTACCCGACAGCCCGCAGTCTGGTGGAAGGGTGATGTCACGGTGAGTTAAACAATTGACAGCCCCAGGAGGCCCCTGGAGCTGTCTGGTTGTGCATATCAGACTTTTCAGAGGGGATTACTGACTTTCCATCGCCGCCTTTTGTGCTACCACCGCGGCTTTTTGCTGCATCCGGTTTTGCATCTGGTCGATGATGACCGCGACGATAATCACGATACCTTTAATCACCATTTGCCAGAACTCGCTGACGCCCATCATCACCAGACCATCGGCCAGAAAACCGATAACGAAAGCGCCAATCAGCGTGCCTAAAATCGTGCCCCGTCCACCGGCCAGTGACGTACCGCCGAGAACCACTGCGGCAATGGCGTTCATCTCAAATGCCGTACCGTTGGCCGGATGGCTGGCGGAAAGCTGTGCCGAGACCACAATTCCAGCAATCGCGGCACACAGTCCGGATAGGGTATACACCCAGATTTTCACCTGTTTTACTTTTACCCCTGACAGCTCAGCAGCGCGCTCGTTATCCCCGATGGCGTAAACGTGGCGACCAAAAGGTAGACGACGAGCGACGTAAGCAATGACCAGTGCCAGCACAATCATCATCCAGATGGCCCACGGAATCCCAAACAGTGTACCGGCACCAATCTCATCAAAACCGGTATTGCCGAGCTGCGGATTGCCGGAAAGCCCGGGAAAGGTTTGCCCATCGGAGGTCAGCATCGCCGCCCCGCGCAAAACGTACATGGTTCCGAGCGTACAAATAAACGGTGCGACGTTATAGTGGGTGATGATCCAACCATTCGCCGCGCCAATCAGCCCACCAATCAACAAGACGACAGGCACAATCACCCAGACGCTGGGGAAAATTGCGATGCCGAACATTGGCAATACAATGCCTTTAGTGATTAGCCATCCTGCGACCATGCCGCACAGCCCAAGCGTAGCGCCAATTGAGAGATCAATCCCGGCGGTAATAATGACAAACGTGATCCCCAGCGCCAGAAAGGCGTTAATGGCGATATGCTTGATCATAATGACCATGCTGCCGCCAGAGAGAAATCCCGGTACGGTGAAGGCAAAGAACCCGACGATTAAAAACAGTGCAATAAAAGTGCGCAGTTTTAGGATTAGTAGCAGGATATTTTCCCGAGAGAAGGCGACTGTGGAGCGAGGCGCGTTGGCGGCAGATTGTAGTGTTTTCATATCAGAACCCCTGAGCACTTGCGGTTACCAGCGCCGATTCTTCGGCACGATCGCGGGCGATATCGGCAGTTAGCTTGCCGCCGGACATCACCAGAATGCGGTCAGAAACCGCCATAATTTCTTTTAAATCTGAGGTGGAGAAGACCACAGCAATACCCTGCTGGGAAAGCTGGACCATCATGCGGAACACATCGGCTTTCGCCCCGACATCGATGCCGCGTGTGGGTTCGTCAAGAAATAGAATTTTGGGATTGGTGAGCAGAGAGCGACCAATCACCACTTTTTGCTGGTTCCCTCCGCTCAGCGCCTGAATTTCAACCTCTGGCGAGGAGACTTTTATCGACAGATTGCCAATTGTGCTGGCGACCACGGCCTCTTCATCTTTGCGGGCAATGGCAAAGCCACGTTGCAGACGCCGCCAAAGGCTGGCAATGGTCAGATTGGTGGCGACGGATGAAATGGGGAAAATCCCTGTGCGCTTGCGATCCTCCGGCACCAGACTCATTCCCATACGGATGCGATCGGCGGTGGTTAAGCGCTGCGGGACCGGTTTGCTGTCGAGCCACAGTTTTCCGAGGTAGTTGCGCTCAGTACCTAACAAGCACTCGAACAATTCGGTTCGCCCAGCCCCCATAAGTCCATAGATACCGACAATTTCACCGGCATGAACGTTAAAGGTGACGTCATTGACGACTGCGCTGCCAGCGGTATTCACGCAGGTGATATGTTCAGCTTCCAGAACCGGAGCTCCAAACGTGCGGCCGGGTTCGAGAAAGTTGCTTACCGGATCACTGCCCAACATCTCGCGCACAATCCACGGGACATCGATGTCGCTAACCTTGGCTTCGGCTTGAAATTTACCATCGCGTAAAATAGTGATCACATCGCCAATTGCCATCAATTCTTCGAGGCGATGGGAGATATAGATTATCGACACGCCCTGGCGAGTAAGTTCACGGATCACGCGAAACAGAATCTCGACTTCAGTTTTACTGAGCGCTGAGGTGGGTTCATCAAGAATCAGGATATCTGCATCTTCAGCCAGTGCTTTGGCGATTTCGACCAGCTGTTGCTGCCCTACTTTGAGATTGCCAACCAGGTCGCGCGGTGATATCGGCTGATCGAGCCGGGTTAATAATTCCGCGGTGCGTTTCTCTTGCTCGGCCTCATTAATGGGGGCCATGCCTTTTTGAATCTCCCGACCGAGGAAAATGTTTTCCGCGACGGTGAGGTTCTCAAACAGGTTTAACTCCTGATGCACCATACCAATTCCATGTGCCGCAGCATCCCGGGTGCTGGCAAAGCGCACGGGATTTCCATTGAGCGACATCTCACCGCTACTGGGTTGCTGAACGCCAGCGAGGATCTTCATCAACGTCGATTTCCCCGCACCATTCTCACCAATAATCACATTCACCTTGCCACGCCAGACCTGATAATCGACGCTGTCCAGTGCAATTGTGCCGGGAAACAGCATTGAAATGGCATGCGTGCGCAGGATGATGTCATCAGCTGAGGTATTGCGCATTAGTGAGCCTCCTGTTCCAGCGTCAGTGCTGCTGCGTTTTCCGCTTTTCCAGCATTCAACGTCACGGCAAACAGCACCGTGGCAGTTTTCCCTTGCCAGCTAGTGTCTACGGCGGGTAACTGTTTCGCCGCTTCACGGTTATAAGCCCGTGACAGTTGGGCAAACTGAACCTGGTTAGTAAAATCTTCAAACTTGAAACCACTGGCATCGCGAATAGCATTGCCACGCATTACCGGGCCAATCTGAATCGTGACGGGCATATCATTGACCCTCACCACGATGGTGTGCTCTCGCCCATTGGTGGTGTCGACGCTATCAATCTGGCTGGTCAGGCGTACAAACACGCTTTCGGGAGCGGGTGAGGGGGCCTTCAGGCGAGTGGTCAGCGCTGAAGCATCCAGAACATGTTGCTGTGCCGCTTCCAGGACGCGGGAATGCCAGGTTTGTTGCGCGATCTGATCGGGAGTCTGGTTGTCGAAACTGGCTTTGGCCTGAGGATCGGCCGGGATAATTGGTTTGCCGTTTTCGTCGAGGTCAACTACCGTACAGGCCGTCAGCAACAGGGTGGCGCATCCAACCAGCGCGGCACCCCATTGTGTTAACGACATAGTGCCTCCGCTTAGTGGCTCAGGTTGAACTTGTTTAGCTTGCTGGCATTGGTTTCGTCAATCAGCACGCAATCCATGAGCTGTTTTTCTTCTTTCTGGGCTTTGCCGTTTTTCAGATAGTAATCCGCCTGCTCAACAGCCATTTGTGCCTGTTGCCAGCCGGGCTGCAGTACTGTCGCTTTAATATTGCTTTTATTAATGATTGAATCGCGGGTGTAGTCGCTGCCATCAAAACCGGCCACGATGACATTATTTTTCCCCGCCGCTTTTAGTGCGGCTTCTGCACCCAGCGCCATAGTGTCGTTA
>NZ_SZWS01000016.1:19969-29342 GCF_005281245.1 Citrobacter sp. wls826
GATCACGCCTACGATATCTGGGTTGGTTTGCAAAATGGCTTCCATTCGGGTAAAGGCTTCGGTTTGGCTCCAGTTTGCCGTCTGCTGGGCTACCATTTTCATGTCCGGATAGTCATCGAGTACATCGTGATACCCCTGCGAGCGTACATGGGCGTTGGTGTCGGATTGACGTCCCAGCAGTTCAACGTACTTCCCTTTTCCGTCCAGTAACCTGGCGAACTTCTCTGCGCCGAGCTGTGCGCCTTGATAGTTATTCGACACGATTTGCGCCACCGCGATACCGGTTTTATTGATTTCGCGATCGATCAGAAAAGCAGCTACACCCGCTGCTTTGGCTTTTTCCAGCGGCCCTACGGTGGCATCTGCACCCGCATTATCGAGAATGATCGCTTTCGCTTTACGAGCAATAGCAGTCTCAATCAGTTGGTTTTGTTTATTGACGTCATCATCATGAGAGGCAACCAGCGTGGCGTATCCCAGCTCTTTTGCTTTGGCGACTGCACCGTCGGCTTCGGCTTTAAAAAACGGGTTATCGTGAGAAGGGGTAATAATCGCAATCAGTCCGTTGTCGGCAGCATACAGCGAACCCGATGTGGTAAGGATCGAGGCCAGTAATACGGATTTAATCAAGGTCTTGTTCATCTTTTTCTCCACTTTGAATATTTATTCAAATATGATTTATTATTCAAGTTAACGATAAGTCGAGATAATCGAACTGTCTACGATTTGCGCAGCTAATTTCTTAAAAAGAGAAAAGGATCACGATCCTGATGGTGAGAATGGAAATAGCGTCACGATATTTTTATCACGCTGAAACCAATGAACGTTAACTTCTTGATTGCCGAGGTTTGCCGAAAATGACGGCATGATTTGTAATGTTAATTGCTGAGTCGTGAGTGCGGTGATTTTTGCGCTGGTGAAACCTGGTAGCCCCGATGCCTGATTGGAAAACGCCTTATACAGGCTCTCCTTTGCGCTGAATACCAGGGTTAAGGCGAGCGGAAAGGGCAGGCAGGCATGCTGCAAAATCTGATGTTCGTGGTTATCAATAATGCCATCAGCCAGCTCAACTGCGGTTTGTGGTGTAAAAATAGCTTCTATATCCAGCCCAATGGGATGCGTTGATACGACCGCCAGCGCCGTTGTTGCGCTATGGCTGATGCTGCCAAACAGATCCTGCGGCCACAATGGTTGGCGTTGCACACCGATGCCGGGCACGGTTTTGTGGCCAAATTCACGCAGTGCGTGGACTGCGGCAATACGCCCCGCTAAATGCTCAGCTTTACGCTTACGCCCACTGGAGTGGAGCTGAGTGTGGTGGGGAAGCCAGAGCAGGTCGTGCTCATGGAAAGTGTCGGGATCAAATTCGACAATGTGCAGCGTATGATCTGCGAAAGGGAGCGGGATGTGCGTTGTGTGCATGATTTCTTACGGTTTCCCTCTCCCCGCAGCGAGGAGAGGGAAAAACGTTATCAGAAGTGTGTGTTAACGCTCATGAACCACGTCCGGCCCGGTTCGTTATAGGTGTGCGCGCCTGCGCCCGCCATATAGTTCCCGGTCACGATATCGCCCGTGGTCTGGGCATTCCCTTCACGCCACAGACGTTTGTCAAAGACGTTATCCACGCCGCCGGTCAGGCTGACGTTTTTCGTCACATCCCAGGTCGCACTCAGGCCTACGATGCTGTATGGGCTGACTTCACTGGCCGAGCTACCGGTAACGGGTTTACCCTGGTAATCGTATTTTTTCGGCTGCTGTTTGCCGTACCAGGTGAAGGTGGATTGCAATGACAGATCTTCACGTGCCTGCCAGCTCAGGGTCGAGTTCAGCGTGTATTCAGGAATAATCGACAGACGCTCGCCGGTCTCTTTATTCTTACTTTGCAGCATGTAGGTGATGTTGTTAGTCCAGTTAACGGTTTCGCTAACCGGCACGTTCAACGTCCCTTCCAGACCTTCAACTACCGCTTTAGGAATGTTTTCCCACTGATAGATATCGGTATAAGTCGTTTTCCCTTTGTTGGTGATAGACGTTCTGTCGAACGGGACCGTACCTGCTTCAATCTTGTTACGGTAATCGTTGCGGAACCAGGTTACCCCAGCCAGCCAGCCGTCGCGTTTGAACTCCAGACCAATCTCTTTGTTGATACTGGTTTCGGCCTTCAGATCATCGTTGCCCATCATATAGCAACCAATACCGGTCGCGGAGCCGGTGGCGTAGCAACCCTGACCTTTACTGTACAGAATGTAGTTCGGGTTGAGCTGATACAGGCTTGGCGCTTTATAGGCGCGCGCAATCCCCATCTTCAGGGTGAAGTCATCGCCCAGACCTTGGGAAAGGTTCAGGGACGGACTCCAGTTATCGCCCACAATGCTGTGATGATCGAAACGCAAACCTGGCGTCAGCATGGTGCTGTCGGTCAGTTCCATGTTGTTTTCAGCAAACAGAGAGAAAATCTCTGCGTCTGAGTACGGGCTGCGGTTGGTGCTGCTGGACCCTGGAATATCACCGCCCATAAAGGTCTGCGAATTGGACAACATGTCCTTCATGCGCTGCTGGTTCCATTCGGTACCGAGCGTCAGATTTTGGTTAACCAGCAGATCTAACGGAATGCTGATTTCACTGTGCAGCATGACGTCACTCAGGTCGGCGTCGAGGTATTTTTGTGACGCATTCGGGTCGAAAATCCCTTCGGTACCCCCCGCCAGGCCCTCCGGCGTACGGGAGTTACGCGTATGTTCATACTGCACCCAGTTACTGGTAGTGACGCCGTTATCCCAGCCGCCGTTCCAGGTCAGAGAGTAGTTCTGGCGGTAAAGACGGTTGGTCTCTTTCCCGTAGTTATCTTTCACCAGTTGGTTGGTGTTGGTGTTTTGAGTGTCGCCCGCATACAGGTTGCCCTGACGGCTATAGCCAGCCTCCAGTTCCAGTGACTGGAGCGGGGCGAAATCCCAGCGAACCACGCCGTTAATGTCTTTGTTGATCACCCCTTCACGACCGGCCGGTAAAGTATTTGAATACGTGCCGGTACGTTCTGACTGATGACCCTGGTTGATATCCCACGCGTCGGCCTGGGTTTTATCGAGATTACCGTACAAACGGAAGCTGAAATCCCCGCCCAGCGGACCGTTCAGGCTAAAGTTGGTGCGTTTGGTTGAACCTTCGTCTTTATGTTCCGGGGCGTTGAAATAGGTATCCCAGGAGCCGTGCCATTCGTTGCTGCCTTTTTTGGTGATGATATTCACCACGCCGCCAGCCGCACCGTTGCCATAGCGTGCCGCGGCAGGACCGCGCAGCACTTCAATACGTTCGATCATTTCTGGTGGCACCCAGGCGGTATCGCCGCGGGTATCACGCTCGCCGCGCCAGCCCTGACGCACAGAGTTACGGCTGGTTACCGGTTTGCCGTCGATCAGAATCAGGGTGTTTTCCGGCCCCATGCCGCGAATATCGATCTGGCGGTTGTTGCCGCGTTGACCGCTGGTTGAGTTACCGGTCAGGTTGACGCCTGGCATGGTACGGATGATTTCCGACACATCGCGAGCGGGAGGATTCTTACGAATTTCATCAGCGGTAATGGTTGAAACGCCCGGTGCCTGCAGGTTCTGCTGGGCGGCGGTAACCACGATGGTGTCTTCATGAGAGACAGCGGCGCTATCGGTTTGATCTTCTGCCATCGCTGGCAGGGCTACCCCGTAAATCCCTAAATTGACCAATAAGGCCAGTGAATGAATCTTGTTGTTCATTGTATGTCCTGCTGTTCTTTTAGCCACGAGTACCAATGTGCCGTGGTGCGGCATTTGGTCTGATGTCGCCCGCATCCGCGTAAACCCTCCATTCCAGAAAAAGTACGCAGCGCCAGGCCGGTTTATAAGTGGTGAAAAACTGTGCGCGCTTCCCACAGCGCGACAATACGCTATTGCAAATGCAAATAGTTATCAATAATATTATCAATATATTTCACGCTAGATCATAAAATTTGACAATAAACATGGGGTTATGGCGGTGACGACGTTAAAGATGGGAAGCGAGGCGTGGTGGCAGTCAAAAAAAGGCCCGGAGTGGGAGCGTGAAGACAACGGAAATTATCGGGTAACCTTCTGGTGGCGCGACCCGCAGGGAACGGAAAAAGAGTCAGCCATTCACCGCGTATGGGTCTATATCACCGGCGTCACCGACCACCATCAAAATGCCACCCCGCAGTCGATGCAACGCATTGACGGAACAAATGTTTGGTGCTGGAGTGTTTCCCTCAGCGCCAACTGGCGCGGCAGTTACTGTTTTATCCCAACAGAACGAAATGATATTTTTGCCGCGCAGACGCCGGGCGAAGCGCCTGACCGAACCGTGCTGCGTGAAGGCTGGCGGCAATTGTTGCCGCAGGCTATTGCCGATCCCCTCAATCCGCAGAGCTGGCAGGGCGGTCGTGGCCATGCGGTGTCTGCACTGGAAATGCCTGATGCACCCGTACAACCGGGATGGGATCGACCTGAAAACCCCGACTCGCCCGCAGTTTGCCTGCAATGGCGTAGCGCCAGACTCGGCAATACACGCCGCGTGTGGGTGTTTACCACTGGTGAAGCTCAGCCGGAAACGCGTCCGCTGGCTATCCTGCTGGACGGACAGTTTTGGGCACAGAGTATGCCGGTCTGGCCTGCGCTGACTTCACTCACCCATCGCGGACACCTCCCGCCCGCCGTTTATCTCCTGATTGATACCATCGACACGGCTCACCGCAGCCGCGAATTGCCGTGTAATGCGGATTTTTGGTTGGCAGTACAGCAGGAACTATTGCCGCTGGTGAAGACCACGACCGCGTTCAGTGACGACCCGCAGCGTACCGTCGTCGCCGGGCAAAGTTTTGGCGGGCTGTCATCGCTGTATGCCGGGCTGAACTGGCCCGCGCGCTTTGGCTGCGTGCTCAGCCAGTCAGGCTCTTATTGGTGGCCGCATCGCGGTGGTCATCAGGATGGGGCGATCGTTGAGCAACTGAAAAGCGGAAAGATAAGCGCCCAAGGGCTGCGTATTGTCCTGGAAGCCGGGATCCGCGAACCCATTATTTATCGCGCAAATCAGGCGCTTTATGCCCAGTTACCCTCTGCACCACAGTCTATTTTCTGGCGTCAGGTTGATGGTGGACACGATGCGCTTTGCTGGCGCGGCGGACTGATGCAAGGGCTGATCACGCTCTGGCAACCGCTTACCGACACGATTTAACCGGACGATGTTCCACGACAGGAGTTGAGTATGGAATTCAGTAACCCCTTCGATAATCCGCAGGGCCAGTTTTACATTCTGCAAAATCCCCAACGTCAGTTTAGCCTTTGGCCGCAGCAATGCTCACTTCCTGCTGGCTGGACGGTCGCGTGCGAACCCCAATCACAGGAAGCCTGCCAGCAATGGCTGGATGCAAACTGGACCACGCTGACGCCAGCGAACTACGTCGATGTGCAGGAGGCTCCATGACTCAACGTTTACCGTTAGTTGCGGCTCAGCCGGGGATCTGGATGGCAGAAAAACTCTCCACATTGCCCTCAGCGTGGAGCGTGGCGCACTACGTAGAATTAACCGGCGAACTGGACGCACCGTTGCTGGCGAAAGCGGTAGTGGCGGGTCTTGAGCAGGCCGATACCCTACGGATGCGGTTTAGCGAAGATAACGGCGAGGTCTGGCAATGGGTAGACTCTGCGCTTGCCTTTGCGCCACCAGAAATTATCGATCTGCGCGAAAAATCCGATCCGCATGCGGCAGCGCGCGCCTTGATGCAGGCAGACCTGCAGCAGGACATCCGTGCTGATGGCACTAAGCCGCTGGTTTTTCACCTGCTCATTCAGGTGGGAGAAAAGCGTTGGTATTGGTATCAGCGTTACCATCATCTGCTGGTTGATGGCTTCAGTTTCCCGGCCATTACCCGCCAGATAGCCGCAATTTACCGCGCATGGCTGCATGGCGAGCCCACGCCGGAATCACCTTTTACGCCATTTTCTGAGGTGGTGGAAGAGTATCAACAGTATCGGCAAAGCGATGCCTGGCAACGTGACGGCGCCTTCTGGACCGAGCAGCGAAAGCAACTCCCACCTCCGGCTTCGCTGTCTAACAAACCCCTGCCAGGGCGGTCGGCCAGCGCGGGTATTATTCGTCTGAAGTTAACCGCGCCTGAAGGGGAGTTTCGCCGGCTTGCGGCACGTATGCCAGACGTTCAGCGTGCGGATCTGGCCCTTGCGCTGGTGGCGCTGTGGCTCGGACGTTTATGCAGCCGAATGGAATATGCCGCCGGGTTTATCTTTATGCGGCGTATGGGGTCGGCGGCGCTCACGTCCACCGGACCGGTTTTAAACGTCCTGCCATTTGGCGTGCAGTTGAATGCGGCAGAAAGCTTGCCTGCACTTGCCCAACGACTGGCCACACAGTTGAAGAAAATGCGCCGACATCAGCGATATGATGCTGAGCAAATTGTTCGCGACAGCGGGCGCGCAGCCGGTGCCGAACCGCTGTTTGGCCCGGTACTGAACGTGAAAATATTCGACTATCAACTGAATATTCCTGGCGTTCAGGCGCAAACCCATACGTTGGCGACAGGTCCGGTGAACGATCTGGAACTGGCGCTGTTCCCGGATGAAAACGGCGGGCTGAGTATTGAAATCCTGGCCAATAAACAGCGCTACGATGCCGCGACGCTGGCGCAACATGCATCGCGTTTAACCGCGCTTATCGCGCAGTTTGCCGACAATCCGTCGCTATGCTGCGGCGATGCCGGGATGCTGTTGCCGACAGAACATGAGCGGCTGGCGAAGATTAACGATACGACCGTGGCGATCCCGTCCACCACGCTGAGCGCGCTGGTGGTACAGCAGGCCGATAAAACGCCGGATGCCCCGGCGCTGGCTGATGCCCGCTATCAGTTTAGCTATCGTGAAATGCGCCAACAGGTTGTGGCGCTGGCGCGCCGCCTGCGCGAGCGTGGCGTACAGCCTGGTGACAGCGTTGCCGTGGCATTACCGCGTTCCGTGTTCCTCACGCTGGCGCTGCACGGTATTGTTGAGGCGGGAGCCGCTTGGCTGCCATTGGATACCGGATACCCGGACGATCGCCTGCGGATGATGCTCGAAGACGCGAAGCCAAAATTGTTGATCGCGACCGAAGAGCAACTGGCGCGCTTTAGCGATATTCCGGAGCTGGAAAGTCTATGCTACAACGCGCCGCTGCCAGAAGAGGATGCTGCACCGCTGGCGCTATCTCAACCTAATCATACGGCCTATATTATTTTTACTTCCGGTTCTACCGGCAGACCAAAAGGGGTGATGGTTGGGCAAACAGCCATCGTTAACCGTTTGCTGTGGATGCAAAATCACTATCCTCTGACCGCGGATGATGTGGTGGCGCAAAAAACGCCGTGCAGTTTTGACGTCTCGGTATGGGAGTTTTTCTGGCCGTTTATTGCTGGGGCAAAACTGGTCATGGCAGAACCTGAAGCGCACCGCGATCCGCTGGCGATGCAGCAGTTCTTTGCGCAGTCAGGGGTGACGACCACGCACTTTGTTCCCTCTATGCTGGCCGCTTTTGTTGCTTCACTGACGCCGGAAACCGCGCGGGAGAGCTGTGCCTCGCTGAAACGGGTATTCTGCAGCGGCGAAGCCTTACCTGCAGATTTATGCCGCGAATGGGAACAGTTGACTCATGCGCCACTGCACAATTTATACGGGCCAACGGAAGCGGCGGTCGATGTGAGCTGGTATCCGGCCTGGGGGGACGATCTCGCTGCCGTAACGGGCAATAGCGTGCCGATTGGCTATCCGGTATGGAATACCGGTTTACGGATCCTGGACGCCATGATGCGCCCGGTGCCCTTTGGCGTGGCAGGTGATCTCTATCTGACGGGGATCCAACTGGCGCAAGGATACCTGGGGCGAGCGGATCTAACTGCGAGCCGCTTTATCGCCGATCCATTTAACCCTGGTGAACGCATGTACCGGACCGGGGATGTGGCGCGCTGGCTGGAGAATGGCGCAGTGGAATACCTCGGGCGCAGCGATGACCAGCTTAAAATTCGCGGACAGCGCATTGAGCTCGGTGAGATTGATCGGGTGATGCAGCAACTGCCAGATGTCGAACATGCCGTTGCCCACGCCTGCGTATTCAACCAGGCGGCGGCGACAGGCGGCGATGCGCGACAGTTGGTGGGGTATCTGGTGTCGCAATCGGGGTTACCGCTGGATACGTCTGCATTGCGAGAAACTCTGCGTGAAAAACTGCCTGCGCATATGGTGCCGACGGTATTGTTGCAACTGGCGGAGCTGCCGCTGAGTGCAAACGGTAAACTGGATCGTAAAGCGCTGCCGATGCCGCAGTTGACGTCGCGTACGTCAGGACGTGCGCCGCGAGCAGGGACTGAAACCGCCATCGCGCAGTCTTTTGCGGCTTTGCTGGATTGCGAGGTTAATGACGTAGAGGCTGACTTCTTTGCGCTTGGCGGACATTCGCTGCTGGCGATGAAACTGGCAGCGCAGTTGAGCCAGATTTTTGAGCGTCAGGTAACGCCTGGGCAAATAATGGTGGCTTCTACTGTTGAACAACTGAGTGCACTGCTGGAGAGCAATGATGATGAAAAGTCGCAGCGTCTGGGATTCGAGACGCTGCTGCCGCTGCGTGAAAGTCATGGCCCAACGCTGTTTTGCTTCCATCCGGCGTCGGGTTTCGCCTGGCAGTTTAGCGTGCTGTCGCGTTACCTCAGCCCGCAGTGGTCGATTATTGGCATTCAGTCGCCGCGACCGGATGGCCCTATGCAGACGGCGGAAAACCTTGATGCGGTATGCGAACATCACCTGGCAACGCTGCTCAGCCAGCAGCCTCATGGTCCCTATTATTTATTAGGCTACTCGCTGGGGGGGACGTTGGCGCAGGGAATCGCCGCACGCTTACATGCCAGAGGAGAGACAGTTGCATTCCTGGGGCTGCTGGATACCTGGCCGCCGGAAACGCAAAACTGGCAGGAAAAGGAGGCCAATGGGTTGGATCCCGCGGTACTGGCCGAGATCGAGCGTGAACGTGAAGCGTTTCTGGCAGCGCAGCAGGGGAATGCGTCAGAGGCCTTATTTAATGCTATCGAAGGCAACTACGCCGATGCGGTTCGCCTGCTCACCACGGCACACAGCGTGCCGTTTGCTGGTCACGCCACGCTGTTCGTTGCTGAGCGCACTTTAGTGCCGGGTGTCAGTCCTGAACGCAGTTGGTCACCGTGGATATCCAGTCTGGATGTATATCGTCAGGACTGCGCGCATGTCGATATCATAACCCCTGAAGCGTTTGAGAAGATTGGGCCTGTCATGCGTGACCTGCTCCAAAATATCCAATAAACGTCATCGGGTCAGCGTGT
>NZ_SZWS01000016.1:29432-29648 GCF_005281245.1 Citrobacter sp. wls826
GAATTTTCGGTGTACGCCCAAGCGGCACCACTAACGGCGTTCCGGCAACCGGATCGTCGATAATCATACAGCGCAGACCATAGATTTTTTCAATAAGCTGCGCGGTGACGATCTCTTTCGGCGCACCCTCGGCAACAATTTTTCCGTCACGCAGCGCAATCAGATGCGTCGCATAGCGACACGCCTGATTAAGATCGTGCAGAACGGCGGCCAGCG
>NZ_SZWS01000016.1:29687-31802 GCF_005281245.1 Citrobacter sp. wls826
CCGGTTTAGCTCACTCAGCAGCTCCAGCAGATCGATCTGATGGCTGATATCCAGCCAGGTGGTAGGTTCATCGAGCAGCATAATCGACGTTTCCTGCGCCAGCACCATCGCAATCCATGCGCGCTGGCGTTGTCCACCGGAAAGGGTATCCACACTTTGTGACGCAAGATGAGTGATTCCCGTCGCCTGCATTGCGTTTGAGACCGCGATTTCATCCTCATTTCGCCAGCGGGTAAACAATGGCTGATGCGGGTAGCGCCCACGGGCAACCAGCTCCTGTACCGTAATATCACCCGGCGTGGTGGCGTTCTGCGCCAACAAACCTATTCTGCGAGCAACCTCTTTGCTGGCATAGTGCTGGATATGCTCGCCGTCGAGCCAGACCTTACCGTGCGCGGGCGTCATCAGACGACTAAGCGTGCGCAGTAGTGTTGATTTTCCGCAGCCGTTTGGCCCGATAATTGCGGTGAAGTGACCGTCTGGAATCGACACATTGAGGTTTTCCGCTACGGTAAATTTGCCATAACCCAGCGTTAACTGGTCGCCACGCAAACGGGCTACTGATTCGATCATTTTTTGCGGGACTCCTGAATTAACAAGACGATAAGATAAATACCGCCGAGGCTTACGGTGACAACGCCCACCGGAAGCTGATAAGGCATAAACAGCTGTTGGGCGCATAAATCCGCCATCAACAGCAGCAACGCGCCACACAGCGCCGACAGGGTTAATCCCCAGCGCGATGTGCCGCTAATCCGCCGCGCGATATGTGGGGCGACAAGGGCAATAAACGAGATAGGGCCAGCCAGCGCGGTGGCGGCAGCGGTCAGTACAACCGCAACCAGCATCATCATCAGACGTGAGCGCTCTACGCTGACGCCAAGCGCACAGGCACTGTCATCACCCATTTCCAGTAAACGCATCCGGCGCACCAGCAGCGTGGCGCACACCAGCATAAGGATAATCAGTGGGGCAGAAGGCCAGGTTTTGGCCCAGGTCAGGCCATTGAGCGATCCGGCGTTCCACAGTCCGGCGGTCAGCGCGGTTTCTAATGATGCCTTCAGCAGTAGCCAGGTGTTGAACGCAACCAGCATGGCGCGTATGCCGATCCCAATAATAATCAGCCGGAAGGTGTCGATACCATTGCGCCAGGCGAGCGCCCAGACCACCAGAGACGTCAGGACCCCGCCAACCATGGCCGCAAGCGCGATAGCGGTGAGATGCTGTCCGAACAGCACCATTGCCACCAGCACACCGCTCCAGGCACCGGTATTGAAACCCATCACATCCGGGCTGCCCAGCGGGTTGCGCATCAGCGACTGGAATATTGCACCGCTCACGCCGAGCGCCGCGCCAATCAATAGCGCCATCAGCACGCGTGGCAAACGCCATTCGGTCACCACCAGCGTAATACTGCGCGGCGCATCGCCAAGCAGAGCGGCAATAATTTGCTGGGTTTCCAGCGTAACGACGCCGCTACGCAGGCTCCACAAGCCAACGGCGAGACAACCTACAACCAGCAGCAGGCTGCTGACTATCAGGCGGCGGGAGAGGTGCATCATGCGCCACCCCCGCGCGGTTTCCGGCGTACCAGAAAGATAAGCACCGGCGCGCCTATAAATGCGCTGACCACTGAAACGCGCAGTTCGCCGGGGACAATCAGGCGACCGATGATATCGGCAATTAGCAACAGAGAGGGGGTTGCCAGCAGGGTAACGGGCAGCGACCAACGGTGATCTGCCCCCACCAGCCAGCGCGCCATATGCGGCATCATCAGGCCGATAAAGGCGATAGGGCCGACAATCGCGGTCGCACTGCCGCACAGTACGGTAATCACCAACAGGCCAATAAACTGCGTGCGAGCGACTTTGCTGCCAAGCGCGGTGGCGGTGTCGCTCCCGAGGCTCAGGCTATTCAGAGCACGGCTAAGGAACAACGCGACAGCCGCGGCAATCAGTACCGGCACCAGGACGACCTTCAGCGTTTGCAGGCTGCGGATATCCAATGAACCGGCCTGCCAGAAACGCAACTGATCGTAGACATCCGGGTTGAGCAGGGCGATTCCGGTGGATAATCCTTCCAGCACCGCGCCCAGCGCAACGCCCGCCAGCGTCA
>NZ_SZWS01000016.1:31910-33072 GCF_005281245.1 Citrobacter sp. wls826
CCACTATAAGCGACGCGACCAGCGCCCCGGAAAAGGCCATCAGCAGTTGCTCTTGCGCAGAGGAAAAACCGAACAGCGCGGCTCCCAGCACAATAGCGAAGCTGGCTCCGGAGTTAACGCCCAGAATGCCGGGATCGGCGAGAGGGTTACGCGTGAGCGTTTGCATTAATGCGCCAGCCAGACCCAGCGCCCCACCGGCGAGCAGCCCCGCCAGCGTGCGCGGCAGTCGCGCGTCCAGCACGATGGTGCAATCAGCGCTTTGACAACTGCCGGTAAGTGCATCCAGCACCACGGAGGCAGGTAGCGACTTGGCGCCAATAACCAGACTTAATATCGTGGTGAGAACAAGTAATAACAATAGTCCGGGAACGGCGAAGGCACGTGTCGCGGAAACAGAGCATGACATATCAACTTCCCTGATAATGATAGTAATTATCGTTATCGATCTTATTTGGATATGTTAGCATGTGCAGCCATCGAATGGATATTGAAAAAGTACCTGGTAAGGCTCTGTAATGAATCGACAATCCTGGCTGCTCAATCTCAGCCTGTTAAAGACCCACCCTGCATTTCGCGCCGTCTTCCTCGCCCGTTTTATTTCCATTGTCTCTCTGGGGCTACTCGGCGTGGCGGTTCCGGTACAGATCCAGATGATGACCCAGTCGACCTGGCAGGTCGGTTTGTCAGTAACGTTGACCGGCAGCGCAATGTTTATTGGTCTGATGGTGGGCGGGGTGCTGGCCGACCGCTATGAGCGTAAAAAAGTGATCCTGTTGGCTCGTGGAACCTGCGGAATCGGCTTTATTGGTCTGTGTCTGAATGCGCTGCTGCCCGAACCGTCGTTACTGGCGATTTATTTGCTTGGCTTATGGGACGGTTTCTTTGCCTCGCTGGGCGTGACCGCGTTGCTGGCGGCAACACCGGCGCTGGTTGGCCGGGAGAATTTGATGCAGGCCGGGGCGATTACCATGTTGACGGTACGTCTGGGTTCGGTTATTTCGCCGATGCTTGGCGGGGTATTGCTCGCGACCGGTGGCGTGGCGTGGAACTACGGTCTGGCGGCGGCGGGCACTTTCATTACCTTGCTGCCGTTGCTGAGCCTTCCCGCGCTGCCGCCTCCGCCGCAGCCGCGCGAGCATCCGCTAAAATCGCTGCTGGCAGC
>NZ_SZWS01000016.1:33103-60461 GCF_005281245.1 Citrobacter sp. wls826
ATTTCGCTTTCTGCTTGCCAGCCCGCTGATTGGCGGCATTGCGCTGCTTGGCGGTCTGTTGACTATGGCGAGCGCCGTGCGCGTGTTGTATCCCGCGTTGGCGATTAACTGGCAAATGTCGAGTGCGCAAATAGGTCTGCTGTATGCGGCCATTCCTCTTGGCGCGGCGGTGGGCGCGTTGACCAGCGGACAACTGGCGCACAGCGTTCGTCCGGGACTGATCATGCTGGTATCGACCGTGGCTTCGTTCCTGGCTATCGGTCTGTTTGGGTTGATGCCGGTCTGGGAGCTTGGCGTTGTCTGCCTGGCGCTGTTCGGCTGGCTGAGTGCGGTCAGCTCTTTGTTGCAGTACACCCTGTTACAGACGCAGACGCCAGAAGCGATGCTCGGGCGAATTAACGGTTTGTGGACTGCGCAGAACGTTACAGGAGATGCGATCGGCGCGGCGCTGTTAGGGGGATTGGGGGCGATGATGACACCGGTTGCTTCGGCAAGCGTAAGTGGGTTTGGGCTGGTGATTGTCGGTCTGCTACTGCTGCTGTTGCTGGGAGAAGTGCGCCGATTCCGACAAATGCCTGTGAATGCCGGATAGCGTTGTCCTCTACGGTTTGTAGGCCGGATAAGGCGTTAGCCGTATCCGGCGCTGGCGATTAAAAGAGTGCCGACAGACGTTGCAGCAGCAAGGTCGCGCTGTAGTAGTCGAGACGGAAGGTTTCCGTACCCAGGGCGTAAACACGTTTATTCTGCACGGCAGGCAGATGTGCCAGCAGCGGATTAGCATAAATGGCGTCGGCATCTTTGTTGTCGCCAGCGAACAGGAACAGCGCTTCGCCGTTCAGGCCTGCCGCCAGGTTCTCACCGCCAAGCTGGATGATATCGTGGCGTTTGCCCTGACTCTGGCTGGTGTGCAATCCGGCAGGCAGCGGTGCCAGGGTGAAACCTAACTGCTCCATCAGCTTGCCCTGCGCCGACTCAGGCGTCCACAGGTTGGCGCTGTGCGCTGCAGCGGTGTACACCAGCGCGCTGACCGGTTGCGGCGGCAGGGTAATACGCTGCTTGACCGCCTGCAGTTGCTTATCAAACTCGGCAATACGCGCAGCAGCCTGTTGCTCCTGACCGGTAATTTCACCTAACTGCGTCAGCAGCGCCTGCCAGCTTTTGTCGTCGTAATTAATGATGAGCGTTGGCGCAATGGTGGACAGCTGATCGTATAGCGCGAGGGCTGAATCTCCCCCGGTGGCGCTGATCAGAATCAGATCAGGCATTTGCGCCGCCACGGCCTCAGCGCTCGGTTCGCCGATATACAGGCGGCTCAGTTTGCGCGCTTTTGCCACTTCGCTCCACTGGCGTAAAAAGCCCTGTGCATCGCCGATGCGATTGTTCGGCGTAGTAGCGCCGCTGGCGATGACCGGGGCATCAATTGCCAGCAGCGAGCCGGTGAGGGTGACGCTGGTGGAGACAATTCGCTGCGGCTTATGTTCCAGCGTATGCGTACCACGACTGTCGGTAACCTGACGCGGCCAGTCGGCGGCATAACCTGAAGAAATTCCTGAAATAGACAAACCGGCCAGTAAGAGCACGGTGCGGCAAAAAGAGGGGAGACTCACGAATCAGCATCCTGTTATCAGTATGAGTAATGCTTCTCATTTTCATTGTTAGTGGACAAGGATGCAAGCCAAAGTCGCACATTGTGCTGCCACAAGAGTTGACATACCGCCGCTTTGCTTTTAGGTTAGCGACCGAAAATATAAATGATAATCATTATTAGAGCTTTTATCATTTTTGGAGGATGATATGGAAACGTCACTGGCCGAGGAAAAAACGCAGACTATGCCGACGCTCGCTCCCGACAGTTTTTTCTTTATGTCGCCGTACCGTAGTTTTACGACGTCAGGATGCTTCGCCCGCTATGCGGAACCGGCAATTGATGGCGATTCGCCAGACAGCCCTTTCCAACAAAAAATGCATGCACTGTTTGCTGATGCCAAAGCGCAGGGTATCGCTAACCCCATCATGGTCGGGGCGATTCCTTTTGACACCCGCCAGCCGTCATCGCTGTTTATTCCCCAGTCATGGCAGACGTTCTCCCGAACGGCGAAGCAGCAATCATCTCGTTACTTTAACGCGCATCAGTCGCTGAACGTTGTTGAACGTAAATCGATCCCGGAACAGAACTTCTTTGAAGATATGGTCGCTCGCGCGGCTGCGCTGACGGCAACCCCTGAAGTCGACAAAGTGGTGTTGTCACGCCTGATCGATATCACCGCTGATGCCAATATTGACAGCGGGGCGCTGCTGGAGCGCCTGGTGGCGCAAAATCCGGCGAGCTACAACTTTCACGTTCCCCTTGAAGACGGTGGCGTATTGATTGGCGCCAGTCCGGAACTGCTGTTACGCAAAGAAGGCGATCGTTTCAGCTCATTACCGCTGGCAGGCTCGGCACGTCGTCAACCGGACGATGTGCTGGACCGTGAGGCGGGCATCCGCCTGCTGGCGTCCGAAAAGGATCGCCATGAGCACGAACTGGTGACGCAGGCCATGAAAAATGTCCTGCGCGATCGAAGCCGTGAACTGCAACTCCCTTCTTCTCCGCAACTGGTCACCACGCCTACGCTCTGGCACCTCGGCACGCCGTTTGAGGGTAAAGCCAACGCGCAAGAAAACGCCCTGACGCTCGCGTGCCTGCTGCATCCGACGCCTGCGCTGAGCGGCTTCCCGCATCAGGTTGCGCGCAAACTGATCGCCGAGCTGGAGCCGTTCGATCGCGAACTGTTCGGTGGTATTGTCGGCTGGTGTGATGCCCAAGGCAACGGCGAATGGGTGGTGACGATCCGTTGTGCGAAGCTGCTGCGTAATCAGGTACGTTTCTTTGCCGGTGCCGGGATTGTTCCGGCTTCGTCCCCGGTTGCGGAATGGCGTGAAACGGGAGCCAAACTCTCCACGATGTTGAATGTTTTTGGACTGCATTAAGAGCCTTATTGACCAGGCCTCTAAGGAGCGATAATGAGTATTCCTTTCACCCGTTGGCCGGAGGAGTTTGCCCGCCGCTATCGTGAAAAAGGTTACTGGCAGGATTTGCCGCTGACCGACATTCTGACCCGTCACGCCGACAGCGACCATACGGCGGTGATCGATGGCGAACGCCACCTGAGCTATCGCCAACTGAATCAGGCCACTGACAATCTCGCCTGCAGCCTGCGCCGTCAGGGGATCAAACCCGGCGAAACCGCGCTGGTGCAACTGGGCAACGTGGCTGAGTTGTATATCACTTTCTTTGCGCTGCTCAAGCTGGGTGTAGCCCCGGTGCTGGCATTATTCAGCCATCAGCGAAACGAACTTAACGCCTATGCCAAACAGATCGAACCTGCGCTGCTGATTGCCGATCGTCAGCATGCGTTGTTTAGCGGAGACGATTTTCTTAACGCTTTTGTGGCTGAACACAATTCAGTGCGCGTGGTGCAACTGCGCAATGACGAAGGCGAACACAATCTGCAAACGGCGATAAGCCAGCCTGCGACTGATTTTTCCGCCACGCCATCGCCTGCTGATGAGGTGGCCTATTTCCAGCTTTCAGGCGGGACTACCGGGACGCCAAAGCTGATTCCTCGTACCCATAACGATTACTACTACAGCGTGCGTCGCAGCAATGAGATTTGCCGATTCACCGGGGAAACGCGTTATTTATGCGCGATCCCGGCGGCGCATAACTACGCGATGAGTTCGCCTGGCGCGTTGGGGGTATTCCTGGCTGGCGGCACCGTCGTGCTGGCGGCTGACCCGAGCGCCACCCTGTGCTTCCCTCTGATTGAACAGCATCAGGTTAACGTCACGGCGCTAGTGCCGCCAGCGGTGAGCCTGTGGCTGCAGGCAATTGCGGAGTGGGGGAGCAATGCGCAATTGGCTTCGCTGACGCTGCTACAGGTCGGTGGGGCACGGCTTTCCGCCTCGCTTGCGGCGCGTATTCCGGCGGAGATTGGCTGCCAGCTGCAGCAGGTCTTCGGCATGGCGGAAGGGCTGGTGAACTACACCCGTCTGGACGACAGTCCTGAACGCATCATCAATACCCAGGGCCGCCCGATGTGTCCCGATGATGAAGTCTGGGTAGCAGACGCTGACGGCAACCCTTTAGCCCAGGGAGAAACCGGGCGCCTGATGACACGTGGCCCATACACCTTCCGCGGCTACTTCAAAAGTCCTGAGCACAATGCCAGCGCCTTTGACGCCAACGGTTTTTACTGCTCCGGCGATCTGATCGCCATCGATCGAGATGGCTACATCACCGTCCAGGGACGCGAGAAGGATCAGATCAACCGCGGTGGAGAGAAGATCGCTGCAGAAGAGATTGAAAACCTGCTGCTGCGCCACCCGATGGTGATCCATGCCGCGCTGGTCAGTATGGATGACGAACTGATGGGCGAGAAAAGCTGTGCCTGGTTGGTGGTAAAAGAGCCGCTGCGAGCGGTGCAGGTGCGTCGTTTTCTACGCGAACAGGGCGTAGCGGAATTTAAATTACCTGACCGCGTGGAGTGCGTTGAGTCGTTACCGCTGACTCCGGTTGGGAAAGTAGATAAAAAACAATTACGTCAGTGGCTGGCATCACGTTCACTGGCCTGAAGGAGAATAAGAGATGGCAATTCCTAAACTGCAGGCTTATGCGCTACCCACGGCGCTTGATGTTCCGGTGAACAAAGTGGACTGGGCGTTTGACCCCGAACGCGCCGCACTGCTGATCCACGACATGCAGGACTATTTTATCGGCTTTTGGGGCGATAACTGCCCGATGATGGAGCAGGTCGTCGCTAACATCGCCGCACTGCGTCAGTACTGCAAAGAGCATAACATTCCGGTGTATTACACCGCTCAGCCGAAAGAACAGAGTGATGAAGACCGCGCTCTGCTCAATGATATGTGGGGACCGGGACTGACGCGTTCGCCGGAACAGCAGAAAATCGTTGAGGCGCTGGCGCCGGATGAAGCGGATACCATTCTGGTGAAATGGCGTTACAGCGCATTTCATCGCTCCCCGCTGGAACAGATGCTTAAGGAGACCGGACGTAATCAACTGATCATTACCGGCGTGTATGCGCATATTGGCTGTATGACCACCGCAACAGACGCCTTTATGCGCGACATCAAGCCGTTTATGGTTGCCGATGCGTTGGCAGACTTTAGCCGTGACGAACATCTGATGTCGCTGAAATACGTGGCGGGACGCTCCGGGCGTGTGGTGATGACTCAGGAATTATTACCGACGCCGGTACCGGCCAGCAAAGATGCGTTACGCAGCATTATTCTGCCGCTGCTGGATGAGTCCGAAGAGCCGATGGATGACGAAAACCTGATCGACTACGGACTGGATTCCGTGCGCATGATGGCGCTGGCGGCGCGCTGGCGTAAGGTTCATGGCGATATTGACTTCGTGATGCTGGCGAAAAACCCGACCATTGACGCCTGGTGGACGCTGCTCTCTCGCGAGGTGAAGTAATGTCTGGATTTGACTTCGCAGGGAAAACCGTCTGGGTAACCGGCGCGGGAAAAGGGATTGGCTACACCACGGCGCTGGCGTTTGTGAAAGCGGGTGCTGAGGTGACAGGATTCGATCGTGAATTTTCTCAGAATAACTACCCGTTTGCCACCGAAGTGCTGGATGTGGCGAATGCTGAACAGGTGGCTGAGGTGTGTCAGCGCGTCCTGCAAACGCGCGAGCGGTTGGATGTGTTGGTCAATGCGGCGGGTATTTTGCGTATGGGGGCCACCGATGCGCTGAGTATTGAGGAGTGGCAGCAGACGTTTGCGGTTAACGTTGGTGGGGCGTTCAATCTGTTTCAACAGACGATGGCGCAGTTTCGTCGCCAGCAGGGCGGGGCAATCGTGACCGTCGCGTCGGATGCGGCGCACACGCCGCGTATCGGTATGAGCGCATACGGTGCGTCAAAAGCCGCGCTGAAAAACCTGGCACTGACCGTCGGACTTGAACTGGCAGGCAGCGGTGTGCGTTGCAATGTGGTTTCGCCAGGCTCGACCGATACCGACATGCAGCGTACGTTGTGGGTCAGCGATGACGCGGAGCAACAGCGCATTCGTGGGTTTGGCGAGCAGTTTAAGCTCGGCATTCCACTGGGGAAAATCGCGCGTCCACAGGAAATCGCTAACACGATTTTATTCCTCGCTTCCGATCTGGCGAGCCACATTACGCTTCAGGATATCGTGGTGGACGGCGGCTCCACGCTGGGGGCATGACGATGATCTGGAAACGTCATTTAACGCTGGATGAACTGAATGCCACCAGTCAGAACACGATGGTGGCGCATTTAGGCATGGTCTATACACGACTGGGGGATGATGTGCTGGAAGCCGAAATGCCGGTGGATAGCCGGACGCATCAGCCGTTTGGTCTGCTGCACGGCGGCGCGTCGGCGGCCCTGGCGGAAACATTGGGTTCGATGGCGGGTTATCTGATGACTCGCGACGGGCAGTGTGTGGTGGGTACGGAACTGAACGCCACGCACCATCGGGCGGTTGCGCAGGGGAAAGTGCGCGGCGTTTGCCAGCCGTTGCACCTCGGGCGTCAGAGTCAAAGCTGGGAAATCGTCATCTTTGATGAGCAGGGACGACGCTGTTGCACCTGTCGTTTAGGCACTGCGGTGATGGGGTGAAGTCGCCCGACAAAGTAAAATGAAATTGCAGGGTTAACGGCTAAATGAAGTGATCCAGTTAACAATGCAATGTAAATACTCAGTGATACTTCGGGTTTACATGGTTGTCAGGTTGTTAAATTCAGAAAAGATGTTATAGAAACAAAATGTAACATCTCTCTGACCAGGACAACGGAAAACCAAGTATGAATAAATCAGGGAAGTACCTCGTCTGGACAGTGCTCTCCGTTATGGGAGCATTTGCCCTCGGCTATATCGCATTAAATCGTGGCGAACAGATCAACGCGTTGTGGATAGTCGTGGCGTCGGTCTGTGTCTACCTTATCGCTTACCGTTTCTACGGCCTGTACATCGCGAAAAATGTACTGGCGCTGGACCCGACGCGTATGACGCCAGCTGTGCGTCATAACGATGGTCTGGACTATGTTCCTACCGATAAAAAAGTGCTGTTTGGCCACCATTTCGCGGCGATTGCTGGAGCGGGTCCATTAGTTGGACCGGTGCTGGCGGCGCAAATGGGCTATCTGCCGGGTATGATCTGGCTGCTTGCCGGGGTGGTACTGGCGGGGGCGGTGCAGGACTTTATGGTGCTGTTTGTTTCTACCCGTCGCGATGGGCGTTCCCTTGGCGAACTGGTGAAAGAAGAGATGGGCCCAACGGCGGGTGTCATTGCGCTGGTGGCCTGTTTTATGATCATGGTGATTATCCTCGCGGTACTGGCGATGATCGTCGTGAAAGCGCTGACCCACAGTCCGTGGGGAACCTACACCGTCGCCTTTACTATCCCGCTGGCGATCTTCATGGGGATTTACCTGCGTTATCTGCGCCCGGGCCGCATTGGTGAAGTGTCGGTCATCGGTCTGGTATTCCTGGTGTTTGCTATTATTTCCGGCGGCTGGGTGGCTGAAAGCCCGACCTGGGCACCGTACTTTGACTTTACCGGCGTACAGTTGACCTGGATGCTGGTGGGATACGGCTTTGTCGCCGCCGTACTGCCGGTGTGGCTGCTGCTGGCGCCGCGTGATTATCTCTCTACCTTCCTGAAAATCGGTACCATTGTTGGTCTGGCGGTAGGGATTCTGATCATGCGTCCGACGCTGACCATGCCTGCGCTGACCAAGTTTGTTGACGGTACAGGCCCGGTCTGGAGCGGTAACCTGTTCCCGTTCCTGTTTATTACCATCGCCTGCGGTGCGGTCTCTGGTTTCCACGCGCTGATTGCCTCCGGCACCACGCCGAAGATGCTGGCGAATGAAGGTCAGGCCTGTTTTATTGGCTACGGCGGGATGCTGATGGAATCCTTTGTCGCCATTATGGCGCTGGTGGCGGCCTGCGTTATCGACCCGGGCGTCTACTTTGCGATGAACAGCCCGATGGCTGTACTGGCACCTGCCGGAACCACCGATGTGGTTGCGTCAGCGGCACAGGTTGTGAGCAGTTGGGGCTTTGTTATCACGCCTGATACGCTGCATCAGATTGCGAACGATGTCGGCGAACAATCCATTATCTCCCGCGCAGGCGGTGCGCCGACGCTGGCGGTGGGCATGGCGTATATTCTGCATGGTGCACTGGGCGGAATGATGGATGTGGCGTTCTGGTATCACTTCGCCATTCTGTTTGAAGCCCTGTTTATTCTGACGGCGGTAGACGCCGGTACGCGTGCCGCACGCTTTATGCTGCAGGATCTGCTGGGCGTGGTGTCACCGGGTCTGAAACGTACCGATTCGCTGCCTGCGAACCTGCTGGCAACGGCGCTGTGTGTGCTGGCCTGGGGTTACTTCTTGCACCAGGGCGTGGTGGATCCATTGGGTGGTATTAATACCCTGTGGCCACTGTTTGGTATCGCCAACCAGATGCTAGCCGGTATGGCGTTGATGCTTTGCGCGGTGGTGCTGTTCAAGATGAAACGTCAACGCTACGCGTGGGTGGCGCTGGTGCCAACGGCCTGGCTGCTGATTTGTACCCTGACCGCCGGCTGGCAGAAAGCGTTTAGCCCGGATGCGAAAATTGGCTTCCTCGCCATCGCTAACAAGTTCCAGGCGATGATCGACAGCGGAAATATTCCGGCGCAGTACACTCAGTCGCAGCTGACGCAGTTGGTGTTTAACAACCGCCTGGATGCGGGTCTCACTATCTTCTTTATGGTAGTCGTTGTGGTGCTGGGTCTGTTCTCCATCAAAACTGCACTGGCAGCACTGAAAGAGGACAAACCTACGTCGAAAGAAACGCCATACGAACCGATGCCTGAGAATGTCGAAGAGATCGTGGCGCAGGCGAAAGGCGCGCACTAATATTCTCTTAACCAACGAGCCCTCTCCTGAATGGGGAGGGCGTTTGTTCGACAGGGAACCACTATGTTTGAAACGCTCTCTAAAGCCGGGAAGTATTTAGGTCAAACCGCCCGATTAATGATAGGTGTGCCGGATTACGACAACTATGTTGAGCATATGCGCGTCACGCATCCGGACCTGACGCCAATGACCTACGAAGAATTTTTCCGCGAACGCCAGGATGCGCGCTACGGGGGGAAAGGCGGCGCACGCTGCTGTTAATGCTCTTCATCATTCAAGCTGCAGGCGTGTTCACCCTGGTCACTTACTCTAGTAAGCACCAGGGGGGCGCTGCGTTGCCGCCATCAGGCATCCCACACCATAATCACACCGTAAACGATTCTACTTTTTCGAACGCTGCGCGCAGCGTCTGTGGCGTTAACGTTACCGGCAGCGCATGAATGGACTCCACCGGGCGCAGGGTGTGCGCAATCACGTTGTCGATTTCGGCGCGGTTGTTGATGTCCACGTCCAGTTGAGCCAACCGGGTTGGCAGGTTGAAGCGCTGATAGGCGGTAATTAACTGCGCCAGCACATCATCTTGTCCCAGCAGCGCGCTTTGCACCAGTATGCCGTACGCCACTTTGGTGCCATGTAAAAACTTCTCCGTTTGCGGGAGCACGGTCAGGCCATTATGTACCGAATGCGCCGCCGCCACGCGGGTGTAGCGTTCACCCAGACCGCCGACCATGCCGCCTCCGGCAATAATTGCATCCACTACATCGCAAAATGTGCGGCTTAACGTGCCTTGTTGCTTATCGACCAGCGCCTGCTCGCTGCTTTCCAACAGGACGTCGCGGATCGTCTGCGCAGCATGGATACCCAGACGTACGGTCAGAGGCAGGTTTTCCGGCTCAGGTGCGAGCACGACTGCCTCGTACCATTTCGCCAGCGTGTCGCCGATCCCCGCCAGTAAGTATTCTTCAGGCGCATTGAGAACGATCTCTGGCTCGACCAGCACGAGGAAATTGGCGTCAGCGAAAATTTCGAAATGCAGCGCCTGGCCTGCATCGTTGTACCAGACGGAGAGCGGTGTCCATGCGGCGCAGGTCGCTGCGATAGTAGGAATACCGACAAAAGGCAGACCCAGACGACGAGCCAGCGCTTTGGCCGTGTCGAGCAATGTCCCGCCGCCCACACCAATCACCACGCTGCGATTGTCTCCTGACTCTTTTGCCAGTTGAGTAACATCGGTTTCGCTGCAATGTCCCGTAAACAGCAGGTGCCTTGCATCGGCAAGATGAAATGCCTCAGGCAGATAAGGGCGGGCCGCGTCGATGGCGCGTTCACCGTAAACCCATACGGCGCGTGAGAGTTGCTCTGCGGTGAAAAAATCGTTGAGTCTTGACAGGCTGCCGGGATGGGAAAAATAGTTGGCCGGGCCGGTGACGACGCGAATCTCGGTATTACTCATGTTGTGTTGTCCTTTTGGCTGTCCTGTCAATGCAGGTTATTTTTATATAGACGTCTGAACGTCTTGATTGCCAAATACTAGCATCGTGCTATAGTGGCTTCAACCACAACATCACACGCTGGGATAACAATAATGAGTAATAACCCGCTGATTCCGCAAAGCAAACTGCCTAATCTTGGCACCACTATCTTCACGCAAATGAGCGCGCTGGCGCAGCAGCATCAGGCCATTAACCTCTCGCAGGGATTTCCTGATTTTGACGGCCCACTTTTTTTGCAGGAACGCCTGGCGTATCACGTCGCGCATGGCGCAAACCAGTATGCGCCGATGACGGGCGTACAGCCGTTGCGCGAAGCCATTGCGGATAAAACCGCGCAGTTGTACGGCTATAAACCTGATGCGAATAGTGAAGTGACCGTGACGGCGGGGGCCACAGAAGCGCTGTTCGCCGCAATTACGGCGCTGGTGCGTCCTGGCGATGAGGTGATTTGTTTTGACCCGAGCTACGACAGCTATGCGCCCGCGGTCGAATTATCCGGCGGCGTAGTTAAACGTATCGCGCTGCAACCGCCGTCTTTTCGCGTCGACTGGCAGGAATTTAGCGCTGTACTCAGCGAACGTACCCGACTGGTGATCCTTAACACGCCGCACAACCCTTCCGCCACCGTATGGCATCACGCCGATTTTGATGCTCTGTGGCAGGCAATTAAAGAACGCGAGATCTTTGTCATCAGCGACGAAGTTTATGAGCACATTTGCTTCGCCGGACAGGGACATGCCAGCGTGCTGGCGCATTCACACCTGCGCGAACGCGCCGTTGCCGTTTCATCGTTTGGGAAGACCTACCATATGACCGGCTGGAAAGTCGGCTACTGTGTTGCGCCAGCCGCCATTAGCGCTGAATTACGCAAGGTACACCAGTATCTGACGTTCTCAGTGAATACGCCGGCTCAGTTGGCGCTGGCGGATATGCTGCGGGAGGATCCAACACACTATCGTGAGTTGCCAGCCTTTTATCAGAAAAAACGCGATGTGTTGGTGAACGCGCTGCGTGACAGCCGACTGGAAATTTTGCCGTGTGAAGGCACCTATTTTCTGCTGGTCGATTACAGTGCCGTCTCCACGCTTAACGACGTTGAGTTTTGCCAGTGGCTGACCAAAGAAGTGGGCGTTGCCGCGATCCCGTTGTCGGTTTTCTGCGCCGATCCTTTCCCGCATAAGCTGATTCGCCTATGTTTTGCCAAGCAAGAATCGACGCTGCTGGCGGCAGCCGAACGTCTGGTCGCGCTGTAGTTATTTTACTGTCCAGGCTTTGGAGAAGCGACGGTCGGCAAATAACTCTTGCAGACCGTTAATTTGTTTCAGACGTAAAACCTCATCGTCGTCCATACCTAACTCTTTACTGATTTTCTCTTCGCTCCATCCCAGGAGCGATAATTCACGAACGATTTCCGACATGGCATGAATTTTATGCCGCCCACGGGCACGGTTATGACGAATTGTCGCTGCCATGCGTTCATGGCGTTCACGCTGTAAACAGGTGACCGGCAGGTAGCCATGCAGGCGTGATTTCAGCGACGGTTTGCTTTTACCTAGCTCATGACGGTGGAAACCATCGACAATTTCGTATTCTTCCGCCGTGGAGTGAACTACCACGATGGGCTGCGTGAATCCGTCTGCTTCGAGGGATTTCTGCAGCAGTTTTTTCTCCGGAGGCGCAACGTTATTGGGGTTATAGTCATTGGGTGAGATATGCTCATTTTTAATCCATAGTACACAATCTACTGGCTCTTCGCGAAAAGGGCTGACGCTGTGGATAGCCATTCTGAATTGGTTGATTGCTTCAATTCGTTCTTCTTCTGACAGCCCAGAAAGAAAACCAGTGAGTTCTTGAGTTAGTCGGTGTTGCATAAGATTCCCCATTGCTGGCGTTTTATTTTCATGCGTTCATTATAACGTTGGTAGTTTTTGGGTTTTGTGGGGCTGAATGACAGCGCCCGGCACCAGTAGTCGTTATTCAGCAGGACTTTACAGATACGCCGCCACGACGGAATATCCGCTGAGCCAATATCTTTTTCCTGAGTTTCCGGGATATTGTCCATGCCCTTTTTCTTATACCACTGCAAATAGATGGCGATTTTATTGCGATAATGCTCAGCGGTCTTTTCCGGCATGCTATTGAGTAGCAGCATGGCGTATTCCTGCCAGTTTAAATGTTCGGGTTTTAATATTTTGCGGTGCCCGTAAAAATGGTTGTCCTGACCGGCATAAATTCCGCCACTTTTTACACCGCTGACACGGGCACACATGGCTGCCCAGCGCTCGGGTTCAATGACGTGATATAGCCATAATCCCTGACGCTGTTCCGGGCCAAAGGGCTCACAAATACGCATGTAACGTGTTGGGACACCGGCCTGATACATGAGATTGTATAAGGGATTGCACGACATTCTGGTTTTTGCGAACCAGGTCCAGATATCGGCAGTTTTCCAGTCATAAATCGGGTAAATATACCAGGTATGCCCGCCGGGGGCGCTGGTGGTCCAGGGTTTATCATCGGCAAAGCGCTGCTTTTGCGAATTGGCAATGGCGACAAAACGATTATATGACTCATCGGCGCGGATCCCGACCATCATGCCGGCTGGACGTTTCTCTGAATACCAGTCAGCGAACTCGCGAACAAATTGTTCAAAGGTCATGCCGGGTTGATAGAAGGAGAAATACTCTGGATCGGTTATGGCATCCGTGGGAGGCTGGCGAACCCACGGAGTACCTGGTTCCCAACACTGCCATTCTGGCTGAAATTGAGAGAGGGAATTCTGGGTGGTGAGCGGTAAAGCCACCCAATAAAAGCGCTCGATGACATCAGAATAACGTGCACGAAGCGCCTCAACATAATCAATAGTGCAGGAAAACTGGGCTTCCCAGTCGATAAATAGTACATCAATTTTTTTATGCAGTTGGCGTGCAAGCATAGCTGTCAGATGTAACATCAGTCCTGAATCTTTCCCGCCGGAGAAAGAGACACAAACCCGAGGCAGAGTTTCCAGCGCCCAGGTTATGCGCTCCAGAGCGGCGTCCAGCACGTTTTGAGCAAGCGGGATTTTATAAATAGACATATTAAGCTCATATCAGAATTATTATTCAAAACAATAACAAATGCTGACAATAAGATATGCTAATTTTTTTCAGGTGCAACGTTTTAATACATTCATGGTTGTTTTGAATTGCCTTTATTCATAAAAATATAAAATGAATAGCTAAAGCTCTATTTGTTAGTCCTCTGGTCATTTTTATCATTTATTTTATTAATTAAATTAACGAAGCCAGTATTGTTGAGTGATGCTCTGTTATACATCAAAAATAAATTTATTTTTGGTAAGGGGATATCGATACAGATCTCTTTTAAATTAAATGAGCCGGTATATTGTTCGTAAACATCCCTTGGTAGCAGACCTATGATATCTGTGTTTGAAATAATATTAATGATCGTTATTAATGAGTCGCTGCGGAAACCAATATCTCGATTAGCCAGCAAGGCGCTGGTTTTTTGCCAGTATTCTTTAACGCCAGGGTCTTCAGAGATAAGTTGCGTGAACTGTTCTTTTAATATTGTTTCAAGCGTGCTTTCTCCATTAATTCTTGGATGGTTTTTGTTGCAAACTAATATTGTTTCAGCAGTTTTAAATGGTGAGCATATTATCGAGCGATTACTCACTGGGGCGGTAGCAATGACTAAATCTGCTTTTCTGTAAGCCAACAGATTTTCCGTACTTTCAGCAGTGATGAGTATGTTATGGTGCTCAATTTCGACATGTGAGTCTTCTCTGAGAAAATGAATAACTTCCTCGATGTTGATAATGGTTGGCAGTTGTGGACAGTAAATAATGAATTTTTTCTTCAGACTGGAGTTATTCATGATGTTTATTGTCTGCTCCAGACTGTTGAGGTTTTTCTCAAGATGATGATGGAGGTTAATCCCCATAATCGTTGGCGTTAGGCCTTTTCCGGAGCGGATAAACAGTGGGTCATTAAATTGTGTGCGTAGCCGTTGCAGTGACTGGCTAACGGCAGAGGGGGTAATATACAAAGTTTCAGCAGCTTTAGTGATACTCAAATGTTGATAAATACACTCAAAGATAACCAACAGATTGAGATCGAACTTTTTGAGGTCATAGAGGTTAGCCATGCATACCTTCCTGTGATGGTCATGTTTTGAAAGATTTAATTTTGAAATATTTTAAGTTGTGATTATTCTTGTGATTTATGTTTGTGTGCTTAATGAATTATTAATTTAAACTAAAATAGCACATATTGCATAATTTTGACCAAAAAAGTTAATTTAAATGAGTGATTGACATGAAAATGATAACAACCACTCATTTTGTTACTTTTATTTATTACCCATGATAATGTTTAATTTCTCCTTATCCGGCAAGCCGACTTCCTGTTGTAACGTATCGTCTTTACTCATGTAATAGATAGCCGGCGTGACGTTGGCGCCTAAATCATCCATCAACTTTTGATTGATATTCAATACCTTCATCTGCTCCGGTGAAATGGAGGTCGGGATTTCTAGCTTCATATTCCCACCAGATGCCTCATAGTCATGCCAGGTCTTGGCCGGATCTTTTGCGGCCAGAATCGCAGCGGCGGTAGCCGGGCTTTCGGGTTTAATTACGCCAACCAGTATTGTGCGCAACTGAACTTTACCTGAGTCTACCCACGGGCGAGCCTTTTGCCAGAACTGTTTGCAATAGGGACAGAAGGGATCGGCAAACACATAGACAATGACTGGAGCCTCTTTTTTCCCGTCCAGAATCCAGGATGTTTTTTCCATTCGCTGCCACATTTCGCGTCCGGCAGGGGCGTAGATCTCTTTTTCTATCAGCGTATTACTGAGGTTTTCACCTTTTTCGTTATACATATAACCGGAAATGGCGTGTTTGCCGTCAGGCGTAACATAGATAGTAACGCCCATATCCTGGTATTTTCCCAGGTAGCCCTTCATTCCACCCGGCGCGTCGAAGGGTTTGAGAATAGTAATGCCCTGTTTCTCAATAGCTTTAACGGGGGCAGGAAGTTCTTCGGCGTGCACCACGGCAGGAAGCAGGGTTAAGAGTAAGGTACGTTTAAACATTGATTTTCCTTATAAAATCAGAAGGAAAGGGGGCTAAGTTGCAAAACCTATCGCAGCCATAGGTAAGATCGACCGTCTGTCGATTGCCCTTTCTTGAGTGGGGTGATGTAATCCCAATCGCTGTTACGACCTTTGTTAAGGTAATGTAGAGCGCAACACATAGCCAGCCCTGCTGGTACTGACGTTACCTGCGGGTAGCTCGGGTAATGAGGCTCCCTGCAAAGGGGGCCTTTTTTACTTTTATCTTTAGGTTCACAACATGAGTTTGAGTGGGTTGTTAGTTAACGCTTATTGATTTGATAAAGGAAACGCATTAGCCCTGCGAAGAGATTTTCGTTAACTTATCTCTCAACGAAAACACGGAGGAAGTACAGATGTCTTTGATTAATACCAAAATTAAACCTTTCAAAAACCAGGCGTTCAAAAACGGTGAGTTCATCGAAGTAACCGAGAAAGATACCGAAGGTCGCTGGAGCGTCTTCTTCTTCTACCCGGCTGACTTTACTTTCGTTTGCCCGACCGAGCTGGGTGATGTGGCTGACCACTACGAAGAACTGCAGAAACTGGGCGTAGATGTCTATTCCGTATCTACTGACACCCACTTCACCCACAAAGCATGGCACAGCAGCTCTGACACCATCGCGAAAATCAAATACGCGATGATCGGCGACCCGACTGGCGCCCTGACCCGTAACTTCGACAACATGCGTGAAGATGAAGGTCTGGCTGACCGCGCAACCTTCGTTGTAGACCCGCAGGGTATCATCCAGGCAATCGAAGTTACCGCTGAAGGTATCGGCCGTGATGCGTCTGACCTGCTGCGTAAAATTAAAGCCGCACAGTACGTTGCCTCTCACCCAGGTGAAGTTTGCCCGGCGAAATGGAAAGAAGGCGAAGCGACCCTGGCTCCATCCTTAGATCTGGTCGGTAAGATTTAAGTCGCATAATTTGTAGGCCGGATAAACGCAGTGCATCCGGCCATTCCACAGGCGCAGTTTGCGCCTGTTTCATTCCAGCACCATGACGCAAGTTGCATTAATGCAGTCCCGCAAAGTCGGCTTGCATGATGATGTTTTCAGAGAGGGAAGAAGAATGCTCGACACAAATATGAAAACCCAGCTCAAGGCTTATCTTGAGAAACTGACCAAACCTGTTGAGCTGATTGCTACGCTGGATGACAGCGCTAAATCGGCAGAAATCAAGGAACTGCTGACTGAAATTGCTGAACTGTCAGAAAAAGTCACCTTTAAAGAAGACAATACTCTGGCGGTACGCAAGCCATCGTTCCTGATCACCAATCCAGGTTCTCACCAGGGGCCGCGCTTTGCCGGTTCTCCGCTGGGCCATGAGTTTACCTCCCTGGTGCTGGCGCTGCTGTGGACCGGTGGTCATCCGTCAAAAGAGGCGCAGGCGTTGCTGGAGCAGATCCGCGATCTCGACGGTGATTTTGAGTTTGAAACCTATTATTCGCTTTCCTGTCATAACTGTCCGGACGTGGTACAGGCGCTGAACCTGATGTCGGTACTGAATCCACGCATCAAGCATACGGCGATTGACGGCGGTACATTCCAGAACGAAATTACCGATCGCAACGTGATGGGCGTTCCGGCGGTGTATATGAACGGCAAAGAGTTCGGTCAGGGGCGTATGACGCTGACTGAGATCGTGGCGAAAGTAGATAGCGGCGCAGAAAAACGTGCGGCACAAGAGCTGAACAAACGTGATGCTTATGACGTGCTGATTGTCGGTTCCGGTCCTGCGGGGGCGGCAGCGGCAGTGTACTCTGCACGTAAAGGTATTCGCACCGGTCTGATGGGCGAACGTTTTGGCGGTCAGGTTCTTGATACCGTTGATATTGAAAACTACATCTCGGTACCGAAAACCGAAGGCCAGAAACTGGCGGGCGCGCTGAAAGCACACGTTGATGACTATGATGTTGATGTGATCGACAGCCAGAGCGCAAGTAAACTGGTTCCGGCGGCGCAGGAAGGCGGTTTACATCAGATTGAAACGGCATCCGGCGCGGTGCTGAAAGCACGCAGCATTATCATTGCCACCGGTGCGAAATGGCGCAACATGAACGTTCCGGGTGAAGATCAGTATCGCACCAAAGGCGTAACCTACTGCCCGCACTGCGATGGCCCGCTGTTCAAAGGCAAGCGCGTTGCGGTGATTGGTGGCGGCAACTCCGGTGTTGAAGCTGCTATTGACCTGGCAGGCATTGTTGAACATGTGACGCTGCTGGAGTTCGCACCTGAAATGAAGGCTGACCAGGTGCTGCAGAATAAGCTTCGCAGTCTGAAAAACGTCGATATTATTCTGAATGCGCAAACGACAGAAGTGAAAGGCGATGGCAGCAAAGTCACCGGCCTGGAGTATCGCGACCGCGTGAGTGGCGACGTTCACAGTGTGGAACTGGCGGGTATCTTTGTACAGATAGGTCTGCTGCCAAACACCAACTGGTTGGAAGGTGCCGTCGAGCGTAATCGCATGGGTGAAATCATCATCGATGCCAAGTGCGAAACCAGCGTGAAGGGGGTTTTCGCCGCTGGTGACTGCACCACCGTGCCGTATAAGCAGATCATCATCGCGACTGGTGAAGGCGCGAAGGCCTCATTGAGTTCGTTTGATTATCTGATTCGCACGACAGTAGCATAAAAAAAGTAAGACACACCTGCAATGCCAAAACCGTCAGCCATCCGCTGGCGGTTTTTTATTTCCACGCTTTCAGATTGTCAATTCTTGAAACAATAAACCGCGTAACACATTTATTTAATGAGTCTGACCATTAGTTTCATCAAAGAAAGATGAGGCGTTTTCTTTATTATATCAACCTGTGTTACGTTTTCATTTGTTTTATGAATAAATGGTTGGTTAATTCATGGGTGAAATATATGAAACCCTGACGATCTTTGAATCGACAGGGTTATTGTTGCGTGATTTTTTTATTTCTCACGATAGTCACACGCTGAAAGCGGCTTATTCAGCTCTGGAAGCACATGCCTCGAGGCTAACAGAACAGGAGTGGTTGGACGCGGAGTACGACTTCAATGCGCTATTTGTTGGGCCACAGACGTTAAAGGCTGCGCCGTTCGCTTCGGTTTATCTCGAAGAAGATGCCCTCGTAATGGGTAAATCAACTTTGAGCATTCGGGAATTCATGGCAAATATAGGTTTATCTATAAACCACAAAAATAATATACCGGATGATCATATTTCATATGTATTGGAATTGGCGGTTTTATTATCGGCTAATGCCAGAACATCAGCTAAATACCAGGTCGCCTTCACTCGATATGTAAGTGAGTATGTAGCGCTGTGGGTGCCCGAGTATATCGAAAAAATAAATATAAATGCACAAACCGCCACGCTGAAAACCGTAGCGGGAAGGTTGTCTTCTTGGCTTAATGAATTAAACACGAGAGTATCAATATGAGTAATGAACCGGGAGTTCTGAACAGACGTTCATTTTTGAAAGGGTTAGTTGCCCTTGGAACCGTGGCTGCCCTGCCTGGGGGGTTGCTGACTTCACGCTGCGCATTGGCGCAACCGCCAATTCCGTTTAACCCTAAAACTTACAAAATTTCTCGCAACGCCTGTCCGCGTAACTGCTATGACACCTGTAGCCTGAAAACCTGGGTGAAGGATGACGTCATTACCTTTGTGGAAGGCGCGCCTGAGTCAACGTTTACGCATGGAACACCCTGTGTAAAAGGTCTGACTTATCCTCGCCGGGTGTATAGCCCGGATCGCATTAAATATCCGATGGTTCAGGATGTTCGCGGCAGCGGTAACTGGCGTCGTATCTCCTGGGACGAAGCAATGCAGCGCATTGCGACCAATATGCTGGAGATTAAAAAGAAAGACGGCTCAATGCTGGGGCTGGCGCTGTCAAAATACTCAGGCAACCTTGGGGTGATGGGTTATGCCGTTGAAGGGATGATGTCTTCGCTGGGTTACACCACCCGTTTTGCCGGGACACCTTGCTGGCCAGCCGGTATCGACGCCCAGAACTATGATATGGGGGATATGTGGTGTAACGACCCGGAAGATTTTGTAAAAGCAAAATATATCATCATCTGGGGCGCGAATCCGGCCTGGTGCTCTATGCACACTATGAAATACATCTATCAGGCGCGGGAGAAAGGCGCAAAAGTTGTCGTTATCGATCCGCTGTTAACGCAGACCGCCGCGAAAGCCGATCTTTATTTACGTGTTCGCCCAGGCTCAGATGGCGCTCTGGCGCTGGGCATGGCGCGTCACCTGGTGGATAAAGGTTTAGTTGATCAGGATTTCGTCAATAACTATTCCCACGGATACCCGGAATTCGAAGCTTATCTGCGCAGCAGTGTGACCGTCGAGTGGGCCGCTGAAATTTGCGGTCTGTCGGCGGATGCCATTCGCCAGTTAGCGGAAGAGTTTACGGCGGTTAATCCTGCCACCGTGTGGATTGGCTACGGCATGCAGCGCCATGTTAACGGCGGCGCTAACGTACGGGCGATCGATGCCTTTGTGGCAATGACCGGCAATATTGGTATTGAGGGCGGCGGTGCCCGCTACGGTCATCTGCAGACATGGGGTTATAACTACCATGGAATGATGCAGAAGCCTCCTGCAGGTTCTGTCGGAATAAAAGGCGCAGGTGGTCCGGTGGGTGAGTTTGTCAGCGATAGCGGTGAGAAGAGCGAATACTCCGATCGTGCGCTGAATATCAACCAGACGGCGCAAGGGATTCTGGACGCCAGTGAACCACCGGTACGGATGCTGTGGGTGGCCTCTAAAAACCCGTTTGCTCAGGATTTCGACCGCAACAAGATGATCAAAGCGTTTGATAAACTGGAAATGGTGGTTTGTGTCGACCAGTTCTTCAACGAAACCGTCCAACATGCGGATATCGTGCTGCCTGTCACTACCACCTTTGAACAATGGGATGTCTCTTCGTCTTATTGGCACTACTGGTTATCCGTCAACGAGCCGGCTATCAAACCGCTGTATGAGTGCAAGAGCGATCCGGAAATCGCGGCGCTGCTGTCCAAAACCATCAATAAACTGGAACCCGGTTCATGTACCTTCCCGCAGGCGTTTGATGCTAAACGCTGGTTGGATCAGGAATTTAATGAGGGGATGGGGAAACAGTTTGGCATTGCAGGCTGGGATGACCTGCTGGAAGGACCACGCAAAGCAAAAATGGTCAGCACCGCGGCCTGGTACGATCGCAAGTTCAAAACGCCGTCAGGCAAGTACGAGTTCAAATCAGAACTTTGTGCGGAAAATGGTCACACGGCTTTGCCGGAATATAAAGCGGGTGCACAGGGTGCGCTGCCGTTCCACCTGTTTACACCTCATCTTCAGTACGGTCTGCACTCGCAGTTTGTCAATCTGGACTGGATGCAGGTTTTCTGGCCAGAACCCTTTGTTTATATCCACCCGCTTGCTGCACAGAAAAAGGGCATCACTGAGGGCGCTCACGTCAAAGTCTTCAACGAGGTGGGCCATGTTGAGTTGCGAGCCAAAATTACCACTAATGTGCCGGAAGATTTTCTTGTGATGTACGAATCCTGGTTCAACAAGCTTAGTTACAACGTACAGAATGTGGTCAAAGATACGCCCGCCGATATGGGAAAAATGGCGACAGGCGCGCCCGGTGCGGCCATACACAGTCAATTTGTAGATATTACTCTGTCAGGAAATGAAGGAGCTGCAGCATGAGACGCGCGTTTTTAGTCAATAGCGATAAGTGCATCGGCTGCCGTGGCTGTGCGATGGCGTGTAAGAGTTTTAATCAGCTGGAGCCTGAACGTTTCTGGCGCTATGTCTACCCGCTGGATAAAGAAATTTACCCGCATGAGGAGCGAGCGTTCTACTCGCTGGCCTGTAACCATTGCGAAAATCCGGCCTGCCTGGCGGCTTGTCCGGTAGAGGCGTACACCAAACGCGAGGATGGTGTTGTGGTGCATAATCCGGAACGTTGTATCGGATGCAAAAACTGTATCCGCAATTGCCCATACGGTGCGCCGCGCTTTAATGAAGAGATGAAAAAAGCGGAAAAATGCAGCATGTGCTACGAGCGTCTCGATGTCGGTATGCAGCCGGCGTGCGTGAGTGCCTGCCCGGTAGGCGCCCTGACGCTTATCGATCTGGATGCCGATCCGATCCCCAACAATGCCGTACAGTATCCGCCGGGATTCCCACGTATGCCGCAGCTTAACCCTGGCACGCGTTTTATCCTCGCGCGTCAACCGAAGCAACCGGAGGGCAAGTAATGGAAAAGTATGAATTCCCTCTGGTTATTTTTACCGTATTGAGCCAGATGTCGGTTGGTATAACGCTCATTCTGACGCTGCGCACGCTGCAAGGGAAACTGGAAAGCAAGCGCCTGTACTGGCTGGTAAGCGGGCTGGTTCTGGCGGCTGCTTCCGTGGCGGCGGTATTGCACCTGGCGCATCCGGATCGCGCCTACAATGCCCTGATTAACCTCCAGCATGCCTGGCTGAGCCGTGAGATTCTCGGCGCAACTTTATACGGCGCGGCGGTGGGCGTGACGTTTTTGGCAAAAGGGCACAAAGCGCCGGCCGTTCTGGCCTCTGTTCTCGGGATCGCGCTGGTGGCGGTACAGGGGATGACCTATGCCGCCCCGGCGATGGTGGCGATCGCCAACGGTCTGACGATGCTGCTGTTCTTCATCACGGTGTGGGTTATGGGTTGTGCGGCGATTCCGCTGCTTAACCTCACGCCTGCCGTTGCCGCATTGCGTCAGGGGATTGTCGTTTGTATGGCGGTCATGATTGCCGCGCCCATTATCTGGCTAAGTGGTGGCACCATCATGCAGATGACGGCACATGCCTGGCTGACGTCGCCGCTTTATCTGGCAAGTCTGGTGTGTCTGGCGGTGGCCTTTGTCCTCAGCCGCCAGGGCGAGCGTCGTGCAAAAGCGCTCTTTGTCCTGCTGTTTGTTGGCGTATTCCTGGGTCGTCTGACGTTCTTTGGCGATACGGTTAGTACTATCGTGAATATCGGTCATTTGTACTGATCGTCAGGCAATAAAAACCCCTGTCAGGCATTAACCTGGCAGGGGTTTTCTTTAGCAAATTAGAGGCTATTAACGTACAACCAGCACTGGCAGAGTAGCGTGGCGAACAACGCTGGAAGCGTTTGAGCCGAGCAGATGAGTGCTGATTGATGGGTTGCGCGATCCAATGACGACCACATCCGCATTCAACTCTTCACCCAACTCGTTGACGACGTCACGTACGCTGCCAAAGCGGACGTGTTGTTTAATACGGGAAGGATCGATGCTGAAGTGACCGACCATCGTTTGCAGACGAGTTTCCGCTTCGTGTTGTAGATGCTCTTCAAAACGACGGACATCGGCTGCAAAGCGGTGCAGGCTTAAGCTTGCTGAGCCTGGCAGCACATGCAGCAGATGAATAACCCCGTTTTCCTGTGCCAGAAATTCTGCATGGCGAATAGCCTTGTCGCTCAGTTCCATTTCGAATACATCAACAGGCATTATGATTGTGTTGTACATAAACATTCTCCTTGTCATTACATGAACACATATCAGCATAGTATTAAAAATGATTCTGTCAGTCACGACACAGATTTATGTTTTGCGAACAGGAGATAAGGTGAGGGTCAGGAGTTGGGGGCTAACCGGAAAGAGGATGCGGATGCATCCCCTGTAAGATAAAGCGAGTGGCTTTGATAAGACAGAGTTAGCGCAGGTAGTCGCCCGCAGCTTCAGGTTGGTACTCAAGCTCAATGACTTCGAGGTGTGTTGAGGTCCCGCCTGGTAGTTCCCAGTGAATGGTGTCGCCAACGCGCAGGCCCAGAAGTGCAGCGCCAACAGGTGCCATTACCGAAAGCTGTGTGCTGCTGTCAGTCATATTGGCCGGATACACCAGGGTACGCACACGGACTTCGCCATCACTCAGATTGCGGAATTTCACGCGGCTGTTCATGGTCACGACATCGTGCGGCATGGTTTCTGGTGAACACATTTGGGCACGATCCAGCTCGGCGTTCAGGGCGTCGGCAATCGGTAAACCAGCAAACGCAGGTTGCTCCAACAGGCGGTCAATGCGTTCCGCATCGAGGTCGTTAATGATGATAGTTGGTCTGGACATTTGTTACTCCATGTCGTCGATACTGCGGGTGCGCAGGTAAATAATCCCAAAAGAAAACCCTCACCGTCAGGCGGCAAGGGTTTAGCTTTTATGATGATACTGAGACTTACCCCTGGTTTGAAGTGATTTAGTTCACATTCAGGCAAATCATCAATATTGTTGCGTATGGTGTGATTTTAGCCGAAAAACGCGATCGTTCTCCAATTTGCATTATGCTTTTTAAGCGCTCGCTGCGGGCGCGTCAAACAACTCAGTGTTCCGCGACAGGAGATCTCATGAGCCAGTACGACAAACTTACCTTGAAAGACGGCAGCTATTTGCATTTTAAAGATTGGGGAAGTGGGCAGCCTATTGTCTTTAGCCATGGCTGGCCGCTGACGGCAGATGCGTTTGAAGATCAGATGCTGTTTCTCGGGTCGAAAGGATTTCGGGTGATCGCCCATGACAGGCGTGGGCATGGGCGTTCAGCCCAACCCTGGGATGGTCACAATATGGATCAGTATGCTGACGATCTGGCTGAACTTACCGCGCATCTCAATCTTAAAGATGCCGTACATGTCGGACACTCTACCGGGGGCGGGGAAGTGGCGAGGTACATTGGTCGCCATGGAACGCAGCGGGTAGCCAAAGCGGTGTTAATCGGCGCGGTGACGCCCATAATGATCAAGACCGACTTTAACCCAAATGGTGTGCCGAAAGAGGTGTTTGATGGCATCCGTGAGGGAGTGATAAACGATCGCGCTGCCTTCTTCTATGAACTGACCGCTGCATTCTATGGCTACAACCGCCCGGGCGTAAATGCGTCGAAAGCCGTTCGTGAAAGCTTTGTTGAACAGGGCTTACAAGGTTCTATCAAAGCGTTGTACGACTGTATTCACGCGTTTTCAGAAACTGACCTGCGTGAGGATCTCAAAAAGATGACTATCCCGACGCTGGTGATCCATGGTGATGACGATCAGATTGTCCCGTTTGAAACCTGCGGAAAGGTTGCGGCGGAAATACTGCCGGACGCGCAGTTGAAGGTGTATGTTGGCGGTTCGCATGGCATTTGCACTACCCATAAACAACAGATCAACGGCGATCTGCTCAACTTTATTCAATCGTAATCTTTAGCAGATTGTTCTACGCTGATCTTCTTTTTCCAGGGAGATGAGCGAAGCATAATTTGTGCTGCGCTGATGTTAACTTCAACAGAGAACGCTATGTATTTCTATCAACCATCACAAGGACACGGTTTACCGCATGACCCGCTGAATGCCATCATTGGACCGCGCCCTATTGGCTGGATTGCCTCCCGCGACAGCGACGGTCGGCATAACCTTGCACCGTACAGTTTCTTTAACTGCTTTAATTATCATCCGCCGATTATCGGTTTCGCCAGCAGCGGCTGGAAAGATAGCGTGCAGAATATTATCGACACCGGTGAGTTTGTCTGGAATCTGACGACTCTTGAGCTGGCCAGCGCGATGAACGAAACGTCAGCCAGCTTGCCTCACGGCGAGGATGAGTTTTTTGCCGCCGGGCTTAGCAAAGCTGATAGTCGGATAGTCAGCGTGCCGCGCGTGGCGCAAAGCCCGGTCAATTTTGAGTGTCGCTTATCGCAAAGTCTGCAACTGACCACCGCTGATGGTTCGCCTGTTGAAACCTGGCTGGTGCTGGGAGAAGTGGTGGGTATTCATATTGATGAAACGCTACTGGAAGGCGGCATCTACCAGACGGCGAAAGCAAAACCGGTACTGCGTGCGGGCGGGCCAACGGCGTATTATTCGATCAGTGAAACACACCGCTTTGATTTAGTTCGCCCGGATGCTCGTTCAAAACGCTAACCATATGGACCGACGCCAGCTTGCCGCGCCGGTCGTTATTTTCAGTATCCCACTTTGTCGATAATAAACTGTTTACCGCAGTTACCCGGATGCGGTTGCGGTAAGAATGACTGTGCGGATAACGTCTGGTTAATGGTGTCGGCTTTCAGGGACAACTGGATTTCTGTGAGATAGGCCGGATTGCCGTGGCAGCTTAGCTTCACGGCTTTGACGTTCTCTCTGCCCCAGCTTTTAGCGACGGCGGTGTCAAATGCGCTGCGGCTGACGGTTTTGCCGTAGTTTTCCGCGAGGAATTTGCCAGCCTCGCTGTTTTTAACCTCATTATTCATCCGTACCATCGTGCCGAAGTATGCGTCGGGATCAAAACCGAAACAGGCGCCATGTTTGGCATATTCGTAACGTTCCAGACAGGATCTCCCGCCGGCACCGGGCATTACGGCACTGAGTTTTGCCGCGCTTTCCAGCGACAGGCCCGTTTCGGGAGCCGCGCATTTACGGCTGGCGCGCGCTTCAGGCAGGTTGGGAATAGGGCGAGTCGCGCAGCCAAAGCGCATCCAGCGGCGGTTGTCTACTCCACGGGCGGCGATGGATTTTGGCAGGCTGGGCCATAAACCGTGAACGGTCAGGAAATCTGCTTTGTCCGCACTCTCTTTTTGCAGACGACATTCGTCGGGCTCTTGACGATTTCTCTCGTGTTGGCTCTGACAAAATCCGGTTTGCCAGGAGAGGGCCAGCACGTAGCTGTCAAAATCAGCGTACTGTTTTGCCTGAAGTTCATCGGCCTGAGCTACAGAAACTGGGAGCAGAAGTGCTGCCAGCAGCGAAGAATAACGCCATGTTGATGTCATGATGATTTCGGATACTTATATAAATTTTGAATATCATCTATTTAATCATAAAAAATGCCAGTCAGGTTTAGCTGACTGGCATCATTTTCATCAGGCGGGAACCCGAATGATTAGCTCCACATTGCCAGAATCGGCCAGCCGACCAGCAGAAGCATAGAGATGTAGATAACGCCGAAGATAGCACCCAGACGCCAGTAGTCTTTGGACTTCACATAACCGCAGCCGTAAATAATAACGCCAGGGCCAGTTGCATACGGAGTCAGACAGCCCATGATACCGATGGACAGTACCAGCAGGATACACAGGTGTTCCATCGGAACGCCCGGGATGCCTTTGCCGACGGCCAGAATAACCGGCAGCATGGTGGCGGTGTGTGCGGAAAGGCTGGCAAACAGGTAGTGAGCAAAATAGAACACCAGCACCAGAACGATCACGGTCGCGTTAGGCGAGAAGCCTTCCAGGTGCGAGCTCATCGTGTTGGCGAACCAGTCGATGAAGCCTGAACGGGTTAAACCATTCGCCATAACGACCAGCGTGGCGAGGTTAACCAGGGTGTTCCATGCGCTGTTATAACGGGTGATGTCTTTCCACGGGACAACGTGCAGCGCCAGCATCAGCGAGACTGCCAGCAGACCCACAGCGGTCGCATCAATCAGTTTACCGCCAAAGACCCACAGACCCAGGCTGAGCAGAACCAGACCGATCAGGGTCAGCTCTTTACGCGTCAGTTTACCCATGGTTTTCAGTTCATCACCAGCCCACGCGGCAACTTCAGCACTGTGAGTAACTTCTGGCTTGTAAAGAACATAGGACAGCCACGGAGCAACGATCAGCAAAATAATACCAACCGGCAGGAAGCTGAGGAACCATTGCAACCAGCTGATTTGAATACCGGCAATTTTATTGACGAATTCCAGACCCAGCACGTTAGGTGCAGCACCGGTAACGAACATAGAGGAGCTCAGGCTGGTACTGATTACCATCATCCACATCAGATATCCGCCGATACGGCGCGCGG
>NZ_SZWS01000016.1:60529-61689 GCF_005281245.1 Citrobacter sp. wls826
AGGTTTTTGATAACCGGGAATACGGTACCACCGGTACGCGCGGTATTGGACGGTGTAAACGGCGCCAGCAGAATGTCGATGATGACAATCGCGTAGCCCAGCGTCAGGGTGCGCTTACCCATGAATTTTACCAGGAACAGCGCGATACGACGACCCAGACCGGTGACTTCATAGCCCAGCGCGAAGATAAACGCGCCAAACACCAACCACACGGTAGTGCTGGAGAAGCCTGCCAGACCCCATTTCAGCGCTTGCTTACCCGCTTTAAACGCCGGGTCTGCCAGCTCTGAAGCATCAAACAGCAGATAGTTGCTGCCGATGACGCAGATCGTTACGGCGATAAAGCTTATCGCTGTTGCCGGGATTGGCTCCAGGATCATCCCGACAATCATTGCCACGAAAACGGCAAAATAGTGCCAGGCCTGCGGGGGCATTCCATCAGGGACAGGGATAAGAAACATGACGCCCATTACGACCAATGGGGCCAGTAATTTCCATATTTTATCTTTTGCTAAAGACATGTGTGTGATTCTCCGGAAAGGATCTTTAATTGTGATAATGATGAACTTGTGAAATCTGAGCTAAGAACCAGGTGACGATCAGCAGATCGGCGCAGCCTCCTGGGCTGAGGTTGCGTTCAATGCACTGTTGGTCGAACTGGCGCAGGTATTCGAGATCGGCAGGGGTGCGAATCCCCCCTTGCTGCAATAGAGTTGTGGCCTGCTGCTGTAGCCAGCGCAGACCTTCTGCGCCGCCACGTGAAGCCACGTTGGTGTCGCCATTGATAGACATCAGCAGCAATAACGTGTCGAGTAGCGCTAGTTCAGGATCGCGGCCCTGAGTCAGCAGTGCGCGGTAGTGCGGCAGGGCATGCTGGATGACTAGCGGGTATCCCGCTTCGGCTTCGCCCCGTGCGCCGGTTAATCCCAGTTGTTGATAAAGACGTTGGCCAGCCGTGAGTTGTTGATTGTTCTGGCGCAGTTCGCGCTCGGTCAGGCCACGGCAAAATGTTGCTGCCGTAGAGCAAAGGGTTTCAGCGGTAACAGTCAGTTGGAGCTGGTGCAGGCGGCCAATGGCGGCACACAGCAGCCCCAGTGAAAAGATGCTCCCTTTATGGGTGTTTACCCCCTCGGTGGCGCGAAACATATCGGCTTCGCAGG
>NZ_SZWS01000016.1:61750-86592 GCF_005281245.1 Citrobacter sp. wls826
AGTGGGCGCAGTCCTTTCAACACATCTTCAGGCGACAGCTGTGCGCTAAACGCCCCATATTCAATAAAACGCGGCAGCCAGGCCTGAATTGCCTCAGCGCTGCGATGAAAATCTTCCAGCGCCATATCTTTATGTGCGCCGTTGTTAATACGATCCACCAGACCCGGTTTGGGCGACAGGTTGACTTCAGTCAACATGGCCCGCCACGCAAGCGTTGCGTAAGCGTCAGGCAGATCCAGAGGAAGGACTGCGTTATTGGTTGATGTTGCGGGAATCGGCATCATGCAGCAGAGCCTCCATCTGAGAGAGTAAGTCGGAAAGCGCGTGGGTTTTACCCCGCGCGCATTCGGCAGCGCTTTGCCCGCACAGCAGACAGCGGCGGGCAGGGAGTGCGAAATGACGCCGGGACAGAATTTCCCCTTCAGGGGTCAGGACATCGATGTCCCATAACCGTCCCAGCGGATGTGAATGCTCAAGTTCAATCGTGGCGAGCTTGAGATCGTGGGCCGGGGCCTCAATAGACAAAAGACCTTCCGGACCGCTGGCAGAAACCAGCGCCGTTTGCTCCCTGATAATCCAGGTGGATTTTTCCGCCAGCGCGAGCAGGGCGGTGACGCCGTGATTAAAGATGCGACGGGTTAATGCGCTGTCTTTAATCGGACCCGGTGCGACCACGGTAAACGAGACCAGTGGCGCGTGATGACGCGTCAGCCAGGCATGTTGCCTTGCTTGTCTCTCATCCCGGCTGGCGAGCAGCTCGGGAATCGAAACTGCGTGTTGGGTGGCGTGTTCAGGGAGTAGGCGCATGGCTTATTCCTTCACCTGATGCACAACGTCAATCACCGAGCCATCGCGGTAACGCACAACGGCAATCACGCGGTCGGTGAATTCGATAGCGCGTGGCTGACCGGTGAGCTGCTGTGCACGTTCGCGCAGCCATTCAATGGACACCACTTTCATACCGGCTTCTTTCAGACGTTCAGCCAGTTCCGGACGCGCAGGGTTAACGGCGATACCGTGGTCAGTGACCAGGATGTCTACGCTAGAGCCCGGGGTTACGCAGGTCAGGACGTTATCAACCAGCGTCGGGATGCGTCCGCGAACCAGCGGAGCGACAATGATGGAAAGCGCAGCGGCAACCGCAGTATCGCAGTGACCGCCGGATGCGCCGCGCAGTACGCCGTCAGAACCGGTCAGTACGTTAACGTTGAAGCTGGTATCAACTTCCAGCGCACTCAGCACCACGACGTCCAGACGATCGACGGAGGCGCCTTTTGAGCCCCAGTTGGCATATTGGTTGGCACTGATCTCAATGTGGTTTGGATTGCGGGCCAGCGACTCAGCCGCGTTACGGTCAAAGCTCTGTACGTCCAGCAGTTTGCGAATCAGGCCTTTTTCGTGCAGATCAACGATGGTAGCGGTGATGCCGCCCAGCGCGAAGTCAGCACGGATATCGCGGCTGCGCATCTTGTCTTCCAGGAAACGAGTAACGGCCAGAGAAGCGCCGCCGGTTCCTGTCTGCAGTGAGAAGCCTTCATTGAAGTAACCGGAGTTAGCAATGACGTCTGCCGCGCTACGGGCGATTAACAGTTCTCGCGGGTTGGTGGTCATGCGTGTCGCATCAGCACCGATTTTGTCCGCATCGCCGACCTGATCGATCTGTACAATCAGATCCACCTGATCCTGCGTAATGCTGGCCGGGTTATGCGGATAGGTCAGCAGCTGTTCAGTCAGCAGGACAACCTGTTTTGCATTTTCGGCATCGACGCGGGCATAGCCCAGTGAACCACAGCACGCTTTACCGGTATAGCCGTTAGCGTTACCAAACTGGTCGCAGGACGGTACGCCGAGGAACGCCACATCAATACTGAGTTCGCCACTTTGCACCAGGTGTACACGGCCGCCATGGGAGTGGACCTGCACAGGCTCGGCCAGCAGGCCACGCGAGATCTCTTCCGCCAGCGGGCCACGCAGCCCGGAGGTGTAAATACGGCTGACCACGCCCTGACGGATGTGCTCAACCAGCGGAGCATGGCAGTCGCTCAGGGAGCTGGAGGCCAGCGTCAGATTTTTAAAGCCCATTCTGGCGATGGCGTCCATCACCAGGTTAATCGTCAGATCGCCACCGCGAAAAGCGTGGTGGAAAGAGATGGTCATGCCATCCTGTAAACCTGAACGACGAATGGCGTCTTCCAGGTTAGCGCACAGCTTCTTGTCGCGCGGTTTTTGCGCCTGTAATTCTACTTTTGCGGTGCTCTGATAAGCGGAAAGCTCACTTTCTGCATGACGGCTCCAGGTCGCCACGCGATCCTGGCGTTGAGACTGTTCGATTTTCTGCGTCATTTTTTTGCCTTATTCTTCGCGAATGCCGGAAAGTTCTGCACGAGAGATAACCAGAAGGGCGCGCTCGATAACCGGGCTGTCGACCATTTTGCCGTTCAGGGAAACTACGCCACGGCCTTCGCGAGCGGCGGCTTCAGCGGCTTCCACGACCAGGCGCGCGTGAGCCAGCTCTTTGCGTGTCGGCGCGTACAGGTTGTGCAGGAGCTCGATCTGGCGCGGGTTGATGAGCGACTTACCGTCAAAACCCAGTTGCTTGATGTGTGCGGCTTCATGCAGGAAACCCGCTTCGTTGTTGGCATCGGAATAAACGGTGTCGAACGCCTGAATGCCGGCAGAGCGTGCCGCCTGCAAAATAGAGCAGCGGGCAAACAGCAGTTCAGTCCCTTCCGCAGAGCGCTCAGTGCGCAGGTTACGCACATAATCTTCCGCACCCAGTGCAATACCGATCAGGCGCTCGGAAGCGTGGGCAATTTCTACCGCACGGGTAATGCCTAACGGCGATTCGATGGCAGCTAACAGACCGGTACTGCCGGGCTCACGGCCACAGGCTTTCTCGATACGCAGGATTTCGCTTTCGATGTCGATGACGTCCTGCGCGGTATCGGTCTTCGGTAAACGCACGATGTCAGCGCCGCCGCGTACCACGGCTTCGAGATCGTTAATGCCCCATTCGGAGTCGAGGGCGTTTACGCGCACGATAGTTTCAACGTCGTGATACAGCGGATGCTGCAGCGCGTGGTACACCATACGGCGAGCTGTATCTTTCTCGCGCAGCGCGACGGAGTCTTCCAGGTCGAACATCAGCGCATCTGCCGGATAGATGAACGAGTTGCTGACCATGGCGGCATTGGCGCCCGGTACGAACAGCATGCTGCGGCGGGTACGGGGTTTACGTTGCTGCAAAGATTCACTAATCACTGGCAATCCTCCCATGGCAGTGCAGGAATACCGCCAGCGCGGGCCAGTAGTGCTTCCAGTCGCGCACGTAAAATGCAGTCCAGTGCGCCTTTATCATCAACATTTAATTGCACGCCGCGTACGTTGTAGCGGGACAGAACGTCCAGAATGGTGGCCCGGATGGCATCACCGAACTGCTTTTCGACGCTACTGTTAACCTGCAGGTCAATATCCTGCGAATCGAGTGGGGCGATGCGAATCATCACATCACCGGACTCGAGTGTGCCTGCGACGGCTGCCTGGTTTATTTTCATTTTTCACCTGTTGCTAATGCGGGGGTATTTTGGCGGACTGCCGCACCCGATGAGGCCCGCTCAACCATGCTTTGCAGATAGTGCAGCGTGGCGTCAGGGACCAGGGATGCGATAGCCGTGAGATCTTTTTTAACCAGCAGCTTGCGCACCCAGGAGGCAGAAATCGGCATCTCCTGGAAGCACAGCCGCTCAATTTCCACCAGTTCAATCGGTGGGGCGGGAAGCGTTGGGGTCTCCAGCCAGTAGCGCATATCGTTGTTGTACTGGGAGGTGACGGTGCAATACGGCTCGGTACCGACGAAGCGGTGCGTGACGCCGAGAGCCGGGGCCAGATACTGGCGGAAGATTTTCAGGTCTATTTCGGTATAGCAGTGGTTAATAACGCTCTGCTCTTTGATGAAGTAGCACGGGAATGTGGCGCGGGAAATGATGTATTCCGAACCGCGATGAACGGTTAAACGTGGAATGTCTTTTGTCCCTTTAAGCACCAGATCCAGTCGGTCTTCATACGGAAAACGCGAGGTATCTTCTTTCACCAAAAACAGATGCAGCCAGTCACATTGCGCGGCTGCTTGTTGGATCAGAAAACGATGTCCGTTGGTGAAGGGGTTGGCGTTCATGACGATACAACCAATTTTTTTCCCTTCATGGCGCTGTTTCGCCAGTGATTCAGCGTAGCGTTTCAGACGTGTGGTGCTGTTTTCCATCAGCACCATAATGCCGGGAACGCTGGTCAGCGTAGAAAAACCGCACTGCTTAAACAGCGACTCGTACTCGGTTTTGGTATAGATGAAGAGGTGCGTACAGTGGCGCTCATAGGCGAGGTTGATTAACTCGGTCGCCAGCGTCAGCGCTAAGCCTTCACCCCTTACGGATTCGCAGATGGCGACGCACTTTATGATATTGCCGGCAATGCCGCCGCAGGCAATCAGGCGGTCATCACGGGTGACGGTGATAAATACTTCGACAGTTGTATCAACGCTCAAATCATTCTCTTTCAGAAATTGCGCGATAGCCGCCATCTTTTTATTTTCTGAGCGTTTAACTTGCGTGAATATATTATTACCGAACATAGTGAATAGAGCCCCGATGCTATATTTGTTACTGGGTTTCTGTTTTTGTTGCTCTGTTTAGCAACCTGATAACTTCTTGTTTGCAATTGAAGGGAATGTTTTTTTATTACGGAGTATTTCTTTTTTTCCCTGCTGCATACATCGTAAGGAGTATTTTGGAGGTAATTTTTGATTTATTTCACAATAAGTTAGAAGGTTTTAATGTGTTTTATGGTTTTAAGTTTTTTAATTAATTTAACTCCGAAATAGCGTGTGGTTTTAATTTGTTTAATTGATTTAAGGTGGGGAATCTGCAACGATCCTGTTTTATACCGCGACTTGCAAATAAAACATTTTTATTACAACTACAATGAGAAATAAGTTTCGGGTAACGTCGCTGAGGAAGAAATATGGCAGAGCAGAAAAATAAAACACGGTTTCCTTTTTTTCGCAGTCTGGCGTTTCCATTGCGTATCTTTCTGCTTATTTTGGTCGTTTCTGTTTTTATTATCGCCGCGTTAGCACAATACTTTACCGCCAGTTTTGAAGATTATCTGGCAACGCATGTCCGCGATATGGCGATGAACCAGGCCAAAATCATCGCCTCTAACGACAGTATCATCGCGGCGGTGAAGCATCGTGATTACAAGCGTCTGGCGACCATTGCCGACAAACTGCAGAGCGGGACTGACTTCGACTATGTGGTTATCGGGGATACCAACTCTGTCCGCCTTTACCACCCAAATCCGGAAAAAATTGGCTACCCGATGCAGTTCACCAAACCCGGCGCGCTGGAAAGAGGGGAGAGTTACTTTATTACCGGCAAAGGGTCGATTGGGATGGCGATGCGCGCCAAAACGCCCATCTTTGATGACGATGGCAAAATCATTGGCGTGGTCTCAATTGGCTATCTGATCAGTAAAATCGATAGCTGGCGATCGGACTTTTTACTCCCAATGGCAGGGGTGTTTATCCTGCTGTTGCTGGTACTTATGCTGCTCTCCTGGTTATTTGCCGCCCATATTCGCCGGCAGATGTTGGGGATGGAGCCTAAGCAAATCGCGCGGGTAGTGCGTCAGCAGGAAGCGCTATTCAGCTCGGTATATGAAGGTTTGATCGCCGTGGACCCTGATGGGTATATCACCGCAATAAACCGCAGCGCGAGGAAAATGCTGGGGCTGTCTTCGCCTGGACGAAAGTGGCTTGGAAAACCGGTTAGTGAGGTGGTTCAGCCGACTGACTTTTTCACCCAGCAGATTGCGGAAAAACGACAGGACGCGATGGTGAACTTTAATGGCCTGAGCGTTATCGCTAACCGTGAGGCGATTCGCTCCGGCGATGAACTGCTTGGGGCAATCATCAGTTTTCGTAGTAAAGATGAAATTGCTACTCTTAATGCGCAATTAACGCAGATCAAACAGTATGTAGAGAGCCTGAGAACGCTGCGTCATGAACACCTTAACTGGATGTCGACCATTAATGGCCTGCTGCAAATGAAAGAGTATGACCGGGTGCTGGCAATGGTGCAGGGGGAGTCGCAGGCGCAACAGCAACTGATTGACAGTCTGCGCGGCGCGTTTGCCGATCGTCAGGTAGCCGGTCTGTTGTTTGGCAAGGTGCAGCGTGCGCGTGAACTGGGCCTCACTATGACTATCGTTCCTGGCAGTCAACTGCATCAACTCCCTGAGGGGCTGGATAGCACAGAGTTTGCAGCAATTGTTGGCAATCTGCTTGATAATGCATTTGAAGCGAGCTTGCGCACCCAGCAAGGCAACAAGATCGTCGAACTCTATTTGAGTGATGAAGGGGATGACGTGATCATCGAAGTTGCCGATCAGGGATGCGGTGTACCGGAAGCATTGCGTGAAAAAATATTTGAACAGGGTGTGAGCACCCGTACCGATGAACCAGGTGAACATGGCATCGGTTTGTATCTGATTGCAAGTTATGTGAGGCGCTGTAACGGGGTGATTACACTCGAAGATAACTCCCCCTGCGGCACCTTATTTTCTTTATTTCTTCCGAAAGTGAAAAAAAATAATGACGGAACCATTAACGCTATTGATCGTTGAGGATGAAACGCTACTGGCGGAAATGCATGCTGAATATATCCGCCATATACCCGGCTTCAGCCAGATTTGGCTGGCGGGTAATCTTGCGCAAGCGAGGATGATGATTGAGCGTTTTAAGCCCGGTTTGATTCTACTCGATAACTACTTGCCGGACGGCAAGGGAATTACGTTGTTGCATGAGCTAACCCAGACGCGTTATCCGGGCGGCGTGGTGTTTACCACGGCGGCCAGCGACATGGAAACGGTCTCCGAGGCCGTGCGCAGCGGCGCGTTTGATTATCTGGTCAAACCCATTGCCTACGAGCGCCTGGGGCAGACGCTGACGCGTTATCAACAGCGCAGACGCATGTTGGCCGGTAATGACAGCGCCAGTCAAAAGCAGATTGATGAAATGTTTAATGCTTATGCGCGCGGCGAACCGAAAGGCGATTTGCCGACCGGAATTGATGCGTTAACGCTGAATGCGGTGTTGAAATTATTTGCCGATCCGACGGTACATCATACTGCGGAAACGATCGCTCAGGCGCTCACTATCAGCCGTACCACCTCCAGGCGCTACCTGGAGTACTGTGCCAGCCGTCATTTGATTATTGCGGAGATTATTCACGGTAAGGTGGGGAGGCCGCAGCGTATTTATCACGGCGGCTAATTCACGTCATCCTTGAAGCTGCCTCTTTGTGGGCTGCGTGAAGAAACCCCAGTCACATAATTATCTATGGTACTGGGGATGTCTTCACTTGCCACCTTGATGCAGCTTAAATGATTTTGCGTATCAAGGTCCGATACTGACAGTTATCGTTAACCGCCAATCAGGGCGGACGTCGCCGGCACCATCACTTCAGTTGCGATAATCACAACCAGCAGTCCAACCAGAACCGGAACCGAGGTACGTTTCACTACTTCGAACGGAGAGATCTTTGCCATCCCTGCGACAGCGACAACCACACCGGAGACCGGAGAGATTGTGCGTCCAAGGTTTGATGCCTGCAGCATCGGGATAGCAAGGTAAGCCGGGTTAATGCCAGAAGAGTGCGCCAGTTTTGGGATCATCTCAACGAAGGCATAGAACGGTGCGTTACCGGACCCCGTGGTCATTGCCGCCAGCATAGTCAGGATCACCAGTACCAGCATCAGAATAATGCTCGCGGAACCAAACGAGGTGGCGATAGAAATCAGACTCTGAATAAAGCCGATTGTGCTCAGACCCTGGGCAAAAACGCCCGCCGCGACTAACAGCATCACCACGTTAGCAAAGGCATCCGCCATACCACGGTAGGCGACTTCCAGACCCGAGAAAACCTTCTGGGTGTTGAATCCTCGTACGAACTCCAGTACAGCAGCGATGAGCATGCACAGCACCAGAATCGTAATGATATGCAGCTGTGGGCCCCATTTTCCATCGAAAATCAGGACGCCAACGATCGGGGTAAATGGCAAGATGGCGTAAAACGACGGGGCGGTAGTGGTAATTTCAGCCACATCTAACATTTCATGAGAAATGTTCTCTTTTTTATCCAGATAACGCTGCCAGAAAAAGTGGGCAATCGCCATAGCAATGATGGCGGCAATGGAAATTGGCAGCGTGGTTTTAAACGCGAAATCGATCAGCGGCATTTCCGCGGCTTTTGCAGCCAGCACTACATCACCGGATGTTGGCGAAAGAATAATAGCGGCTGGGGAGGCGCAAATGGCCGCTGCGGCGCCACGGCTAATCCCAACGTTAACCATGACCGGGAACAATGTCGCCATCAGCAATACGCCCAGACCGGTTGCTGAAGAGACCGCCAGGGACATCAGGCAGGCGACAAAATAGGCGGCAATCATAAGCAGATAAGGTGAATTAATATACTGCAGCGGCTTAGAGGCCAGCTTAACCACCATATCATTCGCGCCAATATGCGTCATGTAGGCGGCAAAACCACACAGCATCATAATCATCATGCCGAGATCGCCGCCACGGCTCATCAGCAAAATTTTAATATATTCAACAATGTCTGTTGCCGTATAGCCCGTTGTTGCTGCGCTAGACGGCAAAACTTTATGGCCCATCAACGCACTGATAATCAGCAAAACCAGACCGCCGACAAACAGTACGCCTGTCGCGGAATAACCTTTAATGATGTAGCGCGCTACACCCACAATAACCACAACCCCAATAAGGAGTTCAATAAATGTCAACATTGTTTCCCCTGTCGCATTGCTGCCCAGAAAGTTAAAAAACTAAAAAAAGTAAAAAGTGGTGACAGAATGTGCCTAATAAACCGATAACTCTTGCTGATTGAAATCAATAAAAATACGGATTCAAGCGATGGCTAAGCCGTTTTTTCAGCATCGCGATTAAAAAAAGAATATCACAATAAAAAACTGTGAAGCGCAGCGTTGGTGTGTGTGTTTTGTGGTGATATTGATGCTTTGTTGTTAATTTATTGTGAAGTTATTTAACTCTCGCCGCAGGAAAGCACAATTTATTGGCAATAAAGAGAAAATAGTTCCTATGAAATGGCTCAGTAAATAAAGGGATAGGTTATAGGCTGAGGAATATTCTGATTTTTTATTTGCGCATTTTTGTTAAGCTGACATTAAGGTTGGGTTTGCTAAAATTAATAATAAATCCCAGGATGGTAATTAAGTTGTGATTTTCGCTAAACGATATTTTCTCATTTTTTCATTTATTTTTATTCAGTTAGCTTTCACTTCCCAGGCTGCTGCTGAAGATAAAGGCTGGTTTGCTACTTTTAAAGATAATGTCAGTGAAACCTGGCAGCAGCCGGAACATTATGATCTGTATGTACCTGCTATTACCTGGCATGCGCGTTTTGCCTACGATAAAGAAAAAACGGATCGCTACAATGAACGGCCGTGGGGTGCAGGATTTGGTCAATCCCGTTGGGATGATAAAGGTAACTGGCACGGACTTTATATCATGGCGTTTAAGGATTCCTACAATAAATGGGAACCCATTGGCGGCTATGGCTGGGAAAAAACCTGGCGACCGCTGGCTGATGAAAACTTCCATACAGGTCTCGGCTTTACCGCCGGTTTCACCGCGCGTGATAACTGGAACTACATTCCGGTACCGGTGCTGTTACCGCTGGCATCAATTGGTTATGGTCCGGCAACGTTTCAGATGACCTACATTCCTGGAACGTATAACAACGGCAACGTCTACTTTGCGTGGATGCGGTTCCAGTTTTGATGGACTACCTGTATTGTCAGGTGGTTTATTGGAAAGCCTTTTAAAAACATAGTGATAGGAAGTTTAACTGAAAAATAACGCGACATTTATCACTTTTTGATAAAGTTCGACTGGACAAAGTGCACCACAATTGTTGTACTGATACCCGACACAGCATTTGTGTCTATTTTTCATGTAAAGGTAATTTTGATGTCTAAGATTAAAGGTAACGTTAAGTGGTTTAATGAGTCCAAAGGATTCGGTTTCATTACTCCGGAAGATGGCAGCAAAGATGTGTTCGTACACTTCTCTGCAATCCAGACCAATGGTTTTAAAACTCTGGCTGAAGGTCAGCGTGTAGAGTTCGAAATCACTAACGGTGCCAAAGGCCCTTCTGCTGCAAACGTAATCGCTCTGTAAGCATACGACAGCAAGCATTCAAAACCCGCTTAATTGCGGGTTTTTTTCGCTTCAATGTGCGGGAGAGGCAGATACCAACCAGAATGCCAGGGCGGTCATCGCGAATGATCCCAACAGATTAACCAGTACATTCACCATAGCCCAACCAAAGCGTCCTTCCTGCAGTAAAAACACTACCTCAGCAGAGAAAGTGGAAAACGTTGTCAGTCCCCCGCAAAAGCCAGTAGTAATCAGCACCTTCCACATTGGGTCAATATTTGTCATGCGATTAAACCATGCCAGACCCATACCAATGATAAATGCGCCAAGTAAGTTTGCAGCCAGCGTACCGAATGGAATGGCCTGATGCAGCGGGTTAAACCGCATACTCAACATCCATCTTGCTACGCTACCTGTGCCACCACCGATAAAAACTGCTAAAAGGAGTTGTAACACTGCGTAATCCTGCTATTTGATTGTATAGAGGGTGAGTGTAACGCTGAATAATTGTTGTTGGCGAGCCTAACAAAGTTTTCTGGAGGGAATATGTTCGTTGCAGCAGGGCAATTTGCCGTGGGACCTTCATGGGAAAAAAATGCAGAAACCTGCGCCTTACTGATGTCTCAGGCTGCTGGAGAGGGGGCGTCGCTACTGGTATTACCGGAGGCATTGTTGGCGCGTGACGATTTAGACCCTGACCTGTCAGTGAAATCAGCTCAGCTTTTGGAAGGCGGGTTTCTGACGCATTTGTTGCGAGAAAGCGCACAAAATGAGATGACGACAATCCTGACGATTCATGTTCCCTCTGTGCCAGGCCGGGCATTTAACATGCTGGTGGCGCTACGGGCTGGTCGGGTAGTGGCCCATTACGCTAAATTACATCTCTATGATGCCTTTTCGATTCAGGAGTCACGTAATGTCGATGCAGGGGACGCCATAGCACCGCTGCTGGACGTAGGCGGATTAAAAGTAGGGCTAATGACCTGCTATGACCTGCGCTTCCCTGAGCTGGCGCTGGCGCACGCGTTGCAGGGGGCTGAGATTCTCGTTTTACCTGCGGCTTGGGTGCGGGGATCGTTAAAAGAGCATCACTGGGCCACGCTTTTGGCGGCAAGAGCGCTGGATGCCACGTGTTATCTGGTTGCGGCCGGAGAGTGCGGTAACAAGAATATCGGCCAAAGCCGGGTCATCGATCCCTTTGGCGTGACTATTGCGGCGGCGGCTGAAACGCCCGCGCTCATTATGGCCGAGGTTTCCGCCGAGCGGGTCAGGCAGGTCAGGGCACAACTTCCGGTGTTAAGTAACCGACGCTTTGCGCCACCGCAATTATTATGACGTTTTTTTAAACAAGGCTTGATTCACCTTGTTACAGATTGCTATTGTGTGCGCGCGTCGAAAGGCCGTTAATATTCTCAGGTTAATATGGCGCTTTATGTAGCCTGGTTTAAGTCAAGAAGGTATCTATGGGTGAGATTAGTATTACCAAACTGCTGGTGGTTGCCGCACTGGTTGTTCTGCTGTTTGGTACCAAGAAGTTACGTACTCTGGGTGGAGACCTGGGGACGGCAATCAAGGGCTTCAAGAAAGCAATGAACGACGATAATGCCGATGCCAAGAAAGAGGCTGATGGTAGCGTTCAGGCTGAGAAGCTTTCTCATAAAGAGTAATACTGCAAACTTTGCATGAAAAAAAACCGGCGATTTGCCGGTTTTTTATTGCTGATATGTAAGTGAGTATTACACGATTACTTCACTTCCAGCCCTTTGGCCTGCATGTCAGCATGGTATGAAGAGCGCACGAATGGACCGCAAGCAGCGTGGGTAAAGCCCATAGCCATGGCTTCTGCTTTCATCTCATCGAACTCATCTGGGCTTACATAGCGTTGAACCGGGAGGTGATGGCGGCTTGGCTGTAAATACTGCCCCAGCGTCAGCATGGTCACGCCATGGCTGCGCAGGTCGCGCATGACCTCAATGATTTCAGCATTGGTTTCACCCAGACCCACCATCAGACCCGATTTGGTCGGAATCTCCGGGTGCGCTTCCTTGAAGCGTTCCAGAAGCTTCAGCGACCAGTTGTAGTCAGCCCCAGGGCGTACATTACGATAAATACGCGGTACGTTTTCGAGGTTGTGGTTAAACACGTCCGGCGGCGTGGCTGTGAGGATATCCAGCGCGCGATCCATACGACCACGGAAGTCAGGCACCAGCGTTTCGATTTTAATCGACGGGCTTTTCTCACGAATCGCGGTGATGCAGTCAGCAAAGTGCTGAGCGCCGCCGTCACGCAGATCGTCGCGGTCAACGGAGGTAATCACGACATAGCGCAGCGCCATGTCCGCAATCGTCTGAGCCAGTTTTAACGGCTCGTTGGCGTCAGGAGCAACCGGACGGCCATGGGCAACGTCACAGAATGGGCAACGGCGAGTACAGATTGCGCCGAGGATCATAAAGGTTGCTGTTCCGTGATTGAAACATTCAGCCAGGTTAGGGCAGGAAGCTTCTTCGCAGACAGAGTGCAGGCCATTTTTGCGCATTGCCGCTTTGATGCCCTGGATGCGAGTGGAGTCCGCTGGCAGTTTTATTTTCATCCATTCCGGTTTACGCAGCAGGGCTTCACGCTCTGTTGCCACATTTTTTACCGGGATAAGAGCCATCTTATCGGCATCGCGGTATTTAACACCGCGTTCCATCACAATGGGTTTACTCATAGCTTGCGTGTTCCAGTTGCGAATTACGAAGGAAAGCGTTTCAATTCAAGGGAATGTTGCATTTATCAACTATTTTTGAATTAGTGATACGCAGTATATCATTGAAACGGGCCAGAAAGCAGCCTGACAGGCTGGCAAAATGTAAAATAGTTGTTGTTTTGTGCCATTTGCCACAACATATGCCGTGGCAAACTATGACCGTATTTTCAGTCCGCAATGTACTCGTGCGGTGGGTTACCCAACAGCGCGAAGATGTTGGCCAGCAGGCGGGGGCGAATGCTCTCGGTCGTGGCCGTGCTATCCCACTGCGATACTTTCGCCATCTCCATCCCGGCATAACCACAAGGATTGATACGCAGGAAAGGCGACAAGTCCATATCCACGTTGAGCGCTAAGCCGTGAAATGAACATCCTTTACGGATACGTAATCCCAAAGAGCAGATTTTCTTCTCACCCACGTATACGCCAGGCGCATCGGCTCGCGGGTGGGCGTCAATGCCTATTTCCGCAAGGGTATTCACGACGGTTTGCTCCAGCAACGTAACCAGTTCGCGCACGCCAAGTTTACGACGCTTCAGGTTCAACAGCACATACATGACCTGTTGGCCTGGCCCGTGGTAGGTCACCTGACCGCCACGATCGCTCTGGATCACCGGAATATCTCCCGGCATCAATACGTGCTCAGCTTTACCTGCCTGACCCTGGGTGAAGACAGGATAATGCTCTACCAGCCAGATTTCATCATGACTGTTTTCATCACGGGTATCGGTAAATTCATGCATGGCCAGAGAGACTGGCTCGTAAGGTTGAAGACCGAGCTGGCGGACCAGAATTTTATCCTGATACAAAACGGCATCTCCGTAGAGAATGTTAAAGAGGGGAAAAGTATATCACAGGGGGGAGGGGTTACCCGAGCGGGGATGCAGCGGGTAACCGACAGGTTTTTACAGCACCATGCGTACGATATCGATATTGCCTAATTCTTCGTACAGCGTTTCAACCTGCTCAATGTGTGTAGCAGTGATGGTGATTGAGACCGAGTGGTAGTTGCCTTTGCTGCTCGGTTTTACCGTCGGAGAGTAATCACCTGGCGCATGGCGCTGTACCACTTCAACCACCTGATCAACCAGCTCAGGCAACGCCTGCCCCATTACTTTGTAAGTAAATGGAGTAGGGAATTCAAGCAGTTCGTTAAGTTTGGTTTTCATGTCAGCTCCGGCGTTACATCAAAAAATAATAACTCCCACTGCGCGTGGGAGTTATCTGGATACCTAGTATATGGGGACGTAAATCACACTTTCAAGTGTTCGATTTTTAGCCAAACCAGTGATGGAACATTAATTTAATGTAATCAATGATTTTCCCAAAGAAGTTGCCTTCAGGGATTTCCTGCAGCACCACCAGCGGGCGCTGTTCAATGGTTTTGCCATCCAACTGGAAGTTGATAGTGCCGACAACCTGGTTTTTCTGCAGCGGGGCGTGCAGTTCAGTGGTGTTCAACACATAGCTGGCTTTCAGGTCTTTCATGCGGCCGCGCGGAATGGTCAGGTAGACGTCTTTATCAACGCCTAACGACGCACGATCGGTGTTACCAAACCAGGCGGGTTCTGAGGCAAATTCTTTACCCACTTTCAACGGGTTCACGGTTTCGAAGAAACGAAAGCCCCAGGTCAGCAGTTTTTTACTTTCTGTTTCTCGGCCTTTATAGGTGCGACCACCCATAACGGCGGAGATCAGACGCATCTGGCCTTCGGTTGCGGATGCAACGAGGTTATAGCCAGCCTTATCGGTGTGACCAGTTTTGATACCGTCGACATTCAGGCTGTTATCCCACAGCAGGCCGTTACGGTTTAACTGACGAATGCCGTTAAAGGTGAACTCTTTTTCTTTATAGATAGAGTATTCGTTAGGCACGTCGCGAATCAGAGCCTGACCAATCATGGCCATGTCGCGAGCCGAGCTGTACTGACCGTCAGCATCGAGACCATGAACGGTCTGGAAGTGGGTGTTTTTCAGGCCCAGCGCATTCACATAGCTGTTCATCAGGCCGACGAAAGCATCCTGGCTACCGGCTGCGAAGTCTGCCATCGCCACGCACGCGTCGTTTCCGGATTGCAGGTTAATACCACGGATCAACTGAGAAACAGGAACCTGCATGCCTGGCTTGAGGAACATCAGCGATGAACCTTTGAAGACCGGGTTGCCCGTAGCCCATGCGTCATTGCCGACGGTGACCAGATCGGTTTCTTTGAATTTCCCGGCTTTCATCGCCTGGCCGATGACGTAGCTGGTCATCATTTTGGTCAGGCTGGCGGGGTCGCGGCGAGTGTCTGCGTTCTGTTCTGCCAGAACTTTACCTGAATTGTAATCAATCAGGATATACGACTCCGCATCGATCTGCGGAACACCCGGGATCATGGTTTTAATATTCAGGTCATCGGCATGGGCAGCAGAGAGAGAGGCTGCGCAGAGAGCCGCGGTGAGCGCCATACGCTGCACGAAACGAGCGGAAAAAGTGGTCTTCATGGTCTGAACTACGACGTCCGTGATGAAATTAAAAAAAGTGCCCTACTATAGCAAATGCATAACTGGCAGGCATCTGACTTTCCGCGTGACTTTGTTAATGTCATTTACAGAAACTGACAGTTCAGATACCTGATTTACGTTATTACACGCCGGTGATGAAGGACTGTAATTGCGCCTCGGATTGAAGACGCTGCTGCAATGTGGAGGCTTCAGCTTTGCTGGCAAACGGCCCCATCTGGATACGCCAGACTGCGCCGTTTTGTACCACCCGGCCAGGAACGCCAAACTGCTGGCTTAAACGCTTTTGATACTGCTGCGCGCGCGACTGCTCGCTGACTGCGCCAACCTGAACCACATAGCGTCCGTTGGCAGTTGCCGCGGGCGCTGTGACGGCTGCTGGGGTTGCTGCCGGCGCGGTTGACGTGACCGGTGCGGTGGTTGTCGATTGCGGCACCGGAGTCGGCTCGCTGCTTTCCAGCACGCCTGATGCGAGCGTGGTTGGCGCACCGAGGAATCCACTGCTGTTTACTGGCGCACCGGTTGGATCATCGCTTTTCAGCGTGGAATTACTGATCGGACGAATATCGCCTTGGGGCTGACCTGCATCTGATGGCGAAGGCATGCTTCCCATATTGCCGCCACCGCTTAAATCAGGACGCGCAGGCAAGGCATAAGTTTGTTTCGCGACCGTGGTACAAGCCATACCCGGTCCGGACAATGAACCATCCTGGGCGACGATGATTGGGTCGATACGCACTTTAGTGTTGTTGGAGGTGTTCAGACGATCGGCTGCGGCGCGCGAAAGTGAAATCACGCGATCGTTGCCATAAGGCCCGCGATCGTTAATGCGCACGACGATCATCCTGCCGTTCGCCAGATTGGTAATTCTGGCATAGCTGGGGACAGGCAGCGTCGGATGCGCAGCGGTCAGCTGCATCGGGTCGAACGCTTCGCCAGACGCGGTTAAGTTGCTTCCTGGTTCCGCATCATAGATAGCGGCAAGTCCGGCCTGGCTAAAGCGGGAGGGATCCTGCACGATTTTGTAGCTTTTACCATCACGCTGGTAGTCCTGATTCGCCGTTGGGTTCAGGGGTTCAAAGCGCGGATCGGCCCCGCTGATTTCAACAATCGGACCATTACACACCGCAGGCTGCGGCGCGACAGCAACCTGTTGCTGACCATCATCACTCGAACACGCCGCGAGCATTCCTGCTGCGATGCAGATACCAAGCCACTGCTTACGCATTGCGTACCCCTTACACGCTTTTCGACAACATTTTTCTATGGGTGTGGATCGACATAACAATCCCGAACCCGGCCATCAGCACGATAAGTGCCGAGCCTCCGTAACTGACCAGTGGGAGTGGAACCCCAACCACGGGCAGAATACCGCTCACCATACCAATATTTACGAAGACATAAACGAATAATATCAACATTAAGCCACCCGCCATGACGCGACCAAAGGTGGTTTGCGCGCGGGCAGCGATCCATAATCCGCGCATAATCAGCAAAATGTAGAGCGTCAACAGAATCAAGATCCCCACCAGACCCAGCTCTTCCGCTAAGACAGCAAAGATAAAGTCGGTGTGGCGTTCGGGTAAAAACTCAAGCTGCGACTGCGTACCATGCAGCCAGCCTTTACCGCGTAACCCACCGGAGCCAATAGCTATTTTAGACTGAATTATGTGATAACCCGCGCCCAGCGGATCAGTTTCCGGGTCGAGCAGCATCATGACGCGCTGACGCTGGTAATCATGCATCAAGAAGAACCACAGTATCGGGATAAACGCCGCGACCAGAACCACCGCAACGCCGATTAAGCGCCAGCTCAAACCAGAAAGGAACAAGACAAACAGACCGGAAAGTGCGACCAGAATTGAAGTGCCGAGGTCAGGTTGGGCGGCGACCAGCAGCGTGGGCATAAAAATCAGCACCAGCGCAATGGCGGTATTTTTTAGCGATGGTGGGCAAACGTCACGGTTAATAAAGCGCGCAACCATCAGCGGCACGGCGATTTTGGCAATTTCAGAAGGCTGAAAACGCACGATACCCAAATCCAGCCAGCGCTGCGCACCTTTGGAAATGGCGCCGAAGGCGTCTACCGCCACCAACAGAATGATGCAAAAGATATAGAGATAGGGCGCCCAGCCCTCATACACCCGGGGGGGAATTTGCGCCATCACTACCATGATGACCAGGCCCATTGCGATCTGGCCGACTTTGCGCTCCATCATGCCAATATCCTGGCCGCTGGCGCTCCAGATGACCAGTGAGCTGTAAACCAGCAGAGCCAGCAAAATAAGCAACATTGTGGGATCAATGTGGATTTTGTCCCAGAATGTTTTTTTGTTCGGATTATCCGTCACGATTATTGGTCCTCCGCTGCTGCAACCGCTGGGTTTTCCGCAGGCAGATTGGTGTTGTTGTCGCCCAACATAATATGGTCAAGGATCTGGCGCATAATGGTACCCACCGCCGGACCCGCACCGCCGTTTTCAAGGATCATGGCGACAGCGACCTGGGGTTTATCATAGGGGGCGAAGGCCGTCATCAGCTTGTGGTCACGTAAACGCTCGGCGATCTTATGCGCGTTATAGGTTTCATTAGCTTTCAGGCCAAAGACCTGCGCGGTACCGGATTTCGCCGCAATTTTGTAAGGCGCGCCAGCAAAATACTTATGCGCAGTTCCGTTAGGGCGGTTCGCAACACCGTACATACCGTCTTTCGCGATTTCCCAGTAACCAGAATGAATATCGCCAACGGGCGGTTCGTGCGGCTGTACCCACGGCACCTGCTTGCCGTTTTCTGCCGTGCTCATCAACAGATGCGGGACTTTTATCAAACCGTCGTTGATAAGGATCATCAGCGCTTTACTCATCTGGATTGGGGTTGCTGTCCAGTAACCCTGGCCGATGCCGACGGGAATGGTATCACCCTGATACCATGGCTTTTTAAACCGTTTTTGCTTCCACTCGCGGGTTGGCATATTGCCGGAGCGCTCTTCGGCAAGATCGATGCCCGTATATTTGCCGTAGCCAAATTTGCTCATCCACTCTGAAAGCCGGTCAATCCCCATATCATAGGCGATTTGATAGAAAAACGTATCCGCGGACTCTTCCAGAGAGCGGGTGATGTTCAGATGGCCGTGCCCCCACTTTTTCCAGTCGCGGTAACGTTTTTCAGAGCCCGGTAGCTGCCACCAGCCCGGATCGAACAGGCCGGTATTGCGGGTGATGACGCCTGCGCTTAACGCAGAAACCGCAACGTAAGGTTTAACCGTCGAAGCAGGGGGGTAAACACCCTGTGTGGCGCGGTTAACCAAGGGGGTGTTCGGGTCATTGAGCAACCCGGAGTAATCTTTACTGGAGATACCATCCACGAACAGATTCGGGTCATAGCTCGGCATAGATACCAGCGCCAGAACGCCACCGGTACGCGGGTCGGTAACCACCACGGCGGCACGACTGCCCGCCAGCAGCGTTTCAATATACTGCTGGAGTTTCAAATCAAGGGTGAGATAGATATCGTGCCCGGCCTGCGGCGCCACTTCTTTCAGCTGGCGAATGACGCGGCCGCGGTTGTTCACTTCAACTTCTTCATACCCGGTTTGGCCGTGAAGCACGTCCTCATAATAACGTTCAATACCCAGCTTGCCGATGTCATGCGTTGCCGCGTAGTTAGCCAGTTTGCCGTCTTTGTCCAGGCGGTCTACGTCTTTATCGTTGATCTTCGATACGTAGCCAATTACGTGGGTCAGCGCAGAGCCGTATGGGTAATAGCGGCGTTTATAGCCTTTAACTTCGACCCCAGGAAAGCGATATTGATTCACGGCAAAGCGTGCGACCTGAACTTCAGTCAGGTTGGTTTTTACCGGAATTGAGGTGAAACGGTGTGAACGGGCGCGCTCTTTTTTAAAGGCAGCAATATCGTCGTCCGTCAGGTCTACGACGTTACGCAGCGCGTCGAGGGTATCCTGAATGTTGTCTACCTTTTCCGGCATCATTTCTATCTGATAAATGGTGCGGTTAAGGGCGAGAGGAATTCCGTTGCGGTCATAAATGATGCCGCGACTCGGCGCGATAGGCACCAGTTTGATGCGGTTTTCGTTCGAACGGGTCTGATAATCAGTGAAGCGAACGATTTGCAGATTATAAAGGTTGGCGATCAGCACGCCGGTTAGCAGCAAAATCCCCAAAAAAGCGACCAGCGCCCGGCGCACAAACAGCGCGGACTCAGCCGAATAGTCGCGAAAAGAATTCTGTAGTTTCATCCGCTGCTTAATCTACTCAAGAATCAATGATCACTCACGGTGATAAGGATGGTTGGTGGTAATGCTCCACGCCCTGTACAGACTCTCCGCAACCAGAACCCGAACAAGAGGGTGTGGAAGGGTTAATGCAGAGAGTGACCAGCTTTGTTCCGCTGCCGCTTTACAGGCAGGAGAGAGACCTTCCGGCCCGCCAATTAACAGGCTGACGTCACGACCGTCCAGTTTCCAGCGCTCCAGTTCGGTCGCCAGCTGCGGCGTGTCCCAGGGTTTACCCGGGATATCAAGGGTGACGATGCGGTTTTTGCCTGCGGCAGCCAGCATCTGCTCACCCTCTTTGTCGAGAATGCGTTTAATGTCCGCGTTCTTGCCGCGCTTTCCTGCCGGGATTTCGATCAGCTCAAAGGGCATATCTTTCGGAAACCGACGGAGATACTCGGTAAATCCGGTTTGTACCCAGTCAGGCATTTTCGTACCCACAGCGACAAGTTGCAGCTTCACGCATTAACTCCAGAGTTTTTCCAGTTCATACAGGCGACGACTCTCTTCCTGCATTACGTGGACAATCACATCGCCGAGGTCAACGACGATCCAGTCAGCGACATTCTCGCCTTCCACGCCGAGCGGCAGCAGGCCAGCAGTGCGGGACTCCTGAACCACGTGGTCTGCAATAGACATAACGTGACGGCTGGATGTACCGGTGCAGATAATCATGCAATCAGTGATGCTGGATTTGCCCTGAACGTCTAAGGCGATGATGTCTTGACCTTTCAGGTCATCAATTTTGTCGATTACAAAATCCTGGAGTGCTTTACCCTGCAAGTGTTCCCCCTGGGTGAAAAGAGTTAAAAACGTCTGTTAGTATACCTGAACCAGAGGCGATATCGGGACAAATGTCTCCGAATGCGCTTGTGAAGTGCGCTATCATCCCACCCCACGCCACAGAATGCATCGCCATTTTTGTAAAACAATTTCTGCAAAGCTCTGAAGGGCGGGAAAAGTCAGGCTGCGGAGAATAACAGCCTGTCATGGGGTGTCAATGGGAGAGAGGCCCTTCGGCATAAAAAACAGCGCTTTCACTCCCCGTCGCGCCATACGGCCCGGCTGTTAAGCACTTTCAGAACCGCAAAATCGTCACAAAAATCAATTGCGCTCCAGCAGCCTTGTTCGACGCGGAAATGCCACATTGCCGCAGCGGGCATGGACAGCAGACGGGCGATCAACACGCTCAGCACGCCTTGATGACTCACCACCAGCAGATTTTGGCACGCTTTATAATCAGCAAGCTGGGCAATGAAACGTTCCACTCGCTGGGAAAACGTCTGAAAACCTTCGCCATTGGTGGGCGTCGCATTCTGCCAGTCGTTACACCACACGGCGTAATTTTCGGCGTCTTCGCGCGCCAGATCGCGATGGTGACGCATTTCCCAGTCACCAAAAAACATCTCATTAAGCTCAGGCATGTTGCGCACAGGAACTTCACGTTCTGCCAGAATCAACTGCGTTGTATGGCGGGCGCGTTCCAGTTCGCTGCACAGAACGTTGTCGACAGGGACATTGCGTAACAGCGTACCCAGCGTTTGCGCCTGAGCGATCCCCCGTTCCGTTAGCGGTGTGGGGGCGTGGCCGCTATATAAACCAGCGACATTGGCTTCGGTTTCGCCATGACGTACTAACCAGAGTCTCATGTTTTCCTCGTGAGGCTATTCGCACAAAATATGATGTTTGCCCTGATTGCGCAGTGATTTTTCACTAAAATACCCTTTTTTACGTGGAGCGGCACGATGTCTTTATTGAAGAGCGCACATGGCGGTAACACCCGAGAAGCCGCCGAATTGTTGGGCATCTTGCCTGAGCAGTTGCTGGATTTTAGCGCGAATATTAACCCGCTGGGTATGCCAGTAAGTTTAAAACGGGCGATTATCGACAATCTGGACTGCACGGAGCGTTACCCGGATGTCGATTACGCGCAACTGCATGCCGCGCTGGCGGAGCATCATCAAATTCCGTCCTCGTGGATCCTGGCCGGGAACGGTGAAACCGAATCCATTTTTACCCTGGTGCATGGCCTGAAGCCACGCCACGCGATGATCGTGACGCCCGGGTTTGCGGAATATCGTCGGGCGCTGCAATGGGGAGAGTGTACGATCCATGAGTTTGCGCTGTGCGAAGACGATGGCTGGCAGCTTACCGATGCGATCCTCGATGCGTTAACGCCTGAGCTGGACTGCCTGTTTCTCTGTACGCCCAATAATCCCACCGGGTTGTTGCCCGAAACCCGCCTGCTGCGTGAAATTGCCACGCGTTGTGAGTCGCTGGGGATCGCCCTGATCCTTGATGAAGCGTTTATCGATTTTATTGCCGGGGAGTCGGGGTTTATCCCGTTACTGCACGAGAACCCGCATATTTGGGTGCTGCGTTCGCTCACCAAGTTCTATGCGATCCCGGGACTGCGCCTGGGGTATCTGGTCAACAGTAACGAACAGGCGGTTGCACAGATGCGCAACCAACAAATGCCGTGGTCAATTAATGCGTTTGCTGCCCTGGCAGGCGAGATTATCTTACGCGATAGCGCATATCAGCGGGCGACGTGGAAATGGCTGGAACAAGAGGGGGAGCGGTTTGATCAACAACTGCAAGATCTGCCCGGCCTGACGGCGTATCCCGGCCGGGCAAATTATCGTTTATTACGCTGCGATCGTGCGGATATGGATCTGCAACTTGCGTTGCTGAAACAACATGTCTTGATTCGCAGTTGCGCCAATTATCCGGGGCTGGATGCGCGCTATTATCGGGTAGCCGTTCGCAGCCAGGAAGAGAATAACCGCCTGCTGACGGCCTTACGCAAGGCGCTTAGCGGTACAGTCCCTGTTGATTGATATAGTCAAGCACCGCGTCTGGCATCAGGTCGTCGCACGGCTCGCCCTTTTCCAGGCGCTCACGGATGAGCGTGGCAGAGATGTTAAACCACGGCGTTTCGGCCAGGTAAATTTTCCCGCAAGGCAGGTTGTGCAGGTCATCTGCTGAATGGGTCAGATGATCCTCCAGCCATTGCTGGTGTTTTTCCTGTGCCATTTCGAGTGGATAGCCCGGACGTCGGCACACGATGAGGTGGGTATTACCCAGAATCGTGTGGTAGTCATGCCAGGAAGGGAAGGTAAGCAGCGAATCCTGACCAATGATAAACGCTAACGGCACGTTCGGGCCTTGCTCCTCGCGCCACTCTTTTAGCGTTTGCGCGGTGTAGGAGGCGGTATCGCGTTTCAGCTCGCGTTCATCCAGGGAAAACAGCGGCTTATCAGCAATGGCCAGTTCAACCATACGCTTACGTTGCTCAGCGGACGCTTCGGGCTGCGCACGATGTGGCGGCACGTTATTGGGCATGATGATGACCCGGGAAAGGCCAATCAGATTCGCCAGAATTTCAACCGGTTTAAGATGACCGTAATGCACCGGATCAAAGGTGCCACCGAACAAAGCCTGCAATGATTTCATATCAACCATCAATAAAAACATCGGCCAGCGATTTATGACAGAGCAAAAGGGAAAGCCCCTCAAGTTCCGCCCACACTGACTGACCATAGTCTTGTTTAAGCGTAATTTCCGTACGCGTTAAAAGCGTCACAGCCTGACGCAGTTGCGCCGGGTTCAGCCGGTTTAGCGCATCTCCCATCATGCCCCGGCGATTTTGCCACACCCGGTGTTTATCAAACAACGTGCGCAAAGGCGTATGGGTCGACTGCCGTTTTAAGTTAACCAGCAACAGTAACTCACGCTGGATCGTACGCAGCAAAATAACCGGCTCGCTACCTTCCAGGCGTAGCTGCTGCAGAATGTGCAGCGCGCGTTTGCTTTTGCCCATCAGCAGCGCGTCTACCCAGTGGAATGGGGTAAAGTGCGCGGCATCGTTAACCGCTTTCTCTACACGAGGCAGCGTTAGTTTGCCGTCAGGCCAAAGCAACGCTAATCGTTCCAGCGCTTGCGCCAGTGCTAACAAATTACCTTCATAGCAATAGCACAAAAGCTGATTGGCTGCGTCATCCAGTTGCAGGTTGTTAAGTTTCGCCCTGGCGGCAACCCAGCGAGGAAGCTGTGCTTGTTCCGGCGTCTGGCAGCTTACCTGAACCGCGTTATTTGCAAGCCCCGTATACCATGCGGCGTTTTCCTGTGCCCTGGTGAGTTTGTTGCCGCGAACTATCAGCAGCAGATCGTCATGTAACAGAGTGACGAGTGACGCGAGCTGTTCATTAATGGCGGCATTAGGGCCATTTTCAGGCAACTGCAGAAGCAGGGTTTGACGGCTGGCAAACAGGCTCATCGCCTGGCAGAGTGAAAAAATCTCTCCCCAGTCGGTGCTGTTGTCCAGAGTGAAGGCGTGGTGTTCTTCGAATCCTTGCGTTGCGGCAGCCTGACGGATGGCATCCTGGCTTTCCTGCAATAAGAGGGGATCGTTGCCCAAGAGTAAATACGCCGCGCGCAGCCCTTCATTGAGCTGTGCGCGGAGTTGTTCAGGGTACAACTTGAGCATCAGTTACCCAGCGTGGTGGAGACACGCGCCGGAGATGACGCAGGCGCTGCGGTTTTATTCACCGCAGGCTCAGCATCAGCATTGGATGACTGAGTATCGGCCAGATGTACGCTTGGCAGCTTACGAATCAACTGTTCAGCCGCTTTGTCATACATCTCTTTTATGATCATGTCCTGCTCGTTATCCTTCGCCAGTGCAGCCTGTGGGTTGTCAAAGAACGAACGATAAACTTTGGCGCTGATTGGGTAAATATCATGACCTGGAATCAGCACAGTAGCACTTACGGACATCACCATCTGGTATTCAGCCGTTTGACCGTTCTGGAATACCGATGCCGTATCTTGCGAAAGGCTGACCGCACCCAGACGTAAGGACGTCACATCTTTACGCATGGTACCGTCTTCAAGCAGCGTAACGCCGTTCAGACGCAGCTGATTACGCACCGCGCGGCTTAACGGGCCGTTCGGATCGCCAGAGTTCAGGATCATGGTTTTCATTGAGGGTGGAACCTGCGTAGTACTACGCAGATGCCAGCCACACCCGGCGGTGACAAGCA
>NZ_SZWS01000016.1:86654-92065 GCF_005281245.1 Citrobacter sp. wls826
GTCAGAAGTCGCACGCTTCCTCCCGCGCTTAGCCAACGACCAGATTGAGGAGTTTACCCGGTACATAAATCACTTTACGTACGGTAACGCCATCAAGATATTTTGCCACCAGATGCTCCTGGCCAGCACGTTCACGAACCTGCTCTTCAGTGGCGTTTACCGGAACGGTGATTTTGCCACGTACTTTGCCGTTTACCTGAACCACAACCAGCGTTGAGTCTTCAACCATTGCTGCTTCGTCCGCCACCGGCCACGGCGCGTTGTCGATATCGCCTTCGCCTTTCAGCGCCTGCCACAGGGTGAAGCAAACGTGTGGGGTGAACGGGTTGAGCATGCGTACAACAGCCAGCAACGCTTCCTGCATCAGGGCTCTGTCCTGCTCGTCTGCCTGCGGTGCTTTCGCCAGCTTGTTCATCAGCTCCATAATCGCCGCAATCGCGGTGTTAAAGGTCTGACGACGACCGATATCATCGGTGACTTTAGCAATGGTTTTATGCACGTCGCGACGCAGCGCTTTTTGATCTTCGCTCAACACATCAACGTTCAGGGCAGCAACATCTCCCTGGGACGTATGTTCGTAAACCAGTTTCCAGACACGTTTCAGGAAGCGGTTCGCCCCTTCAACGCCGGACTCCTGCCATTCCAGCGTCATATCAGCCGGAGAAGCGAACATCATGAACAGACGTACGGTGTCGGCGCCGTAGCGTTCAACCATGACCTGCGGGTCGATACCGTTATTTTTCGATTTGGACATCTTGCTCATGCCGGTATACACCAGTTCATGGCCTTCTGCGTCCTTAGCCTTAACGATACGACCTTTTTCGTCACGCTCAACGATGGCATCAACCGGAGAAACCCAGTTACGTTCGCCGTTGGCGCCAACGTAGTAGAACGCATCGGCCAGAACCATCCCCTGACACAGCAGCTGTTTAGCTGGTTCATCAGAGTTGACCATGCCTGCGTCGCGCATCAGTTTGTGGAAGAAGCGGAAGTAGAGCAGGTGCATGATGGCGTGTTCAATACCGCCAATGTAGATATCAACCGGCAGCCAGTAGTTCGCCGCGTCGGAATCCAGCATACCTTCCTGATACTGCGGGCAGGTGTAGCGCGCGTAGTACCAGGACGACTCCATAAAGGTATCGAAGGTGTCAGTTTCACGCAGCGCAGGCATACCGTTAACGGTGGTTTTCGCCCACTCTGGATCGGCTTTGATTGGGCTGGTAATGCCGTCCATGACTACGTCTTCCGGCAAAATAACCGGCAGTTGGTCTTCTGGCGTTGGCAGGACGGTACCGTCTTCCAGCGTCACCATCGGAATCGGCGCGCCCCAGTAACGCTGACGGGAAACACCCCAGTCACGCAGACGATAGTTAACTTTACGCTCACCCACGCCTTTAGCTACCAGCTTGTCAGCAATAGCGTTGAAGGCCGCTTCGAAGTCGAGGCCGTCAAACTCACCGGAGTTAAACAGCACGCCTTTTTCGGTCAGCGCTTGTTCAGACAGATCCGGCTCTGCGCCTTCAGCAGTCAGAATTACCGGCTTGATGGTCAGGCCATATTTGGTCGCAAATTCGTAATCGCGCTGATCGTGACCCGGAACGGCCATAACTGCGCCTGTACCGTATTCCATCAGCACGAAGTTTGCCGCCCAAACCGGGATCTCTTCGCCAGTCAGCGGGTGAACGGCTTTGAAACCAGTGTCGACGCCTTTCTTCTCCATGGTCGCCATTTCGGCTTCAGCAACCTTGGTGTTGCGGCATTCGTCAATGAAGGCAGCCAGTTCTGGGTTATTTTCAGCGGCTTTCTGCGCCAGCGGATGACCTGCAGCAACGGCCAGGTAGGTCGCACCCATAAAGGTGTCCGGGCGTGTGGTGTAGACGGTCAGCGTGTTGTCGTAACCGTTCACATCGAAGGTGATTTCCACGCCTTCAGAGCGGCCAATCCAGTTGCGCTGCATCGTTTTCACGGTGTCAGGCCAGTGATCCAGATTATCCAGGTCGCGCAGCAGTTCGTCAGCGTAAGCGGTGATTTTGATGAACCACTGCGGGATCTCTTTACGCTCAACTTTGGTATCGCAACGCCAGCAGCAGCCGTCGATAACCTGTTCGTTCGCCAGTACGGTCTGGTCGTTTGGGCACCAGTTAACGGCAGACGTTTTCTTGTACACCAGCCCTTTTTTGTACAGCTCGGTGAAGAACTTCTGTTCCCAGCGGTAGTATTCCGGGGTGCAGGTCGCCAGCTCACGGCTCCAGTCGTAACCGAAACCCAGCATTTTGAGCTGGTTTTTCATGTATGCAATGTTGTCATACGTCCACGGTGCCGGGGCGGTGTTGTTTTTAACCGCAGCGCCTTCGGCAGGCAGGCCGAACGCATCCCAGCCAATTGGCTGAAGTACGTTTTTGCCCAGCATACGCTGATAGCGAGCGATCACGTCACCGATGGTGTAGTTACGTACGTGGCCCATGTGTAGTCGACCAGAAGGATAGGGAAGCATAGACAGGCAGTAATACTTCTCTTTGCTCTCGTCTTCGGTAACTTCAAATGTGCGCTTCTCATCCCAGTGAAGCTGTACTTTGGATTCTATCTCTTCCGGGCGGTATTGCTCTTGCATGGCAGCCAGTGGTCCTGTTTTCAATACAGCTACAAACGTAGCTCTAGATGTGGTGTTTTAGATCCGCATAGCATAGCCCAAACGCCCGCGCCAAAACAGCCTTTCGCGCATTCAACGTTGAATTCCCGTAAGGATAATTCTTGCACGAATTTACACACTCTGTGGACAGTCTTGCAAAGCGTAGCGTAAATAACGTCTATTATTATAGACAGTTAACGACCCAGGAGGCGAAGCGATGAACAAGGTTGCTCAATATTACCGTGAACTGGTGGCTTCACTGAGTGAACGCCTGCGTAATGGCGAACGCGATATTGATGCGTTGGTGGAACAGGCGCGTCAGCGCGTTATGCAGACCGGGGAGTTAACGCGCACCGAGGTGGAAGAGCTCACCCGGGCCGTCAGACGCGACCTGGAAGAGTTTGCTCTGAGCTATGAAGAAAGCCTCGATGAGGAGACCGACAGCGTCTTTATGCGGGTTATCAAAGAGAGTATCTGGCAGGAACTGGCCGATATTACCGATAAAACGCAGCTCGAATGGCGCGAAGTGTTCCAGGACCTCAGCCATCACGGGGTTTATCACAGCGGCGAGGTGGTCGGGTTGGGCAACCTGGTGTGCGAGAAGTGCCACTTCCATTTAGCGGTGTACACTCCTGATGTGCTGCCGCTATGCCCGAAATGCGGACACGATCAGTTCCAGCGTCGACCGTTTGAGCCGTGATTTTCACCTGAGAGCCGCTAACGCGGCTCTGTGAGGGATTGCGAATGTGTTACGCCACAACGCGTTGATTCCAGGCATCCGTATAGATGATATTTCCATCGCAATGCTTCCATGTGATGCTTTCATAGCGTAGTAGAATGGTTTCAAGATGTGTCCCGGTTGAAGCTCCAGGATAAAGATCTGCGGTAATGGATGTGATTTTCACATTGTTTAGAATGATATTAAAATACTCCTTTTCCATATAAATATATAATATTGGGTTATTTGAATTTTTCGAATTTTTCTGTAATGAACGGATAAAACCAAAAAATAGCAATAATACTGATGAGCATTAGCTCCCACCAGTATTCAGGAAATAAATATAACCAGAGCACGGCAAAAACTATCAAGATTGCTGGGAGTACAAGGTTATATAGTACAACTGATATTAGACTCTTAAACATCGAATCTTTCCATGATTTCGTCGGCAAGCTGATCGAGGTTAGAATAGACACCATCATGAACTTTCTGAATTATTTCTGAAAGAGCTGGCTCAACGAAGTAATAGAGCATCTCCAGCTTTGCTTGGTAAAGAATCCAATAATAACTTGGATCTATTGCTTTCTGTGCCCGGGCTGCCATAGCTGCTTTTTGCTGAAACCCATAGACCTGCAGAAGATAAACGCCAACTGGCATTTTACCAGCCAGTTTTCGCGCAACGGCTTTTGACAGAAACGCTGACTGTGCAATAGCTTCCGCCATAGCTGAGGCTACAGTAAACCGTGTACATCGTATTTGTGAATCCATTCTCAATATATATAGATAACTGCCTGTCATTCTGAAATCTTACCCTGAGATAATCTGAAGCATTCATTCAATGTTCCTCTGATTTGTTGTGCCGGATGTTGCATGATACATTAATCTGCTGGGGGATTTATTCAGTATTACCTGACAAATTAATGAAGTAACGCAGTATTCACGTTCGCTATTAGCTAACAGTAAAATCGCTATGATTCAACATAGCGATCTTACTCAATGATAAATTTCAGGCGTAAAATTTCAGACGCTCCGCTAGCAAATCGACAAACCCCTGGCGATCCACGTCCACCATTACGGTGGCGTTTGGCTTATTGCCGCTCAGGAAGTAGTAGTCAACCACGGTCATTCCCTGGGTGTATTTGCCCTGAGTTTCCACACCAACCCAGCGTTCAACGGTGGTAAACAGTTCAGGTTTCAGCAGCCAGGCAATGGTGCATGGATCGTGCAGCGGCGCGCCAATAAATCCCCATTTTTCATCTTTGTGATATTCAAAGAAGAAGTCGAGTAGCTCAGCAACGATTGTCGAAATGGGATTGCCGATAGCGCGGAACCGTTCGGTATCTTCACGATGTATTTGCGCTTTATGCGTGACATCCAGTCCAGCCATCACCACCGGAATGCCCGACTGGAACACGATCTCAGCGGCTTCTGGATCCACGAAGATGTTGAACTCGGCGGCGGGCGTCCAGTTTCCGAGGCCCATTGCACCACCCATGATCACGATACGGGCAATTTGGGGGTGCAGTTCAGGATGGCTATTCAGTAGCAATGCCACGTTAGTTTGCGGCCCGGTGGAGACAATCGTCACCGGTTCCTGACTGTTACGCAGGGTTTTCGCCATCAATTCCACGGCGGTACAGTCCTGTGGAGCAAAAGCGGGTTCAGGCAGCGCCGGGCCATCAAGCCCGCTCTCACCGTGGACGTTATCGGCAATTATCAGGTCGCGCATCAGCGGTTTGACTGCACCACCGGCCACTGGGATATCCGTGCGGTTGAGCAACGTTAACATACGCAATACGTTACGCAGTGTTTTGTCGGGGGTCTGGTTACCGGCAGAGGAGGTTATCGCTTTCACATCCAGTTCAGGTGAAGCGAGGGCGAGAACAATTGCGATAGCGTCGTCATGACCTGGATCGCAATCAAACAGGATAGGAAGTGCCATTGTTGCTCCTTGTAAGTGGGACTTTGTGACAAGGTTAACGCTGGGCTATGCCTGTTTCGAGAAGTGAAGAGATAAATCGTGAGGTGGCGCGCACATGGAGGTGCACCGTATTCCATCAGCAC
>NZ_SZWS01000016.1:92123-103005 GCF_005281245.1 Citrobacter sp. wls826
TTTGGCACGGTCTGATTTTGGATTAGCGAAGAACTCTTCTTTCGGTGAGTCTTCAACAATCTTCCCTTCATCCATGAAGATCACCCGGTTCGCCACTTTACGCGCAAAGCCCATTTCGTGGGTAACTACCATCATGGTCATCCCTTCATTGGCCAGTTCAACCATGACGTCCAGTACTTCGTTGATCATTTCTGGGTCGAGTGCTGACGTCGGTTCGTCAAACAGCATGGCGATAGGATCCATGCACAGCGCCCGAGCGATGGCGACACGCTGTTGCTGGCCCCCGGAGAGCTGAGCTGGAAACTTCTCGGCATGCGCTGACAGACCAACGCGTTCCAGTAACTTTTGCGCTTTGTCGCGGGCCGGCTTTTTATCGCGTTTAAGCACTTTTACCTGCGCCAGAGTCAGGTTCTCAATAATCGACAGATGCGGGAACAGTTCAAAGTGCTGGAACACCATGCCAACGCGAGAGCGCAGTTTGGCCAGATCGGTCTTTTTATCATTCACCACGGTACCATCAACGGTGATGACGCCCTGTTGTACCGGCTCCAGCCCGTTCACCGTTTTGATAAGCGTTGATTTACCTGAACCTGACGGGCCGCAGACCACCACCACTTCACCTTTTTTCACTTCCGTGGAGCAGTCGGTCAGCACCTGAAAGTGACCATACCATTTAGAAACATTTTTCAGGGTAATCATTAAACTGTCCTTTTCTTCAAATAGCTGACCAACAACGATGCGCTCAGACTGAATACAAAATAAACGGCGCCAGCAAACAGGATCATTTCAACCTGCGTGCCGTCACGCTCACCAATGGTGGAGGCGGTACGGAAGAAGTCTGCCAGACTCAATACATAGACCAGCGAGGTATCCTGGAAGAGTACGATGCCTTGGGTAAGCAGCAGCGGCACCATCGCGCGGAATGCCTGCGGCAGAATGATGAGCTTCATCGACTGCCAATGGGTCATCCCCAGCGCCAGCGCGGCACTGGACTGCCCGCGAGAAATACTCTGGATACCGGCGCGGATAATCTCGGAATAGTACGCGGCTTCAAACATCGAAAATGCGACCATCGCTGAGATCAGGCGAATATCGGTTTTTGGCGACAGACCCAGCACGTTTTGCAGGAAGCCGGGCACAATCAGGTAGAACCACAGCAGCACCATCACCAGCGGAATGGAGCGGAATACGTTGACGTAGCCCTTCGCAAACCAGGCAATCGGCGCGAAGCTGGACAGACGCATTACTGCAAGGATGGTCCCCCAGACGATACCAATGACGACTGCCGTGACGGTGATTTTCAACGTGATGATCAGCCCATCCAGCAGATACGGCAGGGAAGGGACGATAGAACTCCAGTCAAATTCGTACATTATTTGCCTCCCAAATTGCCAGGCAGGCGGATTTTGCGTTCGACGAGATTCATCACCAGCATGATGACGGCGTTAATCAGAACGTAGGCCAGAGTGATGGCCGTAAACGATTCCCATGCGTGGGCGGAGTAATCCAGTAGTTTTCCCGCTTGCGCAGCCATATCGACCAAGCCGATAGTGGAGGCGATCGCGGAGTTCTTTACCAGGTTCATCATCTCCGAGGTCATTGGCGGAACAATCACGCGGTAAGCGTTTGGCAGCAGAACATAGCGGTAGGCCTGCGGTAACGTCAGCCCCATCGCCAGCGCGGCATTTTTCTGTCCGCGAGGCAAAGACTGAATAGCGGCACGAACCTGTTCGCAGACGCGCGCAGCGGTAAACAGCCCCAGACAAAGCATGGATGAGAGGAAGAACTGAATGTTGGGATCCAGTTCTGACTTAAACCACATCCCGATGTTTTCCGGCAGCAGTTCAGGAATGACCAGATACCAGGTAAAAAACTGGACGATGAGCGGAACGTTACGAAACAGCTCGACGTACAGCGTGCCGATCCCGGAAAGGAAACGATTTGGTACGGTACGTAAGATGCCGAATAAAGAGCCGATGAGGAAAGCGATAACCCAGGCGGTGATAGATAACGCGACAGTGACCTGGAAACCACTCCAGAGCCAGCCGAGATAGGTGGTGTTGCCGAACGGGGCTTGTTGTAAAAAAATACCCCAGTTCCAGTCTATAGACATAAATCTACTCCAGAAAAAAAAGGGTAGCAGCGCTACCCCCGAAGATTGTTATTCAGCGTTTTGCGGTTTTCAGGCCTGATGGGGAACGACCATCAGGCTTATAGTCTGTCCGTGCTGAGTAGCAATCGAGAGGGAGGGGAAGCCTCCCTGATTACACTTCATCCTTCAAGATATCTCGTTGTTGGCTGCCTTTATTCATCCCGGTTACTTACTCATGTAAGCGCCCGGGAATTCGCTCAGTTGCCGCCTCGATATAACTTGAAAGGTTTTGTGTACTCTTCTAATTAATTAGTTAAGCGCTTTATCATTCGGTTCTTTGAACAGGGCTTTCATCTCGTCTGATAGTTCGAAATTCATGTTCAGGTTCTTCGGTGGAATTGGATTTTTAAACCACTTATCAAACCATTTCTCAGCTTCGCCTGAGGTCTGCGCTTTGGCGATAGTGTCATCCATCAGCTTTTTGAACTGAGGGTCATCTTTACGCAGCATGCAGCCGTAAGCTTCCTGAGACTGTGGCTTGCCGACGATCTCCCAGTTGTCTGGTTTCTTCGCCTTCGCGCGCTCGCCAGCCAGCAGGGCGTCATCCATCATAAAGGCAACGGCGCGGCCGCTTTCCAGAGTACGGAAAGAGTCACCGTGGTCTTTCGCGCTGATGATGCGCATATCCATTTTTTGTTCTTCATTCAGCTTGTGCAGCAGCACCTCTGAGGTGGTACCCGAGGTCACGACTACGGCTTTACCTTTCAGATCGGCGAAATCTTTGACGTCGCCGCCTTTTTTCGCCAGCAGACGAGTACCAACAACGAAAATGGTGTCAGAGAAAGCCGCTTGTTTTTGGCGCTCGACGTTGTTGGTGGTGGAGCCACATTCAAAGTCGAAGGTGCCGTTTTGCAGCAGCGGGATACGGTTTTGTGAAGTAATCGGGATCAGCTTCACCTGCAGGTCAGGCTTGTTCAGTTTTTTCTTCACGGCTTCAACGATCGCGTTGGAGTAATCCTGTGAATAACCGACCACTTTTTGTTGATTATCGTAGTAAGAAAACGGTACCGATGATTCACGGTGGCCGACCACAATCACGCCGTTTTTGGCGATCTTGTCCAGCGTGCTGCCTGCCGCTGGTGCTGCGTCTTCTGCGTGCGCCAGACCGGCGGACATTCCCATGACCAGCATGGCAGTGGCGAGCTTACGTAATTGCATATCCAACTCCTTTATCGTCTGCGCCAGGGACGCATTGATACCCATTGTGATGTTGTTATTGTTTGCTACTGAAACGTGCAGTCTTGTATATGTTTGTTAACATTTAGTTTGGATGAATGTAAAGAATTTGCTGTTTTATTGTTTATTTTTGCGAAGTGCGCCGCACCATTTGGGGGCAAAAATATCTTGTTGCACTTTTCAGGTGCTACCGGCGCTCAACGTTGGTGCGACCAGGTTGCACATTCAGCCAAAACTGCATTTGTCTTGTAGAACAAAGCAATAGACGTGCCAGAATGGGGCGCGGGAAATGTTTTGTGGGCCGGATAAGCGAAACGTTATCCGGCCGGGAAAGGAAGGTTACTTACGACGTTGGCGCAGGCTCATTACCACCGCACCAAAGCCAAACAGCGCGGTAAGCAGCCAGAGCGGCCAGTTACCGGTACGGGCATAAGGGGTTAAGCCCGTCGTTGGCGTCACGCTGGTGGTCAGGACCTGGCGGGTAAACTGCGGGATCATCGCCTGAATCTCACCCTGTGGACCAATCACCGCCGTAATACCGTTGTTGGTGCTACGCAGCAGAGGGCGCGCCAGCTCGAGGGAACGCATACGCGCCATCTGGAAGTGCTGCCACGGGCCGATGGATTTACCAAACCAGGCATCGTTGGAAATCGTCAGCAGGTAGTCCGTATCCGGGCGGAAATTATCCCGTACCTGTTCGCCAAGAATGATTTCATAGCAGATGGCAGCCGTCAGCTTAAAGCCGTGCGCATGCAGCTGTGGCTGCACATAAGGCCCACGGCTGAAAGACGACATTGGCAGGTCAAAGAACGGCGCTAACGGGCGCAGGATCGATTCCAGCGGGACGAACTCGCCAAACGGTACCAGATGGTTTTTGTTGTAGCGGTTGCTGGAATCGTAACTGTACGGGCTGTCTTTACCCAGCGTGATGATGGTGTTGTAGGTGTCGTAACGATTCTGCTTGTTCAGACGTGCGTCAACGATACCGGTAATCAGCGTGCTGTTTTTCGATCTCAGCAGGCCATCCATCATGCCCAGAAAACGCTGCTGATTAATTTCCAGGTCCGGAATAGCGGATTCTGGCCAGATGATCAGCTGTGATTTGCCCATCTCAGGCTGGGTGGCGTCGAGATAAATCTTCAGGGTGTTGAGTAACTGACCTTCATCCCATTTGAGCGACTGCGGAATGTCGCCCTGCACCATCGAGACCTGAGTGGTTTTTTCCGGCTCAAGCGTGTACCACTGGATATAGCGCAGCGGAAAGGGCAGAGCAAAGAGCACTAGCGCGGCAATCAGCGGCTTCCAGTTACGCGTCACCAGCGCCAGCGCCAGCAGGCCGCTAACCACCATCAGCAGGAAGTTAATCGCCTCAACGCCCATTACCGGAGCCAGCCCTTTTAACGGACCGTCGATCTGACTGTAGCCGAACTGTAGCCACGGGAAGCCGGTCAGTACCCAGCCGCGCAGGAATTCGGTTATTTGCCAGACGACCGGCGCGGCAATCGCCACGCGTATCCAGGTGGTTTTCGGCCACAGACGCGCCAACACGCCAGCAAACAGGCCGGTGTAGAGGGAAAGGTATGCGGCAAGCAGAACCACGAGGAACACATTAATGGGGCCCGGCATACCGCCAAACTGCGCGATGCTGACGTAAACCCAGTTGATGCCGGAGCCAAACAGCCCCAATCCCCAGAAGTAGCCGATTGCGGCAGACTGGAGCGGACGGCGATTGAAGGTAAGAGCCTGCAAGCCCATCAGCGAAACGATCGCAGCGGGCCAGATGTCATACGGAGAGAAAGCCAGCGTCCCGCAGGCACCGAATAATAACGCCAGCAGCAGGCGAATGCGCTGGCGTTCAATTAATGGGGCAAATGCCATGTAGTCTTAGATCCAGTTTCGGGTTTATTCGTCCAGTTTGGGCTGGGGTGAGTCGTCCGGAATTCTGACATGAACCTGAATAATACGACGGCTGTCGGCCATTGCCACTTTGAACTGGTAACCATCAATGTCGATAGTCTCCCCGCGCGCGGGCAGATGACCAAAGGCCTGCATGACCAGCCCGCCGATGGTATCTACTTCTTCGTCGCTAAAATGGGTGCCGAAAGCGTCGTTGAAGTCTTCAATCGGCGCCAGAGCGCGAATGGTCCAGGTGTGGCGACTGAGCTGACGGAAATCGATATCGTCTTCTTCGTCGTACTCATCTTCAATTTCACCCACGATCAGTTCAAGGATGTCCTCAATGGTCACCAGACCTGAGACACCGCCGAATTCGTCGATGACGATAGCCATATGATAACGCTGGGAGCGGAACTCTTTCAGCATGCGGTCAACTCGCTTGCTTTCAGGTACGACAACCGCCTGGCGTAACACTTTCTCCATGCTGAAGGCTTCGGCATCGCTGCGCATAAACGGCAGCAGATCTTTGGCCATCAGAATCCCTTCAATGTGATCTTTGTCTTCGCTGATCACCGGGAAACGCGAGTGGGCAGACTCGATAATGACATCGAGACATTCGTCCAGGGTCTGGTTGCGTTTCAGGGTAATCATCTGAGAGCGAGGGATCATGATGTCGCGCACGCGTTGGTCCGCAATATCCATCACCCCTTCGAGCATATCGCGCGTATCTTCATCGATAAGGTCGTTTTGCCCGGAATCACGGATCAGCTCCAACAGTTCGTCGCGGTTTTTTGGTTCACCGTGGAAAAGTTGGCTCAGTAACAGGGAGAAAAATCCCTTTTTGCTGTTTAAGGTGTCACTACTGTGTGAATTGTCGTCGCTCATTGCGTCGTATGGGTTCTCATGTTAGTTAATACAAAGCTCGTCATGCGTATATTCAGCTGTTGACGGCATGTTTCTTCATCGTACTTCAAACCAGGTAAGCCGGATAAGGCGCAATACCTGATGGCGGCTGCGCCTTATCAGGCTTACAAGATTTCGAAATGCTTATTCTTTCTCGGCAATGTACGGATCCTCATAGCCCAGAGCAAGCATAATCTCTGTTTCTAGGGATTCCATCTCTTCCGCTTCATCGTCTTCGATATGGTCGTAACCGAGTAAATGCAGGCTACCGTGCACCACCATGTGCGCCCAGTGGGCCTCAAGCGGTTTGCCTTGTTCCTGCGCTTCTTTCTCGACTACCTGACGGCAGATGATCAAATCGCCCAGCAGCGGCATTTCAATGCCCGGCGGGGCTTCAAACGGGAAAGAGAGTACGTTGGTTGATTTATCTTTCCCGCGATAGGTCAGGTTCAGCTCGTGGCTTTCCGCGTCATCGACCAGACGAATGGTAACTTCAGACTCTTCCTGAAACTGTGGGATCACCGCATCCAGCCAACCCTGAAACTGACTTTCTGTTGGTAAACCGGATTCGTCTTCACATGCCAGCTGTAAATCGAGAATAACCTGACTCATTTTTGTTCCTGCTCCTGAGCTTCGCGCTTGCGTTCTGCAGCCAGCTCGGCTTTGCGTTTCTGTTCTGCTTCTTCCCAGGCTTCATACGCCGTGACGATACGGGCGACCACCGGGTGGCGAACCACGTCTTCGCTATGGAAGAAATTAAAACTAATTTCGTCGACTTCAGCCAGTACTTCAATGGCATGACGCAGACCGGATTTGGTGCTTCGCGGCAGGTCAATCTGGGTGATATCGCCGGTGATAACCGCTTTGGAGTTAAAGCCGATACGGGTCAGGAACATTTTCATCTGTTCGATGGTGGTGTTCTGGCTCTCATCAAGAATGATGAACGCATCGTTTAATGTACGACCACGCATGTAGGCCAGCGGCGCAACTTCAATGACGTTACGCTCAATCAGCTTTTCGACCTTCTCAAACCCGAGCATTTCGAACAGTGCGTCATACAGCGGTCGTAAGTAGGGATCGACTTTCTGGCTGAGGTCACCCGGCAGGAACCCGAGTTTTTCGCCCGCTTCCACTGCCGGACGGGTCAGCAGAATTCGACGGATCTCCTGACGCTCAAGCGCATCGACCGCAGCGGCAACCGCAAGATACGTTTTACCCGTACCCGCAGGGCCAACGCCAAAGGTGATGTCGTGGTCGAGGATATTCGCAATGTATTGTGCCTGGTTCGGCGTACGCGGCTTAATTACCCCGCGCTTGGTTTTGATGTTCACCGCTTTGCCAAATTCCGGCACGCTGTCTGCGCTTTGCTCAAGCACTCGCGCTTCTTTAATTGCCAGATGAATTTGTTCAGGCTCAATGTCCTGCGTCTGACCACGCATTGGGGCAGTATCGACGTACAGGCTACGTAAAATATCTGCCGCCGCGGTGACGCAAATTGGGCGACCGGTCAGCTTAAAGTGGTTATCACGGCGGTTAATTTCGATGCCGAGGCGACGTTCCAGCTGCTTGATGTTGTCATCAAATGGGCCGCAAAGGCTCAACAGGCGGGCATTGTCTGCGGGTTCAAGGGTGATTTCACGAGTGTCTATGTTCAAACTGTTCCTCTTTTGCATGTCTTGCCGGACGCTGAACATTTACCGGCATCTAAGGAAATTATTCACGCCATGGGGGAAAGGCGCAAGCATTGCGATAAATATGGGGATGATGAGGTAGATTACAAGGCCCGCCGGGGCAGCGAGCCCAGAAGAGTAAGCCCGATAAGCGTAGCGCCATCGGGCATTGAAGATTAAGGCTGATAAATACCGACGCCCAGATCGTTTTCTTTGCGGGTACGCGCAATAACTGACTCAGGGGATTCAGCGATGCGCAGACCCATTTCGTCTTCGGTGCGCACCACTTTACCGCGCAGGGAGTTCGTCCAGACATCGGTAATTTCTACATCCACGAACTTACCGACCATTTCCGGGTTGCCTTCAAAGTTCACCACTCGGTTATTTTCGGTACGGCCAGACAGTTCCATGATGCTTTTACGCGATGTGCCTTCAACCAGAATGCGCTGGGTCGTGCCGACCATGCGACGGCTCCAGGCCATAGCTTGCTGGTTAATACGCTCTTGCAGAATATACAGGCGCTGTTTTTTCTCTTCTTCCGGCACGTCGTCAACCATATCGGCGGCAGGGGTGCCAGGACGCGCAGAGAAGATAAAGCTGTAGCTCATGTCAAAATTGACGTCTGCAATCAACTTCATGGTCTGCTCGAAATCCTGCGTGGTTTCGCCTGGGAAGCCAACGATGAAGTCGGAGCTAATCTGGATATCCGGACGCGCTGCGCGCAGTTTGCGGATGATCGCTTTATATTCCAGCGCGGTATGGGTGCGTCCCATCAGGTTCAGTACGCGATCTGAACCGCTCTGTACCGGCAGGTGCAGGAAGCTCACCAGTTCTGGCGTGTCACGATACACTTCAATGATATCATCGGTGAATTCGATCGGATGGCTGGTGGTGAAGCGGATACGGTCAATGCCATCGATTGCCGCGACCAGACGCAGCAGATCGGCAAAAGATCCGATCGTGCCGTCGTAGTTTTCACCACGCCAGGCGTTCACGTTTTGTCCCAGCAGGTTCACTTCACGCACGCCTTGCGCCGCAAGCTGGGCGATTTCAAACAGGATATCGTCCGCCGGACGGCTCACTTCCTCACCGCGGGTGTATGGCACCACGCAGTAAGTACAATATTTATTACAACCTTCCATGATTGACACGAATGCGCTTGGACCTTCAGCACGCGGTTCCGGTAGGCGGTCGAATTTTTCGATCTCCGGGAAACTGATATCAACCACCGGGCTACGGGTGGTGCTTCCACGCACTTTGTTGATCATTTCCGGCAGACGATGCAGGGTTTGCGGCCCAAAAATAATATCGACATAGTGCGCGCGTTGGCGAATATGGTCGCCTTCCTGAGACGCAACACAGCCACCGACACCGATGATCAGCTTGGGGTTTTTCTCTTTTAACAGCTTCCAGCGGCCCAACTGATGGAAGACTTTTTCCTGAGCCTTCTCACGGATAGAGCAGGTATTCAGCAGCAGCACATCCGCCTCTTCGGCCACGTCGGTCAGTTGATACCCATGGGTGGCATCCAGCAGATCGGCCATCTTCGATGAATCGTATTCGTTCATCTGACAGCCCCAGGTTTTAATATGGAGTTTTTTGGTCATCGACTTGCTCTTGCGAAATTGTGGCTGAAATGCAGGGCGCATAGTGTACTGCTTTGGCGCGGTTGTGACCAGTATGACGGATGTCAGCCTCAAGGGGTAAAAAATCCTGTAAACTTACACAATACATGTAACAGGATAATTGACCATGACAAATCAACCAACGGAAATTGCCATTGTCGGCGGGGGGATGGTCGGCGGCGCGCTGGCGCTAGGACTGGCGCAGCATGGATTTACGGTAACGGTCATTGAGCATGCCGTTCCCGCGCCGTTTGTGGCTGACGGACAGCCAGATGTCAGAATTTCGGCCATCAGCTCCGCCTCCGTGTCGTTGCTAAAAGGGCTGGGCGTCTGGGATACGGTTCAGGGGATGCGCAGCCATCCTTACCGTCGTCTGGAAACGTGGGAATGGGAAAATGCCCATGTGATGTTTGATGCCGCCGAGCTTAAGCTGCCCTTACTGGGCTATATGGTGGAAAACACGGTCCTGCAACAGGCGCTCTGGCAGGCTCTGGACGTTCACCCCAAAGTCACGCTGCGCGTGCCTGCGTCGCTGATCTCTCTGCATCAACATAACGATCGGCATGAGCTTGAGCTGGCTGGTGGCGAAAAAATCAGCGCGAAGCTGGTCATCGGCGCCGATGGCGCAAATTCTCAGGTGCGGAAAATGGCCGGGATTGGTATCCATGCCTGGCAATATGCGCAGTCCTGTATGTTGATAACCGTGCAGTGCGAGAATTCGCCGGGAGACAGCACCTGGCAGCAATTCACCCCTGACGGTCCGCGCGCATTTTTACCGCTGTTTGATAACTGGGCCTCGCTGGTGTGGTACGACTCACCGGCGCGTATCCGCCAGTTGCAAGGTTTGAATATGTCGCAACTGCAGGCGGAGATCGCCAAACATTTCCCATCGCGACTCGGTAACGTTACGCCTGTGGCAGCGGGGGCATTCCCGCTAACGCGCCGTCACGCGCTGCAATATGTGCAGCCAGGACTGGCGCTGGTGGGTGACGCCGCGCATACCATTCATCCGCTGGCGGGGCAGGGCGTTAATTTGGGGTTCCGTGATGTGGATGCGCTGATTGACGTGCTGGTGAATGCGCGCAGCTACGGTGAGTCCTGGGCAAGCCAGCCGGTGCTGAAGCGCTATCAGAACCGTCGCATGACTGACAATTTCATCATGCAAAGCGGCATGGATCTGTTCTACGCAGGATTTAGCAACAACCTGCAGCCGCTGCGTATCATGCGTAATCTTGGGCTAATGGCCGCAGAGCGCGCCGGTATGTTGAAACGTCAGGCACTCAAGTACGCGTTAGGATTGTAATTCAGACAGGCCTACAGAGAACGTTGTAGGCCTGGTAAGCGTAGTGCCATCAGATAATAAATGCAGAAAAGCAAAAAGCTCGCCGAAGCGAGCTTTTTTAATATGGCTGGGGTACGAGGATTCGAACCTCGGAATGCTGGTATCAGAAACCAGAGCC
>NZ_SZWS01000026.1:0-1230 GCF_005281245.1 Citrobacter sp. wls826
TGAATCGCCACGGATAATCTAGACACTTCCGAGCCGTTGATAATACTGGTTTTCATATTCTGTCGGTGACATCTGATTGCTCGAACCATGCCGACGCTTACTGTTATAAAACATTTCGATGTAATCAAAAATATCGCTGCGGGCTTCTTCCCGCGTTCCGTAGATCTTTTTCTTTATCCGTTCGCGTTTCAGCAACTGGAAAAAGCTTTCTGCAACCGCATTATCGTGACAGTTACCGCGACGGCTCATGCTCCCCTCCAGGCCGTGTGATTTCAGGAACGACTGCCACTCATGGCTTGTGTACTGACTGCCCTGGTCCGAATGAACCAGCACCTGTTTTTGGGGATTACGCCGCCATACAGCCATCAGCAGTGCGTTCAGGACAATGTCCTTTGTCATCCGGGATTGCATTGACCAGCCGATAATTTTGCGTGAGAACAGATCAACAACCACAGCAAGATACAGCCAGCCTTCGTGGGTCCTGATGTAGGTTATGTCCGTTACCCAACGCTTATCCGGAGCATCCGGATTGAACTGTCGCTGGAGCCTGTTGGGCGATACGATACTGGCCTCGCCTTTGCGTGCCCGCGGGCTCCGGTACCCGACCTGAGCCTTTATCCCGGCACGATTCATCAGTCGCCAGACTCTGTTCACTCCGCACTGTTGACCGCTATCCCGCAAGTCCAGATGGATCTTGCGATAACCATAAACGCAACCGGACTCCAGCCAGAACTGTTTGATCTGTCCCGTCAGTCTCAGATCTACCTGGTGGCGCTGAGAATACGGTTGCTTAAACCAGGCGTAAAAGCCACTGGGATGAACATCCAGCACCCTGCAGAGCAGACGAACAGGCCAGCAACGGGAGTTGTCACGAATAAAGGCGTACCTCAGTCGGACAGCTTTGCGAAGTACGCCGCGGCTTTTTTTAATATGTCCCGTTCGTCAGTAACCCGCTTCAACTCCTTCTGGAGTCGGCGGATCTCGGCCTGAGCATCTGACTGTTCTTTATTAGTGGATGAGTCCGGACCGTACTTCTTTATCCAGGCGTAAAGGCTGTGGGTGGTGATATCGAGACGTGTTGCAACGCTGGAAACAGAATGACCGCGCTCAATAACCTGTTTGACTGCTTCAATTTTAAACTCTTCGGGATAACGTTTACCGCTCATGGGCACCTCTCTTTAAGTCATCTTAAATGACTCCGAGGTGTCTGTTAAACCCGTGGCGATTCAG
>NZ_SZWS01000019.1:0-5516 GCF_005281245.1 Citrobacter sp. wls826
TTTGTAATCCGTTGTTCCGTGTCAGTGGAGGCGCATTATAGGGAGTTATTTCAGACTGACAAGTTAAAAATACAAAAAACTTATCAAGCGACTACTTTTCAACCATTACATTGATTTTTGCTTTGTTTTTAAACAAAAACGAGCCCCGCAGGGCTCGTTTATTGTCGTTTTGTGACTTACTGTACTGCCACAATGCGATCGTCATTCACTTCCAGCCGAATCGTTTTGCCTGGAATCAGCTCACCAGACAGAATTTGCTGCGCCAGCGGGTTTTCGATCTGTTGCTGGATAGCACGTTTGAGTGGACGTGCGCCATACACCGGATCGTAACCATTCGCACTCAGCAGTTTAAGCGCCTCGTCAGAGATATGAATTTCATAGCCACGCTCTTCCAGACGTTTATACAGACGTTGCAGTTGGATCTGTGCAATAGAAGCAATGTGCTGCTCACCCAACGGATGGAATACAACAACTTCATCTATACGGTTGATGAATTCCGGGCGGAAATTATGGCTCACGACGCCAAGGACCATATCCTTCATGTGGCCGTAGTCCAGCTCACCGAAGCGTTCCTGAATCAGATCGGACCCCAGGTTCGAGGTCATGATGACAACCGTATTACGGAAGTCGACCGTTCTCCCCTGCCCGTCAGTCAGACGACCATCATCAAGCACCTGCAACAGAATATTGAACACATCCGGGTGCGCTTTCTCCACTTCATCCAGCAGGATGACAGAGTAAGGACGACGACGTACCGCTTCTGTCAGATATCCACCTTCCTCATAGCCGACATATCCCGGAGGCGCCCCGACCAGACGAGACACCGAGTGTTTCTCCATAAACTCGGACATATCGATACGCACCATGGCATCATCACTGTCGAACATAAAGTTTGCCAGCGCTTTGCACAGTTCAGTTTTACCGACACCAGTTGGGCCGAGGAACAAGAACGAACCAATCGGGCGATTTGGATCGGACAAGCCAGCACGGCTACGACGGATGGCGTTAGAAACGGCTTCCACCGCTTCGTTCTGGCCAATCACGCGGCTGTGCAACTGCTGCTCCATACGCAACAGTTTTTCCCGTTCGCCTTCCAGCATGCGAGCAACCGGGATCCCGGTCCAGCGCGCCAGCACTTCTGCAATTTCTGCATCCGTGACTTTATTACGCAGCAGACGCATGGTTTTGCCTTCAGACTGGGTGGCTGCTTCCAGCTGTTTTTCCAGTTCAGGAATTTTGCCGTACTGCAGTTCAGACATCCGCGCCAGGTCGCCGACACGACGCGCCTGTTCGATAGCGATTTTCGCCTGCTCCAGCTCAGCCTTGATAGTTTGCGTTCCCGAAAGGGATGCTTTTTCAGCTTTCCACTCTTCTTCTAATTCAGAATACTGGCGCTCTTTATCGTCCAGCTCTTCGTTGAGCATCTCGAGACGTTTTTTACTCGCCTCATCAGACTCTTTCATTAATGCCTGCTGTTCCAGTTTGAGCTGGATAATACGGCGGTCGAGTCTGTCGAGTTCCTCCGGCTTGGAGTCAATCTGCATACGAATGCTGGATGCCGCCTCATCGATAAGGTCGATAGCTTTGTCCGGCAACTGACGATCGGCAATATAGCGGTGAGACAGCGTAGCTGCCGCAACAATCGCCGGGTCAGTGATCTGCACATGGTGGTGCAGCTCATAACGTTCTTTCAGGCCACGCAGAATCGCGATGGTGTCTTCTACTGAAGGTTCGGCTACAAATACTTTCTGGAAACGACGTTCCAGCGCCGCATCTTTTTCGATGTACTGGCGATATTCATCAAGCGTTGTTGCGCCTACACAGTGCAGTTCCCCGCGTGCCAGCGCCGGTTTCAGCATGTTCCCGGCGTCCATTGCGCCATCGGCTTTACCCGCCCCAACCATAGTATGCAGCTCATCAATAAACAGGATGACATTGCCTTCCTGTTTCGAGAGATCGTTTAGCACGCCTTTTAAGCGTTCTTCAAACTCACCACGATATTTGGCCCCAGCCACCAGCGCGCCCATATCCAGCGCCAGCACACGGCGACCTTTTAAGCCTTCCGGCACTTCACCATTGATAATTCGTTGGGCCAGCCCTTCAACGATAGCTGTTTTACCAACACCTGGTTCGCCGATTAACACCGGGTTATTTTTAGTACGACGCTGCAGTACCTGAATGGTACGGCGAATTTCTTCATCACGCCCGATAACCGGATCGAGTTTGCCCTGCTCGGCACGTTCGGTCAGGTCGACGGTATATTTTTTCAAGGCCTGACGTTGGTCTTCAGCCCCCTGGTCATTCACGCTTTCACCTCCACGCATTTGTTCAATTGCCTGAGTGATATTCGCGGTCGTCGCACCTGCTGATTTTAGTAAATCGGTCAGCGTACCGCGTGACTCAAGCGCCGCCAGTACGAACAGTTCTGACGAAATAAAGTTGTCCCCACGTTTTTGCGCCAGCTTGTCGCAAAGATTCAGTACACGCACCAGATCCTGAGAAGGCTGCACATCACCACCGGTACCTTCTACCTGCGGCAACCGGCTCAACGCCTGGTCAATGGCTGTACGTAACTGGCCAGCGTTAATGCCAGCAGACGTTAATAAAGGACGTACCGATCCCCCTTCCTGATTCAGCAAGGCGCTCATTAGATGAAGTGGTTCGATGAATTGATTGTCGTGCCCCAATGCGAGTGACTGGGCATCGGCAAGAGCAAGCTGGAATTTATTAGTAAGACGATCCAGACGCATAACTCCTCCCATAACAGGTCAAAATTGCTACTGGAGATTAAATGAGGTCATCCCTCAATTATTCAAGGTGAATGACCTGAATTATGTGAAAAGAAAATTACACGTACCGGATCGTCTTGATTCTTTAGGTTATATCAGCCAAATAAAACTTGCCATACGACCCGTGGTATTGTCGCGACGATAAGAGAAGAACGTCTCACTTTCGCTGAACGTGCAACGGTCGCCGCCGTAGATGTTCTCTACTCCGATATTTGCCAGACGCTGACGCGCAAGCTGGTAAATATTCGCCAGATATTTATCACCATGCGGTACAAATGCGAGGTCCGCTTGCGGATCTTTCGCCATGAACGCTGCGCGAACTTCTGCTCCCACTTCAAACGCGTTCGGGCCAATCGCCGGGCCTAGCCAGGCAATAATGTTTTCAGGTTTGTCGGCAAAACACGCCACCGTCTCTTCCAGCACGCCGGCGCATAATCCGCGCCAACCCGCATGTGCCGCCGCGACTTCCGTTCCTGCGCGATTGCAAAACAGCACCGGCAGACAGTCGGCCGTCATCACGGCACACACGGTGCCCGGCGTATTGCTGTAAGAAGCATCCGCACGTTTGGAGGCATAAGGCTCGCCGGTCAGTTTCAGGACATCCTTACCGTGGACCTGCTCCAGCCAGACTGGCTTTGACGGCAGATTGCCCGCAGCAAACAGCCGCTTGCGGTTCTCTTCAACATGCTCCGGGTTATCGCCGCAATGGGCGCCCAGATTCAGCGAATCATAAGGCGGCATACTAACACCGCCAATACGGGTAGAACTACACGCAACAACACCTTGCGGTATCGGCCACTGCGGGACAATTAGCTTACTCATAACCAGGCAATATCATCCTTATGTTCTTCGAAATCAGCGCGCATCACTTCAATCAATTGCACCATATCTTGTGGAATCGGTGCGTGCCATTCCATTTCGATACCTGAAATTGGGTGATATAAACGCAGCATAGTCGCGTGCAGCGCCTGACGATCGAACTTACGCAGAACGGAGATAAATTCGTCAGAAGCGCCTTTCGGGGGACGCGGACGACCGCCGTAGACCTGATCGCCCACCAGCGGATGGGTGATATGCGCCATGTGCACGCGGATCTGGTGCGTACGTCCGGTTTCCAGACGCAGCCGCAGACGCGTGTGCACACGGAAGTGTTCCATAATGCGATAGTGCGTCACCGCCGGTTTCCCCATCGGGTGTACCGCCATGTGCGTACGCTTGGTCGGGTGGCGGCTAATCGGTTCCTCAACGGTTCCGCCTGCCGTCATATGACCAATCGCCACGGCTTCGTACTCACGGGTAATTTCACGCAGCTGCAGCGACTCCACCAGACGCGTTTGCGCCGGAACGGTTTTTGCCACCACCATTAATCCGGTCGTGTCTTTATCCAGACGGTGCACGATACCAGCACGTGGAACATCCGCGATTGGCGGGTAGTAATGCAGTAATGCATTCAATACCGTGCCATCAGGATTACCGGCACCCGGATGCACTACGAGGTCACGGGGTTTGTTGATGACAAGAATATCATCATCTTCATAAACGATATCCAGTGGGATATCCTGAGGTTCAAAACGAACCTCTTCATCAATTTCTGCAGTGATGGAGACGCGCTCTCCACCCAACACTTTTTCTTTCGGTTTATCGCAAAGATTGCCATTTACCAGTACGCGCTGGTCAAGGATCCATTCTTTTATGCGCGATCGCGAATAATCAGGGAACAATTCGGCCAAAGCCTGATCTAAGCGTTGACCGAGCTGATTTTCGGAGACTGTTGCGGTGAGTTCTACTCGTTGTGCCATAAACTGCTTCTTCGTTTAACGTTGGGTTTTACGGCTTTGCCGTTTAATATAGTGTGCTATTGTAGCTGGTCTTAACCGGGAGCAGGAACAGAGAATCTCCCGTAAAACATTTTGAGGAAAGTCAAAACGTCATGACGCGCATGAAATATCTGGTGGCAGCAGCCACGTTGAGCCTGTTTTTGGCGGGTTGCTCTGGTTCAAAGGAAGAGGTGCCCGATAATCCGCCAAATGAAATCTACGCGACTGCTCAGCAAAAGCTGCAGGACGGTAACTGGAAACAGGCAATAACGCAATTAGAAGCGTTGGATAACCGTTATCCATTTGGACCGTATTCTCAGCAGGTGCAATTAGATCTCATCTACGCCTACTACAAAAACGCCGATCTGCCACTTGCTCAGGCTGCCATCGATCGTTTTATTCGTCTTAACCCGACACACCCTAACATTGATTATGTCATGTATATGCGTGGCCTGACCAATATGGCGCTGGATGATAGCGCACTGCAAGGATTCTTTGGTGTTGATCGCAGCGATCGCGATCCGCAACATGCCCGAGCTGCGTTTAATGACTTTTCCAAACTGGTACGTGGCTATCCGAACAGCCAGTACACCACTGACGCCACCAAACGTCTGGTATTCCTGAAAGACCGTCTGGCGAAGTATGAATATTCCGTTGTGGAATACTACACTGCCCGCGGTGCATGGGTTGCCGTGGTAAACCGTGTGGAAGGCATGCTGCGCGACTTCCCGGATACCCAGGCAACACGCAATGCCCTGCCGTTAATGGAAAATGCTTATCGCCAGATGCAGATGAATGCGCAGGCAGAAAAAGTAGCGAAAATCATTGCCGCCAACAGCAGCAATACCTGATTTATCTCAGAATGCAAACGGCAGCCCAAAGGCTGCCGTTTTTTTATCCGTAAACGCCA
>NZ_SZWS01000019.1:5559-8565 GCF_005281245.1 Citrobacter sp. wls826
AGCTGCAACGCATCTCATCAAATATGGCTTGCTTTCAGGTATTCCTCAAGTAAAAAATCGCTTGTTCCTGCGGTGCCTCACAAAAAGGTTTTCTTGACAAAAAGCGACAAAAAAATGTGATTAACATCACACATTTTGACATTAGGAACGGTATGCTGGAATCACCAAGACGGGAAAGACAAGAGGTAAAATTTATGACAATGAACATTACCAGTAAACAAATGGAAATTACTCCGGCAATTCGCCAGCATGTCGCAGACCGTCTCGCCAAACTCGAAAAATGGCAAACTCATCTGATTAATCCACATATCATTCTGTCTAAGGAGCCGCAGGGTTTCATTGCTGATGCCACCATCAATACACCGAACGGACATCTGGTCGCCAGCGCAAAACACGAGGATATGTACACCGCAATTAACGATTTGATCAACAAGCTGGAACGGCAGCTCAATAAAGTGCAGCACAAAGGCGAAGCCCGTCGTGCAACAACTTCAGTCAAAGACGCCAACTTCGTCGAAGCAGAAGAAGAGTAGTCCCTTACATTGAGTGTATCGCCAACGCGCCTCCGGGCGCGTTTTTTGTTGACAGGGTGAAAACAGTACGGGTACTTTACTGACGTAGCCAAAGGAAAATTACATGAAACTTGTCCCGTTCTTCTTCGCATTCTTTTTTACCTTCCCCTGAATGGGAGGCGTTTCGTCGTGTGATAAAGAATGCGAAGACGAACAATAAGGCCTCCCACAACGGGGGGCCTTTTTTATTGATAACAAGAAAGGCAACACTATGACATCGGATAACCCATTGCTGGCGCTGCGCGATAAGATCAGCACGCTGGATGAAAAATTACTGGCCCTGCTGGCTGAGCGACGTGGACTGGCCGTAGAAGTTGGCAAAGCTAAGCTGCTTTCGCATCGTCCAGTTCGTGATATCGACCGTGAGCGCGATCTGTTGGACCGACTGATTCAGCTTGGCAAAGCACATCATCTTGATGCTCACTACATCACTCGCCTGTTCCAGCTCATAATCGAAGACTCCGTCCTGACTCAGCAGGCACTGCTCCAGCAGCATCTGAATAAAATTAACCCACACTCAGCACGCGTTGCTTTCCTCGGGCCAAAAGGGTCATATTCTCATCTTGCCGCACGTCAGTATGCTGCCCGCCATTTTGAACAATTTATAGAAAGCGGCTGCGCAAAATTTGCCGATATCTTTAATCAGGTCGAAACCGGACAAGCTGACTACGCAGTGGTTCCGATTGAAAACACCAGTTCCGGTGGGATTAACGACGTTTACGACCTGCTACAGCACACCAGCCTGTCTATCGTTGGCGAGATGACTATCACGATTGACCACTGCCTACTGGTGTCCGGCACGACAGATCTCGAGACCATTGAAACGGTATATAGCCATCCGCAGCCATTCCAGCAGTGCAGCAAATTCCTGAGTCGTTACCCACACTGGAAGATTGAGTACACCGAAAGCACCTCGGCGGCGATGGAAAAAGTTGCGCAGGCTAACTCACCGCGCGTGGCGGCTCTGGGGAGCGAAGCCGGAGGCGTACTATACGGTTTGCAGGTTCTTGAGCATATTGAAGCTAATCAGACGCAAAACATCACCCGCTTCGTGGTACTGGCGCGCAAGGCAATCAATGTTTCCGATCAGGTGCCAGCAAAAACCACGTTGCTTATGGCGACAGGACAACAAGCCGGTGCGCTGGTAGAAGCTCTGCTGGTACTGCGCAACCATAATCTGATTATGACTAAACTGGAGTCACGCCCGATTCACGGCAATCCGTGGGAGGAAATGTTTTATCTTGATATCCAGGCCAACCTGGAATCACCCCAGATGCAAAAAGCATTGAAGGAGTTAGGTGAGATTACGCGCTCGATGAAAGTACTTGGCTGCTATCCAAGTGAGAATGTGGTGCCGGTCGATCCAAGCTAACGTTTGACAATGCCGGATGGCGCTACGCTTATCCGGCATTCTATTTAGCCGATCCTTGTATGACTGATACAACGCATCAGCGTTGCCATCAATCATCGTATTTATTGGCGACTATCGTTAGCCTGGCGCAACAAAGTACGGCTTTCGTTCTGGAAGCGTTTCGCATAATCACCAAACCAGTGCTCCACCTTACGGAAGCTGTCGATGAACGCTTGCTTATCGCCCTGCTCCAGTAAACCGATCGCCTCACCAAAACGTTGGTAGTAGCGTTTGATCAGCGCAAGGTTACTCTCAGACGACATAATGATATCGGCATAGAGCTGCGGATCCTGGGCAAACAGACGTCCGACCATCGCCAGTTCAAGGCGATAAATTGGCGAAGAGAGTGCCAGTAACTGCTCCAGTTGAACATTCTCTTCCGCTAAATGCAGACCGTAAGCAAAGGTCGCAAAGTGACGCAATGCCTGAATAAATGCCATGTTCTGGTCATGTTCAACAGCACTGATCCGATGCAGTCGCGCACCCCACACCTGAATCTGTTCCAGAAACCACTGATAGGCTTCCGGCTGACGTCCGTCACACCAGACGACGACCTGCTTTGCCAGACTGCCGCTGTCCGGGCCAAACATAGGGTGTAATCCCACCACCGGGCCGTCGTGCGCCGCCAGCATCGCCTGCAAAGGACCATTTTTCACCGAAGCCAGATCCACCAGGATGCAGTCGGACGGCAGACGCGGTAATTTGGCGATCACCTGCTCAGTGACGTGGATCGGCACGCTGACGATCACCATGCCAGCATCAGAGACGATCTCCGGCGCACGATCCCAGTCCTGCTGTTCCAGGATCCGTACCTGATAACCTGACAGGGTGAGCATTTTTTCGAACAGACGTCCCATCTGACCGCCGCCGCCGACAATCACCACCGGTCGCAGAGAAGGACAAAGCGTTTTAAATCCTTTGTCGTTCTCACTGGAGTAAGACTCGCGCATAACCCGGCGCAGCACATCTTCAATCAGGTCCGGCGGCACGCCAAGGGCTTCCGCTTCCGCCCGGCGGGAGGCC
>NZ_SZWS01000019.1:8612-28440 GCF_005281245.1 Citrobacter sp. wls826
AGGCTTCCCGTTCCGGCACGTAGATAGGCAGCCCAAAGCGGCTTTTTACTTCACCGACTTCGGCCACCAGCTCCAGGCGACGTGCCAGTAAACCCAGCAGCGCCTTGTCGACTTCATCAATTTGATCGCGTAATGCGGTCAATTCAGCAACCATAACCAACCTCTTATGCTACACGCGCCGACAGCTGGCCGTTTAAATCCTGGCTAATTTCACGCAGTAGCGCATCCGTCATTTCCCAGCTAATGCAGGCATCAGTTACAGACACGCCGTATTTCATTTCGCTACGCGGCTGTTCAGAAGACTGGTTGCCTTCGTGAATATTACTTTCAATCATCAAGCCAATGATCGAGCGATTGCCATCTTTGATTTGTGCAATCACGGATTCAGCCACGGCAGGCTGGCGGCGGTAATCTTTATTGGAGTTACCATGACTGCAATCTACCATCAGAGAAGGTCGTAGTCCCGCCTGCTCCATCTCTTTTTCGCACTGGGCGACATCTGCCGGGCTGTAGTTCGGCGCTTTACCACCGCGCAGGATCACGTGACCGTCCGGGTTACCCTGAGTTTGCAGCAGTGCAACCTGTCCAGCCTGGTTAATACCAACAAAGCGGTGCGACTGTGCCGCCGCGCGCATCGCGTTAATGGCGGTCGCCAGGCTACCGTCAGTACCGTTCTTAAAGCCGACCGGCATCGAAAGACCGGAAGCCATTTCGCGGTGAGTCTGCGATTCCGTGGTACGCGCACCGATTGCAGACCAGCTAAACAGATCGCCCAGGTATTGCGGGCTATTGGGATCCAGCGCTTCAGTTGCCAGCGGTAGTCCCATATTCACAAGTTCAAGCAGCAGCTGACGCGCAATTTTCAGGCCGGCTTCAACATCAAAAGAGCCATCCATATGAGGATCGTTAATTAACCCTTTCCAGCCGACGGTGGTACGGGGTTTTTCAAAATAGACGCGCATCACCAGGTAGAGGCTATCGCTGACCTCTGCGGCAAGGGCTTTAAACCGACGAGCGTACTCAATAGCCATTTCAGGATCGTGAATGGAACACGGACCACATACCACCAGCAGGCGCGGATCGCGACCAGAGATAATATCTGAAATGGTTTTACGCGACTGGGAGATTTGCGCTTCTTGCGCCTGGCTCAGCGGGAATTCAGCTTTCAGCTGCTCCGGAGTCATCAGAACCTGTTCGTCGGTAATATGTACGTTGTTCAGCGCGTCTTTTTGCATGGTGGTGATCCTGTTTAGCTCGTTTGCGATAGTTGATCCTCAGCGAGGAGGAGATAACGATAACACAACAGGTAAAGATTTCAATCCACAAACCGTAAATTTTAATTTACAACATACACTTTAATGACAGAATACGCCCTCCACTTCGTACATTAAAATTTACACCATCCGGTATTGAGATCCACTATGCTTAAAAAAACGAGGGAGTACAGGCAATGAAGCAACTCATCAGCACCCTATTTCTATTACTTCTTAGCGGATGTCAGATAGATCCTTATACCCACGCCCCCACATGGACGGGAACCGCCTGGTACGACGCCGGAATACAAGATGCCATTTCGGGGTATGCCGTTAAAGATAATGAAACTCTTGCCGACAACTACAATGACCCCGAAGTCGATCGTACGGAATATCTTAAGGGTTATGCCGAGGGACAACGTAAAATCTGCCAGCCGGATTTTGTTTACGCCAGAGGTTTGACCGGGAAAACCTTTCCCCCAAGTTGTGATACGGTCGAAAATATTGACCAGTTACGCAGTGCCTGGCAAAAAGGAGCAAACGAAGGTGCTACCTCAATAAGATTAAATTAAACAATAGCTTATATTTTATAAATTACTAAGATTTAACTTAAATTACTAATGGCTTTCCACCTGGCATAATGACGGCTTAGTAAAATAATGTTATTTTGTCCTAAATAATCTTGAATGTATTTCGACGTTTTACGGCAAACGCTGGTAGGTAACTATTCATGAGCTATTCTTACCGACTCATACTTCTACTGGCACTGCTCCTGACCGGATTACCGCTGTACGCCCAAAGCGTTACGGAAGAAGCAAAATCTGTACGCGCTATGGTTTCCGGCATCGTCAGTTATACGCGCTGGCCTGCACTGTCCGGGCCCCCCAAACTGTGTATTTTCTCTTCATCGCGTTTTTCCAGTGTCCTGGGAGATACCAGTGCCGGAGCATTACCCTATCTTCCCGTCATCATTCGTACGGAACAAGAAATATTAGTTTCGCAGTGTGATGGCTTTTATTTTGGAAAAGAATCCCCTACTTATCAGGTGGAATTAAAGAATAAATATCCGTCTAAGGCATTGCTATTAATTGCCGAACAGAACCCCGAATGCGTTATTGGCAGCGCCTTTTGCCTCATAATTAAAGATGAAGATGTGAGATTTTCCGTAAATATGGATTCCCTTTCACGCAGTGGCGTAAGGGTCAGTCCGGACGTATTAATGCTTGCACGGAATCAGAAGCATGGATAAGGGCCATTCTCCCATAACACGCCCGACGTTTAAGCGGACATTACGGCGTATCAGCATAATCAGCGTTCTGGTAACTATGACGCTGATCTGGCTGCTGCTCAGCATTTCTTCGGTGCTGGCATTGAGACAGTATGCGCAAAAGAACCTGGATCTGACCGCTGCAACCATGACCCGCACACTTGAAGCAGCATTAGTTTTTTCTGATGGCGTCGCGGCAACTGAAACGCTGGCAGCACTGGGCCAGCAGGGGCAATTTTCCGTTGCAGAAGTTCGTAATAAAAACCAGAAGGTGATCGCCACCTGGCGCTATAACGCGCAGGATACAACTGAAAAAATCAGCGGACTTATCAGCCACTGGCTGTTCCCACAACCGGTCACTCAACCTATTTTGCATAATGGCAACGTCATCGGCGAAGTACGATTGACTGCGCGCGATAGTGTTATCAGCCATTTCATCTATTTGTCGCTGGCCGTCCTTACCGGGTGCATTCTGTTGGCCTCTGGCATTGCATTAATGCTCACTCGTTATTTACATAATGGCGTCGTGGAAGCCCTGCAAAATATAACCGAGGTGGTACATGATGTTCGTACCAACCGTAACTTTTCACGGCGCGTTTCAGAAGAGCGCATTGAAGAGTTTCACCTTTTTGCCCAGGATTTTAATAGTCTGCTGGACGAGATGGAGGAGTGGCAACTTAAACTGCAGGCAAAGAACGCCCAGCTTTTGCGTACGGCGCTACACGATCCGCTGACCGGCCTGGCGAATCGCGCCGCATTTCGCAGCAGCATTAACGCCCTGATGAATGACCATGCCGCCCACAGCAGCTCCGCACTGTTATTCCTTGATGGTGATAATTTTAAATTTATTAATGATACCTGGGGCCACGCAGCGGGGGATCGGGTCCTGATTGAAGTTGCAAACAGGCTGGCCGAGTTTGGTGGTAATCGACATCACCCCTACAGACTTGGCGGCGATGAGTTCGCTATGGTGCTGTACAGCGTTCACTCTGAATACGAAGTTCAGCGGATATGTGCGGCACTGTCACACGAGTTTAACCGACCTTTTGACCTGCATAACGGTCATCAGGCAAGCATGACTCTCAGCATTGGTTTTGCGCTGACGTGGGAACATGCCTCTGCCGAGAAATTACAAGAACTTGCCGATAAAAATATGTATCAGGCCAAAAATTTGCGTTCTGAACGCATTATTAAAAAATAAGGACTTACACATGCTAAAACGTCTATCATCCCCTTTCCTTCTGCTTTTACTGATTTTGGCAGGCTGTCAGGCACCTCAGGGAAAATTTACCCCGGAGCAAATTGCAGCCATGAAATCGTACGGATTTACCGAAGCTTCCGGAGACTGGTCTCTTGGTCTGTCTGACAACATCCTGTTTGACAAAAACGACTATAAGCTCCGCCCTGAAAGTGAAAAGCAGATCCAGGAAATGGCATCCAAACTGGCAGCTACCGGGCTAAACCATGCGCGTATGGATGGTCATACCGATAACTACGGCGAAGACAGCTACAACGAAGCGCTGTCGCTCAAACGCGCGAATGTGGTTGCCGATGCGTGGGCACAGGGCGCCAACATTCCCCGCACTAATCTGACAACGCAGGGACTCGGGAAAAAATACCCGATCGCCAGTAATCAGACGTCAAAAGGTCGTGCTGAAAACCGCCGGGTTGCAGTCGTGATCGCTACGCCGTAAAAGTCTTCAACTGGCTGCGCGCCGCGCAGTCATCCAATTGCAATAAAACAAAAGAGTAAGGTCGGAATAAAAAAAGGGCCAGCCTTTCGGCCAGCCCTTTTCTAACAGGATGTCGCTTGCGCGAATCTTAGTTAAGACGCTCTTTGATACGAGCAGACTTACCAGTGCGCTCACGCAGGTAGTACAGTTTAGCTTTACGAACAGCACCACGACGTTTAACAGCAATGCTGTCAACTACCGGAGAGTGAGTCTGGAAGACACGCTCAACGCCTTCGCCGTTGGAAATTTTACGAACAGTGAATGCAGAGTGCAGACCGCGGTTACGAATAGCGATAACCACGCCCTCGAATGCCTGCAGACGTTTTTTGGAACCTTCAACAACCCATACTTTCACTTCCACGGTATCACCCGGACGGAAGGAAGGTACGTCCTGCTTCATCTGCTCTTGTTCAAGTTGCTTAATAATGTTGCTCATAATTTAATCTCTTATCCTGGGTAAACTGATATTTGGGGGTCTCAGACCAGCCCATCATGTTTATGCTGCTGTTGTGCGTGTTCCGTTTTGAACTCCGCCAGCAACCTTGCTTGCTCTTCAGTCAGAGCCAGGTTTTCCAGAAGTTCAGGTCTTCTAAGCCAGGTCCGGCCCAGCGACTGTTTTAAACGCCAGCGACGTATCTCAGCGTGGTTCCCCGACAGTAACACTGCCGGTACTTCCATCTGTTCTAACACTTCAGGTCGGGTATAGTGCGGGCAATCCAGCAACCCATCAGCAAACGAATCTTCGATTGCTGAAGCTTCATGACCCAGAACTCCCGGAATAAACCGAGAAACGGAGTCGATCAGCGTCATTGCCGGTAACTCACCACCACTGAGAACGTAATCGCCGATTGACCATTCTTCGTCAATTTCGGTTTGAATCACGCGCTCATCTATTCCTTCATAGCGACCACACACCAGAATCAGCTTTTGATTCGTGGCCAGTTCGCTAACGCCCGCTTGATCAAGCTTGCGTCCCTGAGGTGACAGATAAATCACCTTTGCGCCTTCACCAGCCGCAGCTTTTGCTGCATGAATGGCGTCCCGTAAAGGTTGCACCATCATTAACATCCCCGGTCCGCCGCCGTAAGGACGATCGTCCACGGTACGGTGCCGGTCATGAGTAAAGTCACGAGGACTCCAGCTCTGGATGTTCAGCAGGCCATTTTTTACTGCCCGGCCAGTTACCCCGTAATCGGTAATTGCGCGGAACATTTCTGGAAACAGGCTAACGATACCTATAAACACAAGCCAATCCCCATAACGCCGACTTTTACCGTTTATCCGGTGGTTTAAAAACCAGGATCCCAATCTACTTCGATAGTACGAGTAGCGAGATCGACTTTCTTGATAACCTGCCCATCGAGGAACGGTACAAGACGTTCCTTGATACCAAACGCATCTTTCAGGTTTGCCTTAATGACAATGACGTCATTCGAACCGGTTTCCATCATATCGACGACTTTACCGAGATCGTAACCTTCAGTGGTCACTACCTGGCAGCCCATAAGGTCTTTCCAGTAGTAGGAACCATCTTCCAGCGCTGGCAACTGCGAGGAATCCACGACAATTTCGCAATTAGTCAGTAGATTCGCCGAATCACGATCGTCAACGCCTTTCAGCTTGATGATCAGATCCTGATTGTGGTGCTTCCAGCTTTCCAGCTGTACTTGCTGCCACTGACCCGCCTTCTGGATAAACCAGGGCTGATAGTCAAAAATGCTTTCGGCGTCTTCAGTGGAAGAAAACACTCTGAGCCAACCACGGATACCGTAAGAAGACCCCATTTTCCCCAAAACGATGGGTTCCACAGGAGCCTGCGCGGCGAGTTGCTTGCTCATCATGACCACCGTGACAGATTAAGCTGCTTTGTTTGCTGCTTTGATCAGCGTAGCTACGCGATCAGAAATAGTCGCGCCCTGGCCAACCCAGTGAGCGATGCGATCCAGATCCAGGCGAGTGCCTTCTTCTTTTTCGCTAGCGATTGGGTTAAAGAAGCCAACGCGCTCGATGAAGCGACCGTTGCGTGCATTACGGCTGTCGGTAACAACAACCTGGTAGAACGGACGCTTTTTAGCGCCGTGACGAGCTAAACGAATAGTAACCATAACATCCTCTTGTGTGAATAAAACACCCAGGCCCCATCGAGGAACGGAGCCCGGGTGTCATATTAAAAGCCCGAAAATTTTACTGATTTCTGGGAAAAAAGCAATCAACATGTGATGAGGCTTTATACCAGGGCGTTACCATTGCAGCCAGTTTGGCGTCGGCGTGCGCGCAGAAAGCGGAACGTACATGCAGTACGTGAGCATTTCGAGCCCACCCCGACGTAAAAAAGGCAAATTAGGTAGCCCGATATATTTATCTACCAGGGAAGCCTGGCGGCATCATACCCTTCATGCCACGCATCATCTTCGCCATACCGCCTTTCTTCATTTTCTTCATCATGCGCTGCATGTCGTCGAACTGTTTCAGAAGGCGGTTTACGTCCTGTACCTGCATACCGCAGCCGGCAGCAATACGGCGTTTACGGGAACCTTTGATGATTTCCGGCTTAGCGCGTTCTTTCATCGTCATCGAGTTGATGATGGCTTCCATACGCACCAGCACTTTATCGTCCATCTGCGATTTCACGTTGTCTGGGATCTGCCCCATGCCCGGCAGCTTGCCCATCAGGCTTGCCATGCCGCCCATGTTTTTCATCTGGTTGAGCTGCTCAAGGAAATCGTTGAGATCGAAGCCGTCGCCTTTTTTCAGCTTGCTGGCTAATTTCTCTGCCTGCGCGCGGTCAACCTTGCTTTCGATATCTTCGATCAGCGACAGCACGTCACCCATGCCGAGAATACGCGAAGCAATACGATCCGGGTGGAACGGCTCCAGCGCTTCGGTTTTCTCGCCGACGCCGAGGAATTTAATCGGCTTGCCGGTGATATGACGAATAGAGAGCGCCGCACCACCACGAGCATCACCATCAACTTTGGTCAGCACGACACCGGTTAACGGCAGCGCTTCGTTGAAGGCTTTTGCGGTATTCGCGGCATCCTGACCGGTCATGGCGTCGACCACAAACAGCGTTTCAACCGGCTTGATAGAAGCATGGACCTGTTTGATTTCGTCCATCATCGCTTCATCAACGTGCAGGCGACCAGCGGTATCCACCAGCAGCACGTCGTAGAATTTGAGTTTGGCTTCTTTCAGCGCGGCGTTAACGATATCGACCGGCTTCTGGCCGACATCCGACGGGAAGAAGTCCACACCGACCTGCTCGGCCAGCGTTTCCAGCTGTTTTATCGCCGCCGGGCGATAAACGTCCGCGGAGACCACCAGCACTTTCTTCTTGTGCTTCTCACGCAGGAATTTCCCCAGCTTACCGACACTGGTCGTTTTACCCGCCCCCTGCAGACCAGCCATCAGCACAACGGCTGGCGGCTGTGCAGCCAGATTCAGGGTCTGGTTTTCTTCGCCCATTGCCGCAACCAGTTCGTTACGGACAATCTTGACGAACTCCTGACCCGGCGTCAGGCTTTTGTTAACTTCATGACCAACCGCTTTCTCTTTTACGCGATTGATAAACTCACGCACTACCGGCAGCGCTACGTCAGCCTCCAGCAGCGCCATGCGCACTTCGCGCAGCGTCTCTTTAACGTTGTCTTCAGTAAGGCGTCCACGGCCACTGATATTGCGCAGCGTGCGCGACAAACGATCGGTTAAATTATCAAACATTGTCTCTCGCCTGGGGTGGAAACGGTCGGTCGCGACAGCGACACATCAACAGAAATTTGTCGCAGTATAACATGAAGCCGCCTTTGTTGTTATGCAACGGTTGGAGCAGCGGTCACGTAACGCTATACTGCTTTTCTTTATCACTGGCCAACTGTCGACACCTATATGCCCGTTTTTGCTCTGCTCGCCCTTGTCGCCTACTCAGTCAGCCTCGCGCTGATTATTCCCGCTCTGCTGCAAAAAAACAGCGGCTGGCGGCGTATGGCTATTCTCTCTGCGGTCGTCGCGCTGGTAAGTCATGCTATCGCCCTGGAAGCGCGAATTCTGCCCGGCGGTGAAAGCGGACAAAACCTGAGTCTGTTGAACGTCGGCTCACTGGTTAGCCTGATGATCTGTACGGTAATGACTATCGTCGCTTCCCGCAATCGTGGCTGGCTATTGCTGCCCATTGTCTACGCCTTTGCGCTAATCAACCTGGCCTTCGCCACGTTTATGCCGAACGAGTTCATCACCCATCTCGAAGCTACGCCGGGCATGATGATTCACATCGGGCTATCGCTATTCGCTTACGCCACGCTGATTATCGCTGCACTGTATGCGCTGCAACTGGCATGGATCGACTACCAGTTGAAAAACAAAAAACTGGCCTTCAGCAATGAGATGCCGCCGCTAATGAGTATTGAGCGGAAAATGTTTCATATCACCCAAATTGGCGTGGTTCTGCTGACGCTCACCCTGTGCACAGGCCTGTTTTACATGCATAACCTGTTCAGTACCGAGAACATTGATAAAGCCGTTCTCTCTATCGTGGCATGGTTTGTCTATATCGTTCTGTTGTGGGGGCATTACCATGAAGGCTGGCGCGGACGTCGCGTCGTATGGTTTAACGTCGCAGGCGCAGGCATTCTAACGCTGGCCTATTTCGGCAGTCGTATCCTGCAGCAGTTCGTGAGTTAAATCTTTAAGGAACCCTACGTGGAACACATCTCCACCACCACGCTCATTGTCACGCTTCTCATCATGGTGGTCATTTCCGCCTATTTTTCCGGTTCTGAAACCGGAATGATGACCCTGAATCGCTATCGTCTACGTCATCGGGCCAAGCAGGGAAATCGTCAGGCAAAACGCGTTGAAAAGCTACTTCGTAAGCCGGACCGCCTGATAAGCCTGGTGCTCATCGGTAATAATCTGGTGAATATTCTGGCCTCCGCGCTCGGCACCATTGTCGGTATGCGCCTGTATGGCGATGCGGGTGTCGCCATTGCCACTGGGGTACTGACGTTTGTCGTGCTGGTTTTTGCCGAAGTACTGCCCAAAACTATTGCAGCGCTGTATCCAGAAAAAGTCGCCTATCCGAGCAGTGTACTGCTGGCTCCACTGCAGATTCTGATGATGCCGTTGGTGTGGCTACTCAATACCATCACGCGGCTACTTATGCGCATGATGGGCATCAAAACGGATATCGTGGTGAGCGGTTCGCTGAGTAAAGATGAACTGCGAACGCTGGTGAATGAATCGCGCTCGCAAATTTCACGCCGTAACCAGGATATGCTTCTGTCAGTGCTGGATCTGGAAAAAGTCAGCGTCGATGACATCATGATCCCGCGTAACGAAATCATCGGCATTGATATTAACGATGACTGGAAGTCAATCGTGCGTCAGCTTTCGCACTCTCCACACGGCCGTATTGTGCTGTACCGCGACTCGCTGGACGACGCCATCAGTATGCTGCGCGTACGTGAAGCCTGGCGATTGATGGCAGAGAAAAAAGAGTTCACCAAAGAGACCATGTTACGTGCCGCCGACGAAATTTATTACGTCCCGGAAGGTACACCTCTCAGCACCCAGCTCATTAAGTTTCAGCGAAACAAGAAGAAAGTGGGTCTGGTTGTTAATGAATATGGCGATATTCAGGGGCTGGTCACGGTCGAAGATATTCTGGAAGAGATTGTCGGCGACTTCACCACTTCAATGTCACCCACGCTTGCCGAAGAGGTAACGCCGCAGAATGATGGCTCGGTGATCATTGACGGCAGCGCCAACGTTCGTGAAATCAATAAGGCGTTTAACTGGCACCTGCCGGAAGATGACGCACGTACCGTGAATGGTATTATTCTTGAAGCGCTGGAAGAGATCCCGGTTGCCGGCACGCGTGTGCGCATTGGACAGTACGATATCGATATTCTCGACGTGCAGGACAATATGATTAAACAGGTGCAGGTATTGCCGGTCAAACCGCTACGGGAAAGCGTGTCGGACCAGTGAGAGTAATTCAGGCCGGGTAGCGCGTGAGCATTACCCGGCCTGAAGGCTGATTAGCCTTTGGCTTTCGCCACAGAGACCATCGCGGCGCGGATGGTACGTCCGTTCAGGGTATAGCCTTTTTGCATTACCATCAGCACATTACCGGCAGCAACGTCGTCGGACTCTACCATTGCAATTGCCTGGTGCACGTTCGGGTCCATCGGCACATCGATATCCGCAACCACCTGTACACCAAACTTCGCCACGACATCCAGCATTGACTTACGGGTCAGCTCAATACCTTCAACCATCGCCGCCATAGCGTCATTATCTTTGTCCGCCACTTCCAGCGCGCGGTCCAGGCTATCCAGCACCGGCAGCAGTTCGTTGACGAATTTTTCCAGCGCAAACTTATGCGCTTTTTCTACGTCCAGTTCGGTACGACGACGCAGGTTTTCCATTTCCGCTTTGATACGCAACACGCTGTCGCGCTCGCGAGTTTCGGCCTCAGCAAGCTGAGCTTCCAGATTCGCAATTTTTTCATCGCGCGGATCCACCTGCTCAGCAGAAGCGTCTGATTCAACCGCCTCAACTTCTTCGTGCTGATCCATGATAATTTCTTCCGGGGCTTGCCCCTCAGGCGTTTTCTGTTCTTTACTACTCATGAATTTCTCCGCGTTTTTTTCGCATTCATCTCGCTAACTTGGCTTATTATGGGGATCAGATTCAGGGATTCAAGGGAAGTACTCACATTGTCACTAATCTTCGTTACAAGGACCTCGAGAAAATGAACAAACATTTCAAGTGTATTGGCATTGTGGGGCATCCACGTCACCCCACTGCACTGACCACACATGAAATGCTCTACCGTTGGCTGTGCACCAAAGGTTATGAGGTTATCGTTGAGCAACAAATCGCCCACGAACTGCAGCTGAAAAATGTGAAAACCGGCACGCTCGCAGAAATTGGCCAACAGGCAGACCTCGCCGTGGTAGTCGGCGGCGACGGCAATATGCTGGGCGCCGCACGCACCCTGGCACGTTATGACATCAAGGTTATTGGCATTAACCGCGGCAACCTCGGTTTTTTGACCGACCTTGACCCAGACAATGCCCAGCAACAGTTAGCTGACGTGCTGGAAGGCCACTACATCAGCGAAAAGCGCTTTTTACTCGAAGCTCAGGTGTGTCAACAGGATTGCCAGAAGCGCATTAGCACTGCCATCAATGAAGTTGTGCTGCACCCCGGGAAAGTGGCGCACATGATTGAATTTGAAGTCTATATCGATGAAATTTTTGCCTTCTCCCAACGTTCAGATGGGCTGATTATCTCGACGCCGACCGGCTCTACCGCCTACTCGCTCTCTGCCGGAGGCCCAATTCTGACGCCTTCTCTGGATGCCATTACGCTGGTACCCATGTTTCCGCATACGCTTTCCGCGCGACCGCTGGTGATCAACAGTAGCAGCACCATTCGCCTGCGCTTTTCCCATCGCCGTAACGATCTGGAGATCAGCTGTGACAGCCAAATCGCCCTGCCTATACAGGAAGGTGAAGACGTATTGATTCGCCGCTGTGATTATCATCTGAACCTGATACATCCAAAAGATTACAGCTATTTCAACACATTAAGCACTAAGCTTGGTTGGTCAAAAAAATTATTCTAATTTAACGCGAACTTCTTTACTGTATAAAAAACCAGTTTATACTGTATGAAATCACAGTTATGGTTTTTCATACAGGAAAACAGCTATGTTGGCACAACTGACCATCAGCAATTTTGCTATCGTTCGTGAACTTGAGATCGATTTCCAGAACGGAATGACCGTTATCACCGGTGAGACCGGTGCGGGTAAGTCCATTGCCATTGATGCTCTCGGTTTGTGTCTGGGCGGACGCGCAGACGCAGACATGGTGCGTGCAGGCGCCATGCGAGCCGACCTCTGCGCCCGTTTTGCCTTAAAAGATACCCCCGCAGCCCTGCGCTGGCTGGAAGAGAACCAGCTTGAGGAAGGCCGTGAGTGTTTGCTGCGTCGCGTTATCAGCAGCGATGGCCGCTCCCGTGGGTTTATTAACGGAACCGCCGTTCCGTTATCGCAGTTGCGCGAGCTGGGCCAGTTACTTATTCAAATCCATGGCCAGCATGCGCATCAGCTCCTGACAAAATCAGAACACCAAAAATCCCTGCTTGATGGTTACGCCAATGAAGCGTCTCTGACCCAGGAAATGGCTGCGCGCTACCAACTATGGCACCAAAGTTGCCGTGACCTGGCGCATCATCAGCAACAAAGCCTGGAACGCGCAGCCCGGGCGGAATTGTTGCAATACCAGTTAAAGGAACTGAACGAATTCAATCCGCAGCCGGGTGAGTTTGAGCAAATCGATGAAGAGTACAAGCGCCTGGCTAACAGTGGGCAATTGCTCACCACCAGCCAACAGGCGCTGGCTATCCTGGCTGATGGTGAAGACATCAATCTGCAAAGCCAACTGTACACCGCAAAACACCTGGTCACTGAACTGGCAGGCATGGACGGCAAACTTTCAGGTATTCTGGATATGCTGGAAGAGGCCACCATCCAGCTCAGCGAAGCCAGCGACGAGCTGCGCCACTATTGCGATCGTCTGGATTTAGACCCTAACCGCTTGTTCGAACTCGAACAGCGTATCTCCAGGCAAATCTCGTTGGCGCGTAAGCATCATGTTGCCCCTGAAGTGCTGCCACAGTTCTATCAGTCTTTGCTGGATGAACAACAGCAACTGGACGATCAGGCCGACTCGCTCGAAACCTTAACCCTGGCGGTGAACAATCACCACCAGCAGGCGCTGGAAACGGCAAAAATGCTGCACCAACAGCGTCAGCATTATGCGCAGGAACTGGGACAACTTATTACAGAGAGCATGCATGCTCTCTCGATGCCACACGGTGTCTTTTGCATTGATGTGAAATTTGAGGAACATCATCTGAGCGCAGACGGTGCCGATCGCGTGGAGTTTAAAGTGACCACTAACCCAGGTCAGCCGTTACAGCCAATTGCGAAAGTCGCTTCCGGCGGGGAACTGTCACGTATTGCGCTGGCTATTCAGGTCATTACAGCACGTAAGATGGAAACGCCTGCGCTAATTTTCGATGAGGTGGATGTTGGTATCAGCGGCCCGACGGCTGCGGTAGTGGGTAAAATGTTGCGACAGTTGGGCGAGTCAACGCAGGTAATGTGTGTTACTCACCTGCCGCAGGTTGCGGGCTGTGGTCATCAACATTTCTATGTCAGCAAAGAAACAGATGGCGCGATGACGGAAACACACATGCAGCCGCTTGATAAACGCGCTCGCCTGCAGGAATTAGCCCGTCTACTTGGCGGTAGCGAAGTGACGCGCAATACCCTCGCAAATGCAAAAGAACTGCTGGCGGCATAAACTTTTTTACCTTGTGAAGGTCTGAGTTCAACATAAAATCGCCGACCGACCCGACAGCAAAAGGTTTTAAAGTGGTGAAAGGTCTATTATCATCGGCATATTACATATGAGCCGCGTACTGCTCGGGCCCGAAAAGGAATCAAATCACTATGCGCTGTAAAACGCTGACTGCTGCTGCAGCAGTACTACTGATGTTGACTGCAGGCTGTTCCACTCTGGAGCGAGTGGTTTACCGCCCTGACATCAACCAGGGAAATTATCTGACACCTACCGATGTCGCTAAAGTGCGCACGGGTATGACGCAACAGCAGGTTGCTTATGCTCTGGGTACACCAATGATGTCCGATCCTTTTGGCACTAACACCTGGTTTTATGTGTTCCGTCAGCAACCTGGACATGAAGGCGTAACCCAGCAAACGCTGACGCTGACCTTTAACAGCAGCGGCGTATTGACCAACATTGATAACAAACCCGCTTTGACCGATAACAAGTAGGTTTAAGAGATCAAAAAAAGGTGCTCAATGAGCACCTTTTTTATTGTCTGTTACTTTTTAGCGGATTTCTCTGCTCGCTGTCTGCGCAGCTCTTTTGGGTCAGCAATCAGTGGCCGGTAAATTTCCACCCGATCGCCGTCATGCAGAACATCAGCAAGCTTTACCGGACGGCTGTAGATACCCACTTTATTTTTACTGAGATCGATATCGGTACGTAATTCCAGCAGCCCGGAAGCGCGGATAGCCTCTTCCACCGTTGCGCCCTGCTGCAGCGTTACGCGCTGTAAATACTGTTTCTCGGGTAGCGCGTACGCCACTTCAACGACAATTTTAGCCGACGCTGACACTGTAAACCTCTTTCGCGCGAACCGTGAAGGCCTGCACCATATTTGAAGCCAGTTCTTTAAAGATACGGCCAAACGCCAGCTCGATTAACTTATTGGTGAACTCAAAATCGAGGTGAAATTCAATACGACACGCTTCATGACTCAGTGGCGTAAACTTCCAGCCGCCAATCAGCTTCTTGAACGGCCCATCGACCAGATGCATCAGAATGCTCTGATTACTGGTCAGTTGATTGCGCGTGGTGAACGTTTTACTGATCCCTGCTTTCGAGACATCCACAGCGGCCGTCATTTGTCCCGGAGTCGACTCCAGTACGCGGCTACCGGTGCAACCCGGCAAAAACTGAGGATAGGACTTAACGTCATTCACTAGCTGATACATCTGTTCCGCACTGTAGGGTACTAAAGCGGTCCGGCTAATCTGAGGCATAACAATTCCCATCAATATCAATCACACAAATAATACCATTTATCACCCGCTAAAAAAAACGCTATAGCCTAACTCGTGCTAAGATAGCGCCTTGCGCCCCGCTGGATGAAATGGGGTGTTTTTCGATTCCAGATTACCTATACTGAGCGGCATTATGACGAAGAAAAAAGCACACAAACCTGGCTCAGCCACAATCGCGCTAAACAAGCGCGCACGACACGAATACTTTATTGAAGAAGAGTTCGAAGCAGGACTCGCCCTGCAAGGTTGGGAAGTCAAATCCCTGCGCGCGGGTAAAGCCAACATCGGCGACAGCTATGTCATACTCAAAGACGGCGAAGCGTTCCTGTTTGGCGCCAACTTCACGCCAATGGCTGTGGCCTCAACACACGTGGTATGCGACCCCACTCGGACCCGTAAACTGTTGTTAAACCAGCGTGAACTCGACTCCCTGTATGGTCGTATGAATCGTGATGGTTATACCGTCGTTGCGCTTTCGTTGTACTGGAAGAATGCCTGGTGCAAAGTGAAAATTGGCGTTGCGAAAGGTAAGAAACAGCACGACAAGCGCTCTGATGTGAAAGAACGCGAATGGCAGTTAGATAAAGCGCGTATCATGAAAAATGCTGGCCGCTAAATGCTACTCCCCTGTGACCAGTCTCTCCTCCTGAGACTGGTTCTTATTTTTTAGTTATCGAAACCCACACAATACATTCACCGAGTTTATAGTTTATTTATGCTGAATCGTTCAGATATGAAATAAACCCCCTGCCATTACCGTTGCGGTCTATAGTCCAATAATATAAAAGTTCAAGACCATAGCATTCATATTTCCATTTATTTAATAACACTATTATTACTATTGTTTATTATATTGACATTCATTTCAATAAAAACAAAATCATTTAAATACAATTAGTTGCCATGAAAACAACCGTTAAAAGCAAACTGGAAAGTATCCTTTTCAAATGACTAATTACTTTTTTAATATGGATAAGTTGCAGAATACTTTCTTTCTGACTATATCATCTAATACGAAAGAACTATTCAGCCGAAAGGGCCCAGACGTATTTAATCAATAAACTAACATCTATGTGACCTAATCAATGAAATTACATGTGTAAATTCATCTTTATGATGAACGGAGCCCCTGTCTGCTCATTTTCCCAGCGCGCTGTTGCGGATTAATACTCCCGGCATGCCATCAGGAGTGAACATATGCGTCTACTCGCCGTTGTATCAAAATTAACTGGCGTTTCCACAAATGTTGAAGCCTCTGAAGTTACGCTCAGTTCACCTTCTATCGTGAAACTGTCTGTGTCGCGTGAGGAGGTGAGTCAACTCACGCGCGTTAATCAGGATCTGGTTGTCACACTCCGCTCAGGTGAAACCATCACCATTAAAAATTTCTACCTCGGAAAAGGCGAAGCGCAAAACCAACTTGTTCTGGAGGACAGTAATGGCGCACTGTGGTGGGTTCAGGATACTGACGGAGCATTCCATTTCCAGCACCTGGACGATCTCACACCGCTGATGACGGCCGAAGGCAGTCATGAAGGCGGCGCCGTCTGGCCGTGGGTTCTTGGCGGGATCGCTGTCGCTGGCGGGATTGGCCTCGCTGCGGGTGGTGGTGGTGGCGGCGGCGGCGGTGGGAGTGATAATAACGCTGGAAACGGTAATGCCGGGAACGGCAATGGTAGCGGCGGCAATGGCAACGGTGGCAACGGCGAAGGTAACGGTAATGGCGACGGTGACGGTGACGGTGATGGCGGCACACCGCCAACGACAACCCCTAACAGGCCAGACGTCCCCGTTATCACCAGCATAATCGATAACCAGGAGCTGATTACTGGCCCTGTCAATCAGCAAGAATCCACCAACGATAATACGCCGACACTCCAGGGCACCGGCCCCGCGAATGCCACATTACATATTTTTGATAACGGCGTCGAAATAGGCCAGGTCACAATCGATGCCAACGGCAACTGGTCGTTTACGCCATCCTCTCCTCTGGCAGACGGCACGCACCAGTTTACCGTCAGCGCTTCAGACGGTACGGGCAGCAGTGGCATGTCGGACAGTTGGGAAATTATTGTCGATTCGCTTGCCCCCGACGCCCCCGTGGTCACTCAGGAAACCGACAATGTCGGTTCCATTACCGGCTTTATCGCCAATAACGGCGTAACCGACGATGCTACGCCGACGCTCACTGGTACAGGCGAAGTAGGTAGTTTCATCAGCATTTCTGATAACGGCATTCTGATCGGCATGGTCCGGGTGGATGACAATGGGAACTGGACATTTACACCGGACATTCCGCTCAGCGATGGTATTCACAATCTGACGCTGACGCAAACTGACGCCGCAGGTAACGTGAGCGCGGAAACGCGCGTACCGACATTCACGGTTGATACCACCCCGCCTGCAGCCGCAGTCATTTCCTCCGTTAATCCAGAAGGTAACGAGGTAACTGGTCGCGCTGAGGCGGGAAGCCTGGTCATTATCATCGGCAGTAATAATCAGGTTTTGGGTTCAACAACGGTCGGTCAAACCGGCAATTTAGTCATCGCGATTTCGCCCTCACAGACGCACGGTGAAGCGCTGATCGCGAAAATTCAGGACCAGGCAGGCAACATCGGGCCAGATACCTCTTTCAATGCCACCAACTCTGGCTACCCGGGCGTGCCTGTTATCGTCAGCATAATGGATGATTTCGCCCCCTCAACCGGACCATTGAGCAATAATCAGGCCACCAACGATAATACCCCCACGCTCTCTGGCACTGCCGACGCCAACAGCACGGTGACTATTTACGACAACGGCACAATTATCGACAGCGTACTGGCTGACGGTAACGGTAACTGGACATGGACTTCCAGCTCCCCGTTATCAGATGAGCTACACGCCTTCACCGCCACCGCGACAAACCAGTCAGGTACAGGAGGCATGTCACCAGCGTTCAATATCAGCATCGACACACAACCACCGTCAGCGCCGGACGATCTGAACGTATCTGCCGATGGCACTGTTGTTACCGGGACGGCCGAGCCGGGCAATACCGTGGTTATCACCGGCAGTGGCGGAACTCAGATCGGCAGCGGCGTCGCCGGAACGGACGGCTCATTTACCATCACCATTAACCCACCACAGACCAATGGCGAAACCATTGAAGCCATCGCAACCGATCCGGCAGGAAACCCAAGCCTGCCAGAAACGGCGCTTGCACCAGACATTACCGCGCCACAGCCCCCAACAAACCTGCTAGTTAATGGCACTGGCGACCAGGTCACCGGCAAGGCCGAACCCAACAGTACGGTCAATATTCTGGATCCAGATGGCAATATCATTGGTACGGCAACTGCCGATACGGATGGGGATTTCACCGCAACGCTGGTTCCGCCGCAAACCAACGGCGAGACCCTTACGGCAAATGCGACCGACACCGCAGGTAACAAGGGCGACAACGCCTCTGTCACCGCACCGGACACCACGGCACCTGATGCGCCAACCGGCGTCACCGTCGCCGGAGACGGCGGTTCTGTAAGCGGACATGCTGAAGCGGGAAGCACCGTCACCGTTAAAGACAGCAACGGTAACCCGATTGGCATAGGCCAGGCTGACAGCGGCGGCAATTTCACCGTGTCTATAGCGCCGTCGCAAAAGAACGGCGAAACGGTAAACGTCACAGCAACGGACAGCAGCAATAACGAGAGTCAGCCTACCTCCGCGTTGGCTCCGGATATCACTGCACCAAACCAGCCAGTTATTATTGCCGTTACTGATGATGTTGACGATTTCACTGGCCCCATCAATAACAATGGGTTAACCAACGACGATAAACCGAAAATTGAAGGCATCGCCGAAGCAGGTTCGCGGGTCAAAATTTATGATAATGGCACCCTGCTTGCGACCGTTAACGCTGATAACAACGGTAACTGGAACTATACGCCCACCGCAGCACTAAGCCAGGGCGCGCACGTATTTACGGTGACGGCAACAGACGCTGCCAACAACACCAGCAGCGCCGCCAGTTGGAAAATTATTGTCGATAGCATCGCCCCAACCGTTCCAGTAATAACGTTGATTAACGATGATGTTGGCAGCATTACGGGCAACGTTGCAAATAACGGTTGGGTCACCAACGATAACACGCCAACCCTCTCGGGTACCGGTGAACCAGGTTCACTGGTGAGCCTGTACGATGGCAGTCTGTTGATGACGGTTATTCTTGTCGACAGTTCAGGCACCTGGAGCTATACCGTTCCGGGAAATCAGGTGCTCAGCGATCGCACTCATCAGTTTACGGTATCGGCAACCGATGCCGCCGGTAATGTCATCACCTCACCCACAGTGGTCAGCGTTACCGTAGATACTCAACCGCCAGGCGATCCTGTCATTTTGGCTGCCACCGACGACGTTGGAAATGCGCCGATCGATCTGCCTTCCGGAAGCCGTTCAAACGATACCTTGCCAGAGCTGAAAGGAACCGGAATAGCTGGTTCTACAATCACCCTCTATGAGGGTTCCACGCCAATTGGCAGCACAACGGTTTTACCCGCCGGCACCTGGAGTATTCAACTCAGCCAACCACTCAGTGAAGGCGCACACAATTTATCCGCTATCGCCACGGACGCTGCAGGCAACGCCAGCAATGCAGGGAACTTTACGCTGACGATTGATACCACCCCACCAGTTGCCCCGGTTATCAGCTCTGCAGAAGGTCTTATTGGGACAAATCTACAAACGCTGAGTAACGGCAGCAGTACCAAAAGCTCGAATCCCGAACTCTCCGGAACCGGCGAGCCCGGCGCGAAGATTACGATTTATGATAATGGCGGTTCTATTGGCACCGTCACCGTACAGCCAGACGGCACCTGGACATTTACCCCAACCTCACTCGCCGACGGGCCGCATAAATTTACCGCCACGG